>CAYUAO010000047.1:0-13267 GCA_964442775.1 uncultured Halothiobacillus sp. | reverse complement strand
CGTCGTGCCGATCCGGTTCAGCCCTTGTAAAGGGCGACGGCCCTTCACGGCGGACCGCACCTTGCATCTGGACCCTTGGAGGTCCCGCAGAGACGTCATCGAATCGTGCAGAGTTTCCCTAGCCGTCACCGAGGCATCACCCCCGGCCGAGGACTCAACCCTCGGAAGCGGCGCGCGCGAGGTTGCGACGACGTTGCTGGCGCTTCTTCTCGGGCAGGTTGTCGAACAGGCGGTCGCGCAGGGCGATCATGAAACGCTCCACCTCCGGAATCCCCACGCCCGGGACATCCACCTCGGCAAAGGTGCGGGCGTAAAGCTTCTCGGCGCTGCTGCGGATCTCGTCGATCAACGGCAAGGAGCGCTCGGTCAGGCGAATGATCTTGCAGCGACGATCCGTACCGCACTGCACCCGTTCGACCCATTCGTCACGCGACAGGCGGTCGATCATCGCCACCAGCGACGGGCCCTCGATGCCCAGTTCCTCCGCCAGTTCCGACTGGATCAGGCCTTCCGGGTAGAGCGAGAGAATGGCCATGGTGCGCCACTTCGCCTGGCTCAGGCCGTGGTGGGAAAGCTCGTGATCCAGCAACTGGCGCCAGAGTTGATCGACGCGATGTAGCAGGACCGGCACTCGATCCTCGGCACAGATGTCGAATTCCGGTTTCGTCTCGGTCATGCGGGACCCCTCAGGTTGGCTCACCGACCTGGGCCGATCGGCAGAGATTTATTCTGCCAGCCCCGCTCACCCGCTCCAACTATTAGCCAGGGAATACGTTCATCCGCCCACCGGGCCGACCGGCCCGGTGCACCGCTCCACGTGTGCCTCCAGGGCGACCAACCGATGACGAGCCCACTGCCCTTTCAGGAGACGGTGACGGCGAGAACCTTCCCGCCTCTCTCCCGACCTCGCTGCGCGGGAGCGACGATCGCGTAGCGCCCGGACGGACGGCAGGCGCGTCCTCGAGTGGCGGTCTTCGTCCCGGGCGCGCACAAGAAAAAACCGCCCGCTGCCGATGGCAGGGGCGGCCAGTGTCACCACATACCGCAGGGATCAGGAACGAGCGAGCATCACTCGCTGAAGATGACGTCTGCCGTCACGCCCTCGCTGGCGGCAAACTGCTTGAGGCGACGGACCGCCTCGAGCTGGATCTGGCGCACACGCTCGCGGGTGCATCCCAGAAGCCGTCCCACCTGTTCGAGCGTCGCCGGCTCGTGACCGCGCAGGCCGTAACGCCGCATCAGCACCTCGCGCTGCTTGCCCTCGAGCTTGTCGATCAGCCGGTCGAGCAACTGCATTACGCCGTCGTCCTGCAACTCGTCCTCGGGCAACTGGCTGTTCTCGTCAGGGACCATGTCGAGCAAGGAGAACTCGCCGTCGCCCTTGAGCGGACTGTCGAAGGACGACTCGCGCTCGTTGTAAGACATGACCTTGAGCACATCCTTGACCGGCTTGTCGAGATGTTCGGCGATCTGTTCGGGACGGACGTCGCCGTTCTGGTTCTGGGAAATCCGGCGCGCCGCCCGATTGTAGGAGTGCACTTCCTTGACCACGTGCACCGGCAGCCGCACGGTTCGTGCCTGGTTCATCAGCGCCCGTTCGATGGTCTGGCGAATCCACCAGGTCGCGTAGGTCGAGAAGCGAAAGCCCCGCTCGGGGTCGAACTTCTCCACCGCACGCATCAGACCAAGATTGCCCTCCTCTATCAGGTCGAGAAGGTCGAGCCCGCGGTTGACGTAGCGGCGGGCCAGCTTGATTACCAGCCGCAGATTGCAGACGATCATCTTCTGCCGCGCCCACTCCTCGCCGGCCTGGGCGCGTCGGGCGAAGTCGACTTCCTCCGCCGGCGTCAGAAGACGCTCGGTCTCCACGTCCCTGAGATAGAGGCGAACCGGGTCGGCTGACTCCGAGTCGGCGACGCTGAAGTTTCGCGCGAACTCGGAAGACTCCGAAGCGGCGGCCTTAGCCGCCTCGCGAGGGTCCATCGGGACCTCGGCCGGGTCGGCGGCCAGCTCATCCACCTTGGCGTGATCAGGCTGGGTCGCGCTGTCGTTGATGATTGCCTGTGCCATGTCCTGTCCCTCGCTTAGTTGCGATTGTCGTTGAGCCAATCTGTGTACAACCTTTGCACAGTATGTCGGACCGATCAATCCCCGCAGATTCGAATAAAACAACAATTTGTTTTCGAAATATTCGAATTCATGCGGAAAAACCAGCGTGAACGGCCAACAGGAGCGCATCACCGGCAGTCGACGTAGCGGATACATGTACAGGACATGTACATCGATGCGCGGATCCGACCACGTCGAAACCGCCTGCCTGCCTATTGCTTGCGACATGACGATCGACCGAAAGTTTTACTGCCGTGGAGTTATCCGTTCCTGGGGAGACGACACCGGCAAAGTGGAGCCGACACGGCGGAGGGAACGCCAGCGGGAGAACCGGGTCAGGGAAGATATCGCTCGGGATCGACCGGCTTGCCCTGACGTCGGATCTGGAACAGCAGGTGGCCGCCTTCGTCCGGCTTGCGATGGTCGACGGCCCCGACCCGGGCGATCGTCTGCCCGCTGCGGACCCGGTCGCCTTCCGACACGGCCAGGCTCTTGTTGTAGGCGTAGGCCGAGAGCCACTCGGCGTTGTGCTTGACGATCACGAGATTGCCGTATCCCGGCAGACCGTCCCCCGAGTAGACCACCCTGCCCTCCGCAGCGGCACGCACGGACGTGTCGATATCCGCCGCGAGAATCAACCCCTTCTGGGCCGGCGCGCCCTCGTCGAATCGATGCAGCACCCGTCCATCGAGCGGCCACTTCCAGGTGACCGGCGAGGCGGCCGGCGTGGAGCGCTTCGGCGACTCGGGCTCGCGAGAGGCCTTCTCCGGCTTCTTCGTTACCGAAGGGCTGGCCGTACGCCCGGGACGCTCTGCGCCTCCCGACGGCGGACTCAGCCGCAGGCGCTGGCCGATCTTGAGGTGACGCGGATCGGAGATGCCGTTCCAGCGCGCGAGTCGCTGCCAGTCGAGATCGTTGGCCAGGGCGATGGAATAGAGGGTGTCGCCGCCCTTGACGTAGTAGACCGGCTGGCCACTCTCCCAGCTGCGGTAGTCAGTCGGCGTGGCACACCCCTGCAGGAGGAACAGCCCGGACAGCAGAACCCCCGCCGCCAGGCGGCGCAGACGAGAGACGTCGCGGTCGGGACTCGGCGTATGCATGGCCTACATCAACTGCCAAACGCCGACGGCGGCCACGAGCAGGACGACGAACAGCCAGCCCAGCCATTCGATGTAGCGGCGCAAGGTCGGCGCGATCCGCGGCCCCGCCCAGGCAACCAGCCCCGAAACGAGAAAGAAGCGCGAACCGCGTCCCACGAACGAGGCCACCACGAAACCGAGGGGATTCATGGTCAGGGCGCCGGCCGCGATCGTGAAGACCTTGTAGGGAATCGGCGAGAAACCGGCGACCAGCACCGCCCAGAAACCCCAGTCGGCAAACCAGTCGCGCGCCCGGTCGAATCCTTCCGCGTAATGCGACTCGGCCAGCCACGGCTCGATCGCCTCGATCGCCCAGTATCCGATCAGGTACCCCAGCAGCCCGCCGAGCACGCTGCCCACGGTCGCGATCAGGGCAAAGCTCCACCAGCACCGCGGGCGCGCCAGCGCCATCGGCATCAGCATGACGTCGGGGGGGATGGGGAAGAACGAGGACTCGGCGAAGCTCAGCACCCCGAGCAGAGCCGGGCCACGCCGATGGGCGGACCAGGCCAGGACACGGTCATAAAGGGGGCCGAACAGCCTCATGGGCACCTCATGCCGGCAGATTGATGCACCGGGGACCTCAGGTGAGTGAACCCGGCAGGAGTGGAACGAAGGAGACCAGATCGTACCAGCGCGTCTGGTACTCGTTCTCCGCCATGCGGGTGATCACCGTCAGTTTCTGCCCGCCCCCCTGCGCCCCGACCGGAATGACCAGTCGGCCACCGATGGCCAGCTGCTCCTTGAGTTCCGCCGGCACATCATCCGGGGCCGCCGTCACCACGATGCCGTCGAAGGGCGCCTGGGAGGGCCAGCCATTGAAGCCGTCCCGATGCATGTAGCGGATATTGATCAGCCCCAGCGCGCGGTGCCGCTCCCGGGCCTGGTCGAGAAAGGCGCCGATGCGCTCGACGGTGAACACCGACTGGCAGAGTTGGGCCAGGACCGCTGCCTGGTAACCCGAGCCGGTCCCGACCTCCAGCACCCGGCCCAGTCGCGGCTCCCCGGCCATGACCAGCTCCGTCATCCGCGCGACGATGTAGGGCTGCGACAGAGTCTGCCCCTGGCCGATGGGCAGCGAGCAGTCCTCGTAGGCGCGCACGCCCTGCACCTCGTCGACGAAGACCTCGCGGGGCACGGCCGCCATGGCGTCGAGCACCGGCTGGGCGCGGATCCCCTGCGACACCAGCCGTTCGAGCATGGCCTGCCGTGCCCACCGGTAGTTGCGCCGTATCACCGCCCCGCCCTCAACTCAGCCACTGTTCGACGGCGGGCATCGCCTCGTGGCGGGTCATGTCGAAGTGGATCGGGGTGACCGACACCCAGCCAGCCGAGAGGGCGTGGAAGTCCGTGCCCTCGCCGGCGTCCTCGGCCTCGCCGGCCGCGCCGATCCAGACGATCTCGCGTCCACGCGGGTCGATTTCCCTGACCAGCTGACCGGAAGGGTGGCGCCGACCCAGCCGCGTGGCGCGCACGCCGTGGATCTGTTCCAGCGGCGCATCGGGCACGTTGACGTTGAGCAGGGTGTAGGCCGGCAGCGGGTGGTTGCCAAGGCGACGAATCAGCCATTCCACCCAGTGGGCCGCTGACTCCAGGTATTCCGGGGCGAAGGACTGGCAGGAGGCCGCGATCGCCGGCAGACCCAGGGCGCGCCCCTCGCTGGCCGCCGCGACCGTACCGGAGTACAGCACGTCGTCACCAAGGTTCGCGCCGTGGTTGATGCCCGAGACCACCAGGTCGGGCATCTCGGGCAACAGCCCCTTTATCCCCAGGTGCACGCAGTCCGAGGGCGTACCGTCGATCACCCACAGGCGTTCCTCCAGCTGGCGCGGACGCAGCGGACGGGAGAGCGTAAGGCTGTTGGAGGCGCCGCTGCGGTCGCGATCCGGGGCGACGATCGTCACCGTGGCGAAGTGGGCGAGGCGTTCGGCCAGCACGTTCAGGCCGGGGGAGAGGTAACCGTCGTCGTTGCTCAGCAGGATGTGCATCGATTGCTCGTCTTGTCGAATCGCGTGAAGAGTGGATGTGTCCGGCCAAGGATACCGCCTGCCGTCCGCCAAATCAGCCGTCATGCGTGGCCCCAACCCCGGCCGGGAGGCTATGATGCCCGCATGAACGACCAGTCACGCATCAATCCGGAAGATCGCGCCCTGTTTCTCGACGCCGTCGGCCCCGTCGACCCGATCGAGGACGAGCGCGTCGAGCCCGATCGCCCGCGAGTCAGCGCCCGCCCCCGGCGCGAGGAGACATTCGACGAGATGGCCGACGCCTTCCCCGTCAGCGACCTCGCCGAGGCGCCCGAGCACGGCGAGCAGATCCAGTACGTCCGCCCCGGGGTGCAGAAGACCATCCTGCGCAAGCTCAAGCGCGGCGGCTACAGCGTGTCCGCCTCGCTCGACCTGCACGGCATGACCGTCGAGCAGGCCCGCCAAGACATCGCCGCCTTCATCCGCAGCGAACGCGGCGAAGTACGCCGCTGCGTGCGAATCGTCCACGGCAAGGGGTACCGCTCCGCCGACGGCCAGCCGGTCCTCAAGACACTTCTCAACCGCTGGCTGCCGCAGCGAGACGACGTGGTCGCCTTCTGCTCGGCCCCGCCCCACGATGGCGGCACCGGGGCACTCTACGTCCTGCTGCGGCGCGTATCGAACGCCGACTGACTCAGTCCCGCCCGGCGGGACGGGAGCGGTCGACGTGGAACGGCAGCTCGACGAGATAGCCCCCCTCGGTGGTGCGGATGCTCAGGCGGGCGATCCACTCGGTGACGTCGCTGGTGCAGACGGGCAGGATGATATCCTGCCGGTAGCTGTCGTCGGCGAAGCGCTCGAGGCGGTAGGCGTTCTCGCCCATGTCCATCTCGCGCATGTCGAAATCGACGCGCACCTCGCCCACTTCGCTGGCGGCCTCGCCTTCCGGCCGCACCTCGAAGGCGAATTTCTCCAACGGCACGACCACCTCGGGCAACCGGGCGTGGAACCGGCCGACGCCCTCGATCTCGAACCGGCAGCCCTCGCCCTTCAGCGGACAGTCGTCCGGAGGCGACACCCTGGTCAGGTCACCGCCACCCGGCGTGTCGATCGACAGCTTGTCCGGGGCGCGCCCCCACAGGTAGCTCAGCACGCCGAGAACCAGCAGCGTCGCCACCATCCATTTCGCCTGTTTCATGCTCATTCGTCTCTCCCGGGAATAGTCAGTGGCCGCTCACCAGAACGCCGAGATGGCGGCCACGCCGAATCCGCCCCGCCGCCAGACGCGCGGCAGGTCGCGCGGGCCGACGCCGCCGAGCGCATAGACGGGCATGCAGGCGGCCGCGGCCAGGTCCGCGAATGCCGACCAGCCGATCCCGGCGACGCCCGGATGGGTCGCGGTGGCCCGGATGGGCGAGACGGTCACGAGGTCGACGGCCAGCTCGACTGCCCGCACGAGGGTAGCCTGATCGTGGACCGCCGCACTCACGACCTGACCGCGATCCTGCGCCTCCCGTACCCGCTCGACGGGCGTGGACACCAGCCGGGCGTGGTTCAGGTGCAGGCCGACCCGCGGGTCGAGGCCCTCGGGCCAGGGGCGGTCGCCGGGCGGGTTGATCACCGGCCAGTGCCCGGCGGCGAGCACCGCCCGGGTCAGCGCCGGCCAGGGCACGTCACGGTCCTCGACCGCCGGGCCGGGGCGCAGGTTGACCAGCATCGACGCGGGCAACGAACGCAGTCTCGACTCGATGCCCGCCTGCCAGGCCGCCAGTTCGCCGTCACGAAGCGGCGGCGTGACCGCCAGGCAGCGCGGCAACACCAGCGCGTTGACCAGGCCACGATTGGCCGGCGGCATCGCCTCCAGCCACTCGCCCCGGCTATCGCGATCGATCGCCTCGACCGCCAGGCGCTGCCCCTCGACCGAACGCGGCCGTCCACGCCAGTCGGTAACCTCGTAGCCCACCAGCCGCAGGTGGCGGTCGGGGTAGTCCCAGTCGAGGGTGATCAGCCGGCGGGCACGGCGCACCTGGATGCCGGTCTCCTCAGCCAGTTCACGCCCCAGGGCCTGGCGCAGCGTCTCGCCGTCCCGCCGCTTGCCTCCCGGGAAGGCACGCAGCCCTGCCAGGTGCCTGCCTTTGGGGCGGATCTCCGTCCAGACGCGGCCGTCCGGCTCGCGCAGCATCCCGAGGACGATGTCGGTCCGTGGCCGCTCCATCGCGGTCAGGAACGGTACTCGGCGTTGATCTTGACGTAATCGTAGGAGAAGTCGCAGGTCCAGACCTGGTCGACTGCCGTGCCTCGGCCGAGATCGACGTGCATGGTGATCTCGGGCTCGGCCATGACCGCCGCCGCCTGCGCCTCGACGTACTCCGGGTCGCGCCCGCCGTCGACCACCACGCGCACGTCGCCCAGCCACAGGCTGACGTTGCCCACGTCGAGATCGTCGATGCCCGCGTAGCCGACCGCGGCGAGGATGCGCCCGAGGTTGGGGTCGGAGGCGAACAGGGCGGTCTTGACCAGCGGGCTGTGCGCGATCGCCTTGCCCACCAGCCGGCACTCGGCCCGGTCGCGGCCGCCGCTGACCTCGATGGTGACGAACTTGGTCGCCCCCTCGCCGTCGCGCGCCAGCGCCTGGGCGAGGAAGACCGCCACCTCGGCGACCGCGTCGCGCAGGGGGGCGTAGTTCGGGTCGTCGGTACTCGTCACCTCGAGGCTGCCGTCCCGGCCGTTGGCGATCAGCATGAAGGCATCGTTGGTCGAGGTATCGCCGTCGACGGTCACCCGGTTGAAGCTCTCCTCGGTGACCTCGTCGAGCAGGGCCTGGAGCACCGGCTTGGGCACGCGTGCGTCGAGCCCCATGTAACCGAGCATCGTCGCCATGTTGGGATGGATCATCCCGGAGCCCTTGGCGATGCCGGTGATCGTCACCGAGGCCCCGCCGATCAGCCGGGTCAGCGAGCGCCCCTTGGGGATGGTGTCGGTGGTCATGATCGCCGACGCGGCCCGCAGCCAGTTGTCCTCGACCGCCTCGGCGGCCGCCTGCGGCAGCGCGGCGATGATCTTCTCCGAGGGGAGCGTCTCCATGATCACGCCGGTGGAAAACGGCCAGACGGCCCGGTCATCGCAACCCAGTCGATGGGCGAGCGCGTGGCAGACCGATTCCGCGCGAGCCATGCCGTCGCGCCCCGTGCCGGCGTTGGCGTTGCCGGTGTTGATCACCAGCGCGCGGGGGGCGACGCCGCTGTCGCGGCGCTCGCGGCACATCACCACCGGGGCGGCGCAGTAGCGATTCTGCGTGAACACGCCGGCCATGGTCGCGCCCTCGGGCAACAGCATCACGGCAAGATCGTCGCGGTCGGCCTTGCGCACGCCGGCCTGGGCGATGCCGATGCGGATGCCGGGTATCGGATGCAGATCCCCTTCAGCCGGGGCGGTCAATCCAACGCTCATGCCTTGCTCTCCTGAATCACTGGACCGTTCAACCGCCGAAGGCCATGTTCAGCAACTGGTTGGCCGAGGTGCCGTTGAGCTCGAGATTGCCCTGGCGGAAATCGACGGTCGTGGTGACCACGCCATCCTCGATGGCGAGCCAACCCTGCGCGACCAGCGGGGCGAGCTGCTCCTCGACCACGGCGGCCGGCTGTCCGCCCGCCACCGCGGACTTTTCCAACAGGGCGAGGGGAACCTGGAGATCGCCCTCGATCACCAGGGCGCTGAGCATCGCCATCCACATCATCGGGTTGGGCTCGCCTTCAGCCATCCCTGCCGGCAGTTCGCCCGACAGGCGCAGCCGGCTATCTCCCTCGTCGGTGGTGGCCCGCAACGGATCGATCGCCACCCTCGGGCCATGCTTGATCAGAGCCGGCAATTCGGCCATCACGGCCTCGGAAAACGCCTCGTCGACCGAACCGCCGCGGGCGGCGAGCTCCTGCAGCGCTTCGGCGCGTTCGCTCAGGGCGCGCACGGCGGCCGCGTCCAACCGCTCGACCGCCACACGCATCTGCGCGTCGCGGAACGATTCCCCGTCAAAGAGCGCTTCACCAACCCGATAATCCAGGGCGAAACCCCACTGTTCCCCGTCGCGCGCCGTGTCGATCCGCAGGGCGAGATCCTCCGCGCTCCCCTGTTCGCCGTCGTCGTCGACCGCCAGGTGGTCGAGCGACAGGCGTCCGTCAGCGTCCCAGACGAAGCCGTCCTCGGCGACCTGCCCGGAGGCCGACAGTCGCAGGCCTTCGGCAACCAGGGACGAGTCGGCCTCTGCGTCCAACTCCAGCCGATCGCTCTCCAGCCGGTAGTCGAAACGACCGTCGGCATGGGTATCAAGCTGGGCCTGTGTACCGGAAAAATCGACCCCGTCGCGATCGATCGCGGGAATCTCCCCGGTCGACCGGCTCGCCCCCGTCGGGTAGAGCGCTGTCGCCAGGGCGAACTCGATCTCCTCGCCGAACACCTCGACCAGTTCGGCGCGCACATCGGAGTCGGTCGGCTCCCAGCTGGTGTGCACGGTGGCGTAACGACCGTCGACGCCCGGCAACTGGTCGATGCGATGAGTCAACCGGACCCTTACCGGCTCCTTTTCGGGCAGGCGCAGCAAGAGTTCGGATTCGGCACGCGACTCGAGATAGCCGCGCCGGTAGTCGGTCACTTCCAGCTCGAGCGCGTCACGAGCGCCCGGGAAGTGAGTGGTGCCGGCCAGCGTGTTTTCCATGAGGTGTCCCGTGACCAACGGCGCGGCGGCGAACACGGCCACCAGCACGACCACCACGGCAACGATCAGACGTTTCATTCCCTGTCTCCCGATTTCGGCCTCTGGCCGGTGACTTGCCGCCCGAAGTCAGAGCTTCCCGCAGCAATGCTTGTACTTCTTGCCCGAACCGCAGGGGCAGGGGTCGTTCCGGCCCACCTTCGGGTTTTCCCGGCGAAGCGGGCGCGTGGGGGCCTCGTCCTCACCGGTCCGCCCCGACGGGCGTGCCGGGGCGGCGGACTCCTCGGGCTCGGCGAAGGTCGAGACCGATTCGTGGCGGGTACGCAACTGGCTCGGGTCGACGCGCGGGTTGTCGACCAGCTCATCGAGCATCGAACTGATGTCCTCCTGCTCCATGCCCTCGGGGGCCGCGACCTGCAGGCGGGTGAGCGTGCGGACGATCTCGTAGTTCATGTCGTCGAGCATCTTGCCGAACATCTCGAACGCCTCGCGCTTGTATTCCTGCGTCGGGTTCTTCTGCGCGTAGCCGCGCAGACCGATGCTCTGGCGCAGGTAGTCCATCGCCGCGAGGTGATCCTTCCACTGCGCGTCGAGCACCTGCAGCAGCACGCCCTTCTCGAACTGGCGCAGATTGTCTTCGCCGACCAGCTTCTCCTTGGCCGCGTAATGGCGCTCGGCGGTGTCGATGATCTTCTCGAGCAGCGTCTCGTCGTGGAGATCGTCGTCCTCGTCGAGCCATTTCTGGATCGGCAGGTCGAGACCGAAGTCCTCCTTCAGGTGCGCGGTCAGGCCCTCGATGTCCCACATTTCCTCGAGCGCACCGAACGGCACGTAGCGACGGAAGCGATCGGCGAGCACCTCGCGGCGCATGGAATCGATGATCGGGCGGGTATTGGTGGTCGCCATGACGGCACGGCGCTGCTCGTAGATGACCTTGCGCTGCTCGTTGGCCACGTTGTCGTAGTCGAGCAGGTGCTTGCGCATGTCGAAGTTGTGGCCCTCGACCTTGCGTTGGGCGTTCTCGATGGCGCGTGAGACCCAGGGGTGCTCGATCGCCTCGCCCGACTTCATGCCGAGCTTCTTCATCAACCCGGAGACGCGATCCGAGGCGAACACCCGCATCAGGCTGTCCTCGAGCGAGAGGAAGAAGCGGGTCGAGCCCGGGTCGCCCTGGCGACCGGCCCGGCCGCGCAGCTGGTTGTCGATACGGCGCGACTCGTGACGCTCGGTGCCCACCACGTGCAGGCCACCGGCCTCGAGCACCTGCTCGTGGCGCTTCTCCCAGTCCCGACGCACGCGCTCGCGTTCCTCCTCGGAGGCGTCCGGGCCGAGCTCGAGCAGCTCCTGCTCGAGGTTGCCGCCCAGCACGATGTCCGTGCCGCGGCCGGCCATGTTGGTGGCGATGGTCACCGCGCCGGGCCGACCGGCCTCGGCGATGATCTCCGCCTCGCTCATGTGGTTCTTCGCGTTGAGCACGTTGTGCGGGATGCCGGCCTGCTTCAGCGCTTCGGACACCTGCTCCGAGGCCTCGATCGAGGCGGTACCCACCAGCGTGGGCTGACCACGATCGCGCGCGGCCTGCACGTCCCTGGTGATCGCCTCGAACTTCTCCTCGGCGGTCAGGAAGACGAGATCGCCGTGGTCGGTCCGCTGGACCGGGCGGTTGGTCGGGATCTGGATCACGTCCAGGCCATAGATCTCACCCAGCTCGCGGGCTTCGGTGATCGCCGTACCGGTCATGCCGGCAAGCTTGGGGTAGAGACGGAAGTAGTTCTGGAAGGTGATCGAGGCGAGCGTCTGGTTCTCGGGCTTGATCGTCACGCCCTCCTTGGCCTCGACCGCCTGGTGGAGCCCCTCGGACCAGCGCCGCCCGGCCAGCGTCCGCCCGGTGAATTCGTCGACAATGATCACGTCGTCACCCTTGACGATGTAGTCGACGTTGCGCTTGTAGATCGCGTGCGCACGCAGGGCAGCGGTCAGGTGCGAGAGCAGCATGATGTTGTGCGAGTCGTAGAGCGACTCGCCTTCCTCGAGCAGGCCGGCCTGGACCAGCAACTGCTCGGCCTTGTCGAAGCCCTGCTCGGTGAGAAAGACCTGCTTGTTCTTCTCGTCGACGGTGAAGTCGCCGCGCTCCTCGTCGGTCAGCGGCGGTTCGTCGTCCTTGGGTTCCTCGCGTTCCTGGCGCTTGAGCTCGGGGATCAGCCCGTTGATGGTGTGGTAGGTCGCCGAGGAATCGGCCGCCGGGCCCGAGATGATCAGCGGCGTGCGCGCCTCGTCGATCAGGATCGAGTCGACCTCGTCGACGATGGCGAAGACCGGCTCGCGCTGCATGATCTGCTCGGCGGAGAAGGCCATGTTGTCGCGCAGGTAGTCGAAGCCGAGCTCGTTGTTGGTGGCGTAGGTGATGTCGGCCTTGTAGGCCGCCTTCTTTTCGGTGTCGGGCTGCTGGGGCACGACCACGCCGGTCGTCATGCCGAGCGCGGCAAAGACCTTGCCCATCCACTCGGCGTCGCGGCGGGCGAGGTAGTCGTTGACCGTCACGATGTGCACCGGCGCGCCCGACAGCGCGTTGAGATAGGCGGGGAAGGTGGCGACCAGCGTCTTGCCCTCGCCGGTCTTCATCTCGGCGATGTTGCCCTGGTGCAGGAAGATGCCGCCCATCAGCTGCACGTCGAAGGCGCGCAGGCCGAGCGCCCGGCGCGCCGCCTCGCGGCAATTGGCGAACGCCTCGGGAAGCACTTCGTCGAGGCTCTCGCCCTCGGCCACGCGCTTGCGCAGCTCTTCGGTCTTGGCGATCAGACCCTCGTCCGAGAGCTTGTGAAAGTCGGGCTCGAGCGCGTTGATCCGCTCCACCATCGGACGGGTGGTCTTGATCTTGCGGTCGTTCGGCGTGCCGAAGACCTTTCGTGCGACGGTCTTGAAACCCAGCATGTATCTCGCTTTCGTGCGCGCGTTCTGAGGCGAGGGCGGTTGCCGACCCTCCCTCGCGGCGTTACGAAGCGCGTGACGCGAGCGGCCCGGCCCTCGGACCTGAGGCGATGTAAGAGGCCGCTCTTTCGGAGTCAACGCCGCCCCCGTGCGGCACGAAAGGAGCATCGCGCATGCAGCCCCGCCTCGCCGCGCTCGCCGGGGGGTTCGCCCTCGGCCTCGCCGCCGCGCCCCTGGCCGCGCAGGACGCCGATACCGTGATCGCCACGGTGGGCGACACCGAGATCACGATCGGTCACATGATCGTCGCCCGGCAGACCCTGCCGCGCCAGTACCAGCAGCTGCCCGACGAGGTGCTGTTCCCGGGCCTGCTCGACCAGCTGATCCAGCAGAACGCGCTGGCGCAATCGCTCGAGACC
>CAYUAO010000046.1:0-13470 GCA_964442775.1 uncultured Halothiobacillus sp. | reverse complement strand
GAGCAGAAGCTTCCCAAGCTTAAGACGAGGGTTCGATTCCCTTCACCCGCTCCAGTTTTCCCGGACGCCGCCCGCGGCATCATCCCCGCCGGCGCTGCCTGATTCCGACAAGCCGGGAATCGGGCCGCGTCCGACAGCGACCGCCAGGTGGCACGACCCTCCCGTGAGTTCGACCCGCTTCGACATCATCGTCGTCGGCGCCGGAATCGCCGGCCTGACCAGCGCGCTGGCCCTGCAACGGGACGGCGCGAAGGTGGCCGTGCTCGATCGCGATTGCGCCGGCACCGAGGCGTCCTGGGCAGGCGGCGGCATCCTCTGCCCGCTGTACGCCTGGCGCTATCCCGAACCCGTCCTCACGCTCGCCGCCGAAGGCATGCGTCGCTACCCCGCCCTGCTCGAGTCGCTGGACTCACCCATCGACCCGGAACGCCACGTCACGGGCATGGAAATCCTCGATCCCGTTGGGCCCGGCGAGACCGCCGCCGCGATCGACGCCACGCTGGCGTCCGTCGGCATCGCTCACCGGTGGCGGACCGGCGACGACCATGCCCCGGCTCTGTGGCTGCCCGAGATCGCCAACGTCCGCAACCCCTACCTGATCGACGCGCTGGTCGACACCCTGCCGGCGCGCGGCATCGAGCTGTTCGAGCATCGCGCGGCCGAGGGACTCCTCGTGGAGGACGGCCGGGTGACCGGGGTGGCGACCGGCGGGGGCGACATGTCGGCCGAGCGGGTGGTGATCACGGCCGGCGCCTGGAGTGACGCACTGATCCCGGGCTTGCCCGCCGGCAGCCTGTTTCCGGTGCGCGGTCAGATGCTGCGCCTCGAACCCCGCCCGGAAAACGGGCTCGATCGCATCGTGATGGACGAGGGCGTCTACCTGATCCCGCGCCGGGACGGCTCGGTGGTTGTGGGTTCGACGGTCGAATACGCCGGCTTCGACAAGTCGGTGGACGAGAAAACCCAGGAACGACTGCAGCACAAGGCCTGCCGACTCTGGCCGCGGCTGACCGGGGCGCGCGTCACGCATCGCTGGGCGGGCCTGCGTCCGGGCTCGGCCGACGAGTTGCCGTTGCTGGGGGAACATCCGGCGATCGACGGTCTCTGGATCAATACCGGCGGCTTTCGCAACGGGCTGGCCATGGCGCCGGCCACGGCGCGGCTGCTCGCCGACCTGATGGCCGGGCGCGCCACGACGACCGACCCGTCCCCCTACCGTCCCGAGCGGCTGATCCAGCCCTGACCCCGCCGCCATGGCGGGGACGGAGGGCCCGCGTCAGAGCGCGTCCTCGTTCTCCTCGCTGGTGCGGATACGCACCGCCCGCTCCACAGGCGAGACGAAGATCTTGCCGTCGCCGATCTTGCCCGAGTACGCCGCCTTGACTATGGCGTCGACCACCGCATCTTCCTGGTCGGCGGCGATGACCACCTCGAGCTTCACCTTGGGCAGAAAGTCGACCACGTACTCGGCGCCGCGGTACAACTCGGTATGCCCCTTCTGCCGACCGAAGCCCTTGACCTCGGTGGCGGTAAGGCCATTGACTCCCAGGTCCATCAGCGCGGTACGCACGTCGTCGAGCCGGAATGGCTTGATAATCGCTTCGATCTTCTTCACGTCTCTTCTCTCCGTTGTGAATCCATGGGGCCCTTCGCGGGCGGAACAACCCCAGTGTAATGCACCCGTCGGCCACCATCGCCAGGCAACGGTCTGACCGCCACCGGACTCAGGCCAGGTCGATGGGGTCGACGTCGACCGACCAGCGCAGGCCCCGACCCGGCCGGCGACTGCCGACCGAGTCGTCCACCTGCCACAGGGCCCGGTGCAGCGTGCTGCGCACCCGCGAAAGCAGCAACAGCTGGAAGCGATACCTCCCGGCCCGGCGCGCCAGCGGCGCCGGCACCGGCCCCCACACGGCCAGCTCGTCGGCAAAGCCTTCGCGCAACTCGCCGGCTACCCCGGCGAGGAAATCCCGGGCGCTATCGGCCTGCGGGGCGTCCGCACGAATCAGGCCGGCGAACCGGGTCGGCGGCAATTCCGCCTGCTCGCGCTCGGCCAACTGCGCGGCCATCACTGCCTCGTAGTCCTCGACGAGCAGGCGACGCAGCACCGGGTGATCCGGGTCGTGGGTCTGCACCAGCACCTCGCCCGGCCGCTCCGCGCGCCCGGCCCGGCCGGCCACCTGCAACAGCGACTGCGCAAAGCGCTCCGGACCACGAAAGTCCGAAGCGAACAGCGCCTGGTCGGCGTTCACCACGCCCACCAGGGTCACGCCGGGGAAGTCGTGCCCCTTGACCAGCATCTGCGTGCCGACCACCAGCCGGGCCTCGCCGCGCTCGATCCGCGCGAGGCTGTCAGCCATCACCCCCTTCCCGGCCGTGGCGTCGCGATCCAGACGCACGATCCCGAAGCCCGGAAAGCGGGCGGCGAGCACGTCCTCGAGCTGTTCGGTGCCCATGCCGCGCACCGATAACGGAGCCTGGCAGGATGGGCATTCCGCCGGCACGCCCTGCTCGAAACCGCAGTGGTGGCAGCGCAGCCGCCCGATCTGCCGGTGCCAGGTGAGAAAGGCATCGCAATGCGGGCAGCCGGCGACGAAACCGCAGGCATGGCAGACCAGGCTCGGGGCGTAGCCGCGCCGATTGAGGTACAGCATCACCTGGCCACCGTCGAGCAGGTGGCGCTCGATCGCGCGGAGCAGGGCCGGCGAAAGGCCCGCGACCATAGTCTGGCCCCGCACGTCCAGGCAGTGGATCGCGGGCATGGTCGCGCCGCTGGCCCGTTCGGTCAGGCGCAGGTGCCCGTAGCGGCCCTCCCAGGCCTGCCGCAGGCTTTCCAGCGACGGGGTCGCCGAGCCCAGGAGAATGGGGATGTCGAGTTGCCGCGCCCGCCAGACCAGCACGTCCCGGGCGTGGTAGAGAAAGCCCTCCTGCTGCTTGAGGGCGACGTCGTGTTCCTCGTCGACCACGATCAGGCCGGGACGGGCCAGCGGCACGAAGGCAGCCGAACGCGTGCCGATCACCAACTGCGCCGTGCCGGCGGCCACCGCCCGCCAGGCCGTCAGGCGCTCGCCGTCGGCCAGCCCCGAGTGAAGCACGGCCGGCCGCACCGCGAGACGCCGGGCGAATCGCCCGATCAGTTGCGGGGTCAGCGATATCTCCGGCACCACCACCAGCACCTGGCGCCCCGCCGCCAGTTCGCGCTCGATCAGGGCGAGATAGACCTCGGTCTTGCCGCTGCCGGTCACGCCATGCAGCAGCCAGGCCCGAAAGCCCGCACCACCGGCGACGACCGCCTCCACGGCGGCTCGCTGTTCCACGTTGAGGGCGGGCGCCGGTTCGTCACCCGGCTCGACCGGCGCTGGCCAGTCGGCCGGCGCAGTGATCCGGGCCGACTCGGCCCAGCCCTTTTCCACCAACCGGCGGCGCACCGAGGCCGGCCCCAGGGAGGTGGCCGGCAGGGGGAGCCTCGAGGCGACCAGGGCCTCCAGCGCCCGGCGTTGCCGCTGGCCGCGAGGCGCTCCGTCCTCCAACGCGCGTTTTCCCGCCGCCGTGACTGCCAGCGCCTCGACCTCGAGGCGACGCCCCCCGCGCAATGCCCTGGGCAGGGCAGCGAAGACGACCTCGCCCAACGGGTGGTGATAGTAGGCTGCCGCCCAGCGCAGGCAGGCCAGCGCGCTGTCGTCGAGCACCGGGCTCGCGTCGAGCACCTCGAGGATCGGGCGCGTCTCCTGCTCCTCACCGGGCGCAGGTTCGATTACCACGGCCACCCGTTCGGACCGACCAAAAGGCACGCGCACGCGCACGCCGGGCCGGGGCGCGGGGCCTTCGGCAAGATCGAAGTGGTAGGTGAAACCGCCGAAGAACGGTCCCGGCACGACCACCGTCCAGCCTGAAGCCGGATCGGGGGGCACGGCGGCGGGGACCGACGAGGCAGGGGCGTGACGAGTCATGAAGCCGAGGATACCGCAGCAAGGCGGCTCGCTAGCGAGCCGAAGCGGACAGCGCAGCAATCGCCTTCGCTTTCCGCGGCACGTCAGCGAGGGGCCGGTCAAGGGCGGCTTGACTCCAGCCGACCGTATGGCATAATCCCGCGCCTTGAATTGATGTTTCCATCAAGCTCATCCGTCTTATAGCCGAATCGAGGAGTTTACCCGTGGCCAATACCGCTCAAGCCAAAAAGCGCGTTCGCCAGGCGGAGAAAGCCCGCCAGCACAACATGGCAATGCGCTCGCAGGTACGCACCGCCTACAAGGCCGTCATCAAGGCCGTGAAGGACGGTGATGCGGAAAAGGCGCAGCAAGCCTACAGCGCTGCCCAGCCGGTCCTCGACCGGATGGTGACCAAGGGCATTCTCAAGCGCAACACCGCTGCGCGTCGCAAGTCGACCCTGGTCAACCGCATCAAGTCGATCTGATCCACTCCCGGAACTGTCCGGGACGCGGCCTGCCGGAACCCCCGCTCGACGAGCGGGGGTTTCTTGTTTGTTCGGGCCGGAAAATCGCATCCAGGGAGAGCACGCCCTGGCCGGGCACCCACGGATGCGGACCAGCGGCACGGCGAGGAGACGGCGCAGTCAATCGCAGGGAGGCAAGCCCTCGACCCGGTCGCGTCCCTTTTCCTTTGCCCGATACAGGGCCTGATCGAGCCGGCTGAGGAACGTGTCGGCGTTCTCGCCGGGGCACCACTGGCCCACACCCAGGCTGATCGTCACCCGACCGACCGTCTCGAAGGGCTCGTCCCGCGCGGCGGCACGCAGTCGTTCGGCCATGGTGACCGCCCCGTCGCGATCTGTGTCCGGCAGCAAGACCATGAACTCCTCGCCGCCCCAGCGACCGAGACGGTCGTTGACACGCAACTCGGCGCATACCCGGTCGACCAGGGTCTTGAGCACCAGGTCCCCGGCGGCGTGACCGAAGTTGTCGTTCACGGCCTTGAAGCGATCGAGGTCGAACATCACCAGGCTCACCGGCAGGCCGGAGCGCCGCGCACGCTCGCCCTCCTCGCGCATCAGGTCCTCGAAGTGGGCGCGGTTCCAGGCGCCGGTCATGCGGTCTGTGGTCGCCCGTCGCTCGAGCTCCGCTTCCATGCGGCGACGCTCGGTGACGTCCTGGAACACCACCACGGCACCGCCGGCCTCCTCGTCCTCGATCGGCCCGACCACGTACTCCACCGGGAACGACTCGCCGTCGGCACGCCAGAACACCTCGTCGGTCACGCGCCGCTCCTGGCCGTCCCGCAGCGTGGCCTGGATGGGGCATTCCCCCGCCGGGTAGGCCGAGCCGTCGCCACGGTGGTGATGCAGCAGCGCATGGACGCTCTCGCCCCCGGTAAAATCCTGCTCGCCGAACCCCGTCAGCCGACGTGCCGCGGCGTTGACGAAGGCCGCCCTGCCGTCGGGTTCGAGGCCGATGATGCCCTCGCCGGCGGAATTGAGCACACGGTCCATCTGCCGACGTTCCTGCTTGAGCAGGCGCTCGTAGCGCTTGCGGGAACTGATATCGGTGAGCAGGACCACGAAGCGCTCCTCGAGTTCATCATCGAGCCCGCACAGCGGCGAGGCATGCTGCTGCACCCACAGGATCGCGCCATCGCCACGCCGGTAGCGGAACTCGCCCCGGCAACGCGACTGCTTCCCGCACGCGAGGGCGCGGCAGTTCTCCAGCAGGCGATCGCGCTCGTCCGCCTGAACCAGTGAATCGATCGCCCGCCCCAGCAGGTCGTCGCGGTCCCGGGCGAGCATTTCCACCAGTGCATCGTTCACGCGACGAAAACGCCGCCTCTCGTCGAGCAGGGCGACGCCCACCCCGGTGGCCTCGAACATCGTGCGGAACAACGCCTCCTGCACGCGCAGGCGACGCTCGGTCTTCAGCTGCCGGGAGATGTCGCGGAAGATCGTGACCGCGCCGGTGACCCGATCGCGGCGGGTCAGGGGCGTGGCGGTCACCTCCACGGGGAAGCACTCCCCGCCCGGTCGGCAGAATCGCTCGTCGCGGCTGTGATACCGCTCCCCGGCGAAGGCGTGGTCTTGGATGAGGCATGCCTCGGGCGTATCGCCCCTGTCCGCGTCGGCGTGAAAGAGATCATGGGCGGACCGCCCCACCAGTTCCTCGCGCGACCGCCCCAGCAGTTCGACGGCCCGATCGTTGATCAGCTGGATCCGCCCGCGCCGGTCGAGCACGTACAGCCCCTCGCCCATGCACTCGCTGATCCGGCGCAACTGTTCGGCCTCCGCCTCGCGCGCGGCCCGGTTGCGCAGCAGCCCCCAGAGCATCAGCATCGCCAGCCCCAGGGGCAACGCCCCCACGAGAACGCTTTGCCAGGCATCCCGACGCAATTCGGCGACCCCCTCGGCGTGCTGGTCGAAAACGACGTAGCCCGCCGGCCGGCCAAGGGGATCCGCCAGCGGCAGGAAGAGCAGTTCGCGATCCTGTTCCTCCGCCCGCCACACCAGGCCCCGGGGCTCCCCGTGGAGGGCGCCGTCCGGCAGGTCGATCCGCTCGGCCAGCCGCTCGAGCCGCTGGGGATCGCTCGACCCCGGATCGAGCGTCTCGACGAGGTAGTCCGGATGCAGCAGGGACTTGGCGTAGATATCGCGGCGATCGTCGAACAGTTTCCCGAGGACGGCGTCCTCGCGCATCAGGAGAAACAGTCGCCGCTTACCGTCACGCTCCATGACATCGCTCAGGGCGGCGAATGGCACGGACAGCTCGACCGAGCCGATCAACTCGCCCTCGTGTTCGAGCGGGAACACGTTGCGAAAGCCGTGGAAGTTGCGCCCGGTCTCGAAGCCGCTTATGCGCCGGCGTTCCTCCTGGGCCCGCCGGATGCTCGGCCGATGCGAGGCGACGTCGTCGTCGAACTTCTCCGGCCGGTGAAAACGGTAGAGGGTCGTGCCGTCGGAGAGGTGGAAGTGGAACTGCCGGAAGCGATGATCCCGCAGGCCGCGATAGACCGCCCCAAGACGGCGTTCGAGTTCGTCGCGGACCGCGTCGCGGGAGGAGGGATCCCGGTCGGCGCGTGCCAGCAGCGCGAGCACCTCGGGGGTATTGATGCTCTGCTCGAAAACGCTGCGCGCGGCGAGCGTGTAGCTCTCCTGCAGCACCTCGATGGCGTTCGCCTCCCGGCGCAGGTCCTCGTCGAGGCGATCGGCGAGACGCTCCTGGTACTGCAGGTATACCCACGTCCCCCAGCCGAGAACCAGCAGGACGATCAGGACGAGGGCCACCGGCCAGCGGTAACCCGGCACGCCGACGGCCCACTCGTCCCGGCGGCGCCTCATGTGTCGGCCTCCCGCGGCCGGTCATCCAGCCAGACGCGCAACTCGTCGATCGGCAACGGGCGGGCATAGTGATAGCCCTGCGCCTCGTGGCAGCCGTCGGCACGCAGTATGCGCGCGTGCTCGCCCGTCTCGACGCCCTCGGCGATCACCACGAGCCCCAGCCCGTCGCCCAGCCCGATCACCGAGCGGACGATGGAACGATCGTCCGGATCGTTGAGCATGTCGCGGACGAACGACTGGTCGATCTTGAGCCGACGCACGGGGAAGCGCTTGAGGTAGGCCAGCGACGAGAACCCGGTGCCGAAGTCGTCGATCGCGATCTGCACCCCGAGGGCGTCGAGGGCGTTGAGAGCGCTCACCGCCACCTCCGGGTCGGCCATGAACGCCTGCTCGGTCACCTCCAGTTCGAGCAGCTCGGCCGCGATGCCGCTGCGCTCGACCACCTCGGCGACCTGTTCGACCAGCCCCCCGCGCTGCACCTGCTCCGGCGACACGTTGACCGCGACCCGCTCGAGCGGATAACCGGACTCGCGCAGGGCGACGAAATCCGCGACCGCCTGCCGCAGCACCCAGTGCCCGATGGGCAGGATCAGGCCGGTCTCCTCGGCCAGGGGGATCAGTTCGGCCGGCGAAACCCGTCCCAGGCGCGGACTGTCCCAGCGCAGCAACGCCTCCATCGCCACGGCGCGCCCGCTGGCCAGGTCGAGCTGCGGCTGGTAGACGAGAGAGAGTTCGTCGCTGGCCAGCGCCTGGCGCAGCTCCATCTCCATCTGCACCCGGCGGTTGGCCTTGTCGGTGAGCTCGCGCGTGTAGAAGACGTAACCGCTGCGGCGGGCCTCCTTGGCCCGATACATGGCCGTGTCGGCGTTGCGGATCAGGACCTGGGCGTTGTCTCCGTCGAGGGGGTAGATCGTGATGCCGATGCTCGCGTCCACGCTCAACTCGTGGCCCTGGACGAAGAACGGCCGGTCGAACACCGCCAGCAGTTCCCGCGCGAGCCGGGGCAGCGCCTGCTCGCTGCGGATCGACTCCACGACCACCACGAACTCGTCGCCGCCGAGGCGCGCGACCGTGTCGGAATCGGCGGCGACGGCCAGCAGCCGTCGCGCCACGGCCTTCAGCAACCGGTCTCCCAGCGGATGACCGAGGCTGTCGTTGATGTTCTTGAACCGGTTGAGATCGAGGAACATCACTCCCACTCGCCCCTGCTCCATGTCGGCGCGCCGAATGGCCTGAGCGAGACGGTCGGTCAGCAGATGGCGGTTGGGCAGCCCGGTCAGCGGGTCGTGGTGCGCCATGTAGTCCAGGCGGCTCTCGACTTCCTTGATCGGCGAGATGTCGGACATCAGCGAGATGAACTGGCGCAGTTCGCCGGCCTCGTCGCGCACCGCGCTGATGGTCTGCCAGGCGGGGAAGACGCTGCCGTCGCGACGACGGTTCCAGATCTCGCCGCGCCACTCGCCGGTCTGTTGCAGCCGGTGCCAGAGTTCGTCGTAGAACCCGGGATGGTGACGGTCGGACTTGAGCAGGCGCGGGTCCCTGCCCAGCACCTCGTCGGCAGGGTAGCCGGTGATCTGCGTGAAGGCCGGGTTGACCTGCAGGATGCGCCCGTTGGAATCGGTGACGATCACCGCCTCACTGGTGTGCTGGAAGACCGCATCGGCCAGGCGTCGGCGCTCCTCGTCACGCACCTGCGCGGTGACATCCTGCACCACGCCGACCAGTCGCAGCGGGCGACCGTCGCGTGCGTGCTCCACCTCGGCGCGCGAGTGGATGATGCGCTCATCTCCGTTTCCGGTATGCAGGCGGAACTCGACGTCGTAGCGTACGGCGCCCTCGCGCACGGCCCGCAGGGCGTGCTCGATCGCGGGCCAGTCCTCCTCGTGGCAGTAGCGTCGCAGCGTGTCGGGACCGGGCGGCTCGTCGGCAGGAATGCCGAGAACCTGATACGTCTGGTCCGACCAGGTCGCCTCGCCGCCAATCAGGTCGAGCTGCCAGTCCCCCAGGCCCGCGACCCGCTGAGCCTCGCGCAGGCGCTGCTCGTCACGCCGCCGATCGGTGACGTCCTCGGAGATACCCAGCAGGTAGCGAGGCTGGCCATCCGGTCCGTGGATGGGCAGCTTGCGCGTGCGCAGCAGCCGGCAGCCCCGGGGCGTCTCGATCGTCTCTTCCTCGATCTCCAGCATGTCGCCGGACTCGAGCACCCGCCGGTCGCTGGCGATGAAGGCCTCGGCCTGCTCGGGCGGGAAAAAATGGTGATCGTCCTTACCGATCAGCTCCTCGCGCGAGCGTCCCAGCAACTGCTCACCGGCACGGTTGAACCGCAAAAAGCGCAGGTTGCGGGCGTCCTTGACGAAGATCATCTCGGGGATGTTCTCGATCACGTCAGAGAGCTCGGCCTCGCGGCGCTGCACCTCGTCGGCCATGGCGTTCATGGCCTCGGCCAGCTCACGGGTCTCGCGATCGACGCCCAGCGGCACCCGGCTGGAGTAATCGCCACACCGCAAGGCACCGACACCCTCGATCAACTCGTCGATCGGCCGCTGGACCCGGCGACGCACGAGCCAGCCGCCGAGCAGGATGAACAGCAGGGCCGAGGAGGCGAGCGCCACCACCGAGACGGTGCGCGTGGCGAGCACCTGCCGATCCAGCACGGAACGATCGAAGAGCACGCCGAGGAAGATCTCGCCACCGCCGGCCACTTCCGGCAGCGCATGCAGGCGCAAGAGATCGTGTTCCAGCTCGATCCAGCGTTCCTCGCGGGGATCGCCGAGCTGCTCCATGCCCTCGCTCACGGCGTCCGTGTCCAGTTCCTCGTTCATGGCCAGATTGGTGATCGCACGCCCCTCACCGTCGACCAGCACCAGCCGGACGCCGTCGGGTAACGGCAGGCGCTCCAGGGCACTGCGGTCGATCTGGTGGACCAGGCTCACGCTGCCCAGCCGAGTCGTGTCGGCGCCGTCACCCGACTCGCGACGCACGATTCGCCCCGCGATCTGCTCGACCTGTTCGCCGACCTCTCGGTAGACCACGTCGATGTCGTCGGGAATGTCCCGATACAGCTGCCAGTCGTCGGGCTGGCCGACCTCCGCCCACTCGCCGTCGATGTGCTCGACGAAACGCGGCTCGCCGTCCTCGAAGGAGACGATGCCGGCGACCTGGGTGGTGCCGCCCCGGACATAGGCCATCAGCGTGCCGTCCGCCTGGCGGATGCAGCCCCGGTCGGCCACCCCCCGGTCGACCAGCTTGAGGTACTCCAGCGCCAGCCGCTTCTTGGCCTCGTCGAAGACGATCGGGCGATAGTCCTCGATCTCCTGGTAGCGCTCGACCAGGTTGAGCGTGGCGACCGTGCCCTCCTGACGACGGAACGAGTCGGCCGCCTCGCGCAGCCAGCGGGCATCGTCTTCCAGGGTCTCGGTGAAGGTCGAAAGCGCCTGCAGGCCGCGGGTATGCGCCTGCTCGGCGTGCATGTCTCGCAGGTAGAAATCCAGCGTGACGCCCACGGCGATCAGCGGGAGGGTCACCGCCGCGAGCAGCAGGGTGACCAGGCGGGTCTTGAGACTGGCGAAGAACGACGTCAAAAGATCGGCTCCATGTCTTCGACGTTGGCGGGCGTGACTGTCTCGAACGCCTTGATGGACTCGGCCGGCACCGGATCGCCCCGCAGCAGGTCGATGGCCAGCGCCGCGCCCTCCTCGCCGCCGGTGGGGTAGGTGAAGCTCATGTCCTGCTCCCCGGCGCGAATGGCCTCGCGGGCCTCGGCGATGTAATCGACGCCGACGATGAAGATCGGGTCGATATCGATATCATGCCGCCGCAGCGCCATGCGCAGCCCGGTGGCCATCGAGTCGCTCTGGGCGAAGACCGCGTCGAAGGGAAAGCCGCCCCGCTCGGCGATCAGCTCCTCGATCACGCGGATGGTGTCGCCGCGCAGGTAGTTGCCGACGACACGGGTGATCTCGATGGCCTCCCGTCCCGACATCACGTTCATGAAGCCGTCCCTGCGATCACGCGTCGAGGTCGCCCCCGAGACGCCCTCGAGCATCAGCACGCGTCCCCGACCACCGATCGCGTCGACGACCGCCCTCCCGGCGGCCCGCCCGATACCGCGGTTATCACCCACCACAAGGGCATCCTCGACCGGCTCGCTCGCGCGGCGATCGAGCAGCACCAGGGGAACCCCCGCCTCCCTCGCCCGCCGGAGGACCGGGGCCATCGCCTCGGCGTCCATCGGGCTGGTGATCAGCACGTCCACCCCGGCATCGATCCATTCCTCCACCTGCAGGACCTGCAGCGGCAACCGGCCGCGGGCGTCGCTGACGCGAAACTCCACCCCGGGGTAACGCGCCAGCGCCTCGGCGACCTCCTCCACCTGGGCACGCCGCCAGTCGTTGCTCAGGTCATCCTGCGCGAAGGCGACCACGCCGGCAGGCTCCTCCGCCTGCGACGGGGCGCCGAGCAGACCGAGCAGCACCAGCAGGACGAGCCGGAGCCCCGCCCGGTCGAAGACGCGTCGCGCAAGGCGCACGCCCGAACGCATTCAGCCTTCCACACCGTATCGACGTCGATAGTCGGCCATCGCCGCGGCCGCCTCGCCCAGCCCCCCGTCCTCGGCACAGAACTCGATCAGGGCATCGAGATTGGCGATGGCGATCACCTCCAGGTCGTGGTCGCGCTCGAGCTCGCCGATCGCCGACAGCTCGCCCTGGCCGCGCTCCTGCCGATCCATCATCACCGCCACGCCCACCGGCTCGGCGCCCGCGGCCCGGATCAGCGCCAGCGACTCGCGGATGGCCGTGCCCGCGGTGATCACGTCGTCGACGATCAGCACCCGGCCGGTCAGCGGCGCGCCCACCAGGTTGCCGCCTTCGCCGTGGTCCTTGGCCTCCTTGCGGTTGAAGCTCCACGGCACGGCGTCACCCGTGCGCTCGGCCAGCGCGATGGCCGTCGCCGCCGCCAGCGGAATCCCCTTGTAGGCCGGGCCGAAAACCACGTCAAACTCGATGCCGGCGTCCAGGATCGCATCCGCGTAGAAACCGCCCAGCGCGGCGAGCGCCCGGCCGTCGGAGAACGCACCGGCGTTGAAGAAGTAGGGACTCGCTCTACCGGACTTGAGGGTGAATTCGCCGAAACGAAGCGCCTGGTGCTCGACGGCGAACTGGAGGAAGGCCTGACGGTAATCCTGCACGGCTCGATATTCCTTGGGTTGGTGAAACGATGATAGCGACAAGGGGGCGATCATGGCCAGCGGCGACGCGACGTCCCGACGGTCGCGCTCCATTGCCCGCCCCGGGGCAGACCGCGGTGATCGTCACAGCGCCGACAGCCGGCGAACAGACCCCGCCCGACGACGGCATAGCACACGGCGAAGCGTGCACCAGGCTGGCGACGACCGTGCGGGGAACGCGAGGTTTTCCGCAATCATAACCAATGCGACCCCGCCGTGGGCGCCCCGCCACCGACGAAACCCGGGCAGGACCGACTCATTGACCCGCGTTCTCCCGGATCGCCCCGGGCATCCCCACGACGAAAAACGGCCCCGCCGGGGAGGCGGGGCCGAGAATGCGGGACCGGGATGGCCGGTGCGGATCAGGCGGAGGCGGTCGCCCCGACGCGCTCGGCCTCCGCCACCGGACGGGCGGCGGTGACGGTGCGGTAGAGATTCCAGGCCATCAGCACGAAGCCGGCGAGAAAGATCGCCCCGCCCAGGGCCCGCACCACATACGGCAGGTGCAGGTACGAGACCGTCTCGACGAAGGTGTAGGCCAGGTTGCCGTACTCGTCGAAGGCCCGCAGCATGAGCCCCTGGCCGATCCCGGCGACCCACATCGCGACGATGTAGAGCACGATGCCGATGGTCGCCATCCAGAAGTGGACGAACACCAGCCGGGTCGAGTGGAGCGTGGTCCCCCAGAGACGCGGAACCAGGTGATAGAACGACCCGATGGTGATCATCGCCACCCAGCCCAACGCGCCGGAGTGCACGTGACCGATGGTCCAGTCGGTGTAATGCGACAGGGCGTTGACCGACTTGAGCGACATCATCGGCCCCTCGAAGGTCGACATGCCGTAGAAGGCCAGCGCGGTGATCAAAAAGAGCATGATCGGGTCGGTGCGCAGCCTCTCCCAGGCACCCGAGAGGGTCATGATGCCGTTGATCATCCCGCCCCAGGACGGCAGGAGCAGCAGGA
>CAYUAO010000045.1:2036-13476 GCA_964442775.1 uncultured Halothiobacillus sp. | reverse complement strand
GCGCGAACAACCGGCTCCGCCGTTTCTCTCCGGCTCCCCGAATCGGCTAATGCGTGGTCCCTGCCCGGATGCGAACCTGCCCGCACCTCCCGCCCGAACGGGGCCCACGGACACGCCCGCATGGCCAATCCCCGACTTGCTCCCAGAAACGAAAAGACCCCGCCGTGGCGGGGTCCGGTCGTCTCGTGCGGGGGAACCGCGGTCTATTTCATGAAGCCGAGGATCGCGTTGCGCACCGAGTCGAGATCGGCGTCGATGGTCACCATCGTGGCCTTCTCGACACCCGGCGTGTCTCCCGTGCACTGCGCAATGGCAGTGTCCGGATCCTTGAGGCCGTTGCCCGTCAATGTGAGCACAATGCTCGAGCCGTCCCGGATATTGCCCGCCTCGAGGTCCTTGACCAGGCCGGCCAGCGAGGCGGCCGAGGCCGGCTCGCAGAAGATGCCCTCGTGCTGGGTCAGCATGCGCTGGGCGGCGAGGATCTCGGCGTCGGTGACCTCGGCGAACCAACCGCCGCTCTCCTCCATCACCTTCCAGGCGCGGTCCCAGCTCTGCGGATGACCAATACGGATGGCCGTGGCGACGGTATCCGGATCGTCGACCATCTCACCGCGCAGGAACGGTGCCGAGCCGGTCGCCTGGTAGCCCACCATCTTCGGCCGGTTGCCGCCCGAGCCACCGCCGGCGAAGGGACACTTGCCGTTGCAGTACGCGCAGGACTCGGTCACCTGTTCGCCGGAGACCGCGGAAAGCTCGCAGTAACCGATCCAGTGGGCGGTGATGTTGCCCGCGTTGCCCACCGGCAGGCAGTGGTAGTCCGGCGCGCGACCCAGTTCCTCGACGATCTCGAAGGCCGCCGTCTTCTGGCCCTGCAGGCGGTACGGGTTGACCGAGTTGACGATGGTCACCGGCGCCTCCTCGGCCACTTCCTTGACCAGGCGCATGCCGTCGTCGAAGTTGCCGCGGATCTGCAGGATGGTCGCGCCGTACATCATCGCCTGGGCCAGCTTGCCCATCGCGATCTTGCCGTCCGGGATGATCACGAAGGCGGTAATGCCGGCACGAGCGGCGTAGGCGGCGGCCGCCGCGGAGGTGTTGCCGGTCGACGCGCAGATGATGGCCTTGGAGCCCTCTTCCACCGCCTTGGTGACCGCCATGGTCATGCCGCGATCCTTGAAGGATCCCGTCGGGTTGAGCCCCTCGTACTTGACGTAGATGTCCACCGACCGGCCGAGCACCCTGGGCAGGTTGTGCAGGCGGATCAGCGGTGTGGCGCCCTCGCCCAGGCTGATCAGGCGGGTGTCGTCGGACAGGGGCAGGCGGTCACGGAACCGGTCGAGCAGGCCGGTGTAGCGGCTTTGATGCGTCATGGAATTCTCGCTTGGAATGACGCGCCGCCCGGAACGGCCCGAGGCGGCTGTGTTTCCTCGGGCAGAACCTGGCGACGGACGGATGATTTGCAGGCATTTTACCCTGCCGGCCCATGGCTGTCAGGTCGGCTGGCATGGCGAAGCGGCTGTCCCGTCAGCCGGCCCTGACTCGGCGTAGCATCCGGTCATCGCCGTCCAGGATGTGCGTGAGGACCTCGCGCACATGGCGCATCGAGGTCGAGAGCGTCTTCTCGATCGCCTTCATCGAGACCGTCTCGCCCTCGTGCACGCCCGCCGCCCAGTTGGCGACCACGTTCAGGCTGGCGTAATCGATGCCGGCCTCGCGGGCGAGCACGGCCTCGGGCATGCCGGTCATGCCGACCACGTCGCAGCCATCGCGTTTCAGGCGCCGGATCTCGGCGGCCGTTTCCAGCCTTGGCCCCTGGGTGGCGCCGTAGGTGCCGCCGTCGATCATGGGCAGGTCCAGCGCCCTGCCCGCCGCCAGGAAGGCCTCGCGCAGCGGGGCGTCGTACGGATAGGTGAAGTCGACGTGGGTCACGGAATCGAGGTCGCCCTCGTAAAAGGTCGACGGGCGCCCCCAGGTGTAATCGATCAGCTGGTCGGGCACCACCAGTGACCCCGGCCCCATGTCCGGGTGGATGCCCCCGACGGCGCCCACCGCCAGGATGCGGCTGACCTCGAGTTCGCGCAGCGCCCAGATGTTCGCCCGGTAATTGATCTGGTGGGGCGGAATGCGATGGTTGTAGCCGTGCCGGGGCAGGAACACCACCTCGCAACCCTGCATCCGACCGATGGTCACCGGCCCGGACGGCTCGCCGAACGGCGTGGGCACCACCTGGTGACGCACCGCCTCGATTCCCTCGATCTGCGAAAGCCCCGTCCCGCCGATGATTGCCAGATGCACGTCAGTCCTCCCCTCGATTCAGGGCAACTGCCCGCTCACTCGCCCTCGGGAAGGGCATGAATGCCGGGCAGATTGCGAAAGTAGCCATGGTAATCCATGCCCTCGCCGAAAATGTAACGGTCGGGCACGGCCAGACCGCAGAAATCCGCCACGAGGCCTGGCACCTTGCGGTCATGCTGCTTGTCGGTCGCTACCACGATCCACACCCTCTCGGCGCCGGCGTCGAAGCACCACTCGCGCACCGCGGCAAGCGTGTGACCCTCGTCGAGGATATCGTCGATCAGCAGCACCTCGCGGCCGGCGAGTTCGATGTCCGGCTGCGCCAGCCACTTCAGTGCCCCGCCGGTGGTCGCTCCCCGGTAGCGGGTCGCATGGAGGTAGGAGAACTCGAGCGGGAACGACAGTCTCGGGACGATCTGCCCCGCACTGACCAGGCCGCCGTTCATTACCGCCAGCACCACCGGCAGGCGACCGGCGAGCCGCTGGTTGATCTCGGCGGCGAGCCGCGCGTAGGTCGCCTGCATCTCGTCGGGGGAGACCAGGCAGTCGCAACGCGCCAGCAAGGCGTCGAGCGCTGCCGAACGTTCATGGATATCGGTCACTGCGTCCCGACGTTCCTGCATGGCGGTGTCCTCGTTGAAAACTCAGGCGCGATCCGGAAACAGGTCCGGCTCGTCAACGCCCAGCCGCTCGATCCAGGCCAACGCCTCGGCGTAACGCGGCGAGTGGGTCAGCCTCGAGTCGCTGGGCACCGGGCCGTGGCCGAACATCCGGGCGAGACGCGCCTCGCGCTGGGCGCTGGGCGCGAAGTCCAGCGACTTCTGTACCCGGTCGACCAGCTCGGGGTGATTGCAGATCAGCGCCATGTCCACCCCGGCGGCAAGGCACTGCTCCACCCGATCCTCGATCTCGCCGACCGCCGAGGCGGCCGCCATGGTGAGATCGTCGCTGAACACCGCGCCCTCGTAGCCCCATTCCCCGCGCAGGATCTCGCGCAGCCAGGCCGGCGAGAACCCCGCCGGACGGGCATCCACCTCGGGGTAGACCACGTGGGAGACCATCAGGCCGGGAATCAGGCGCTCGACCATCGCCCGGAACGGGCGCAGGTCGGTCTTCTCGATGGTCGCGAACGGACGCGGGTCGACCGGGTGGGCGATGTGCGAGTCGGCCGCCACCGCGCCGTGGCCCGGGTAATGCTTGCCCACGGCGGCCATGCCGGCTTCCTGCATGCCGCCGGTCCAGGCGATCGCCAGCGCGATCACCGCCTCGGGGCGCTCGTCGAAGGCCCGGTCGCCGATCACGCCGCTGATGCCCCGGTCAAGGTCGAGCACGGGGGCGAAGCTCAGGTCCACCCCGACCTCGCGCAACTGCACCGCCATCAACCATCCCAGCGAGCGCGCCGCCTCGAGGCCCGCCTGGCGGTCTTGGTCGAACAGCTGGCCGATGCGTCCCATCGCCGGCAGAGGGACGAAACCGTCACCGCGGAAACGCTGCACGCGCCCGCCCTCCTGATCGACGGCGATCAGCAGGTGGGGGCGGCGCAGCGCGCGGATCTCGGCGACCAGCCCGGCGAGCTGGTCGCGCCCCTCGAAGTGACGAGCGAACAGGATCACCCCGCCGGTGGATGGATGCTGCAGTCGTCGCCGGTCGGCCGGGGTGATCTCCGGGCCGGCGAGATCGATCATCAGGGGGCCGAGTGCGGTCATGCCGGGCTCCTTGCTCCGAACGGGTCAGTGGTCATGCCGGTCGCGGTCGTTGCGCAGGCGCCGGCTGCGGCCATTGTTGCCCAGCAGGGCCTTCTCGGCGAGCGCGCCGAGATACACGTACAGGCCCAGCGCCACCAACAGGGCCGCGGCGGCGAACACCATCAGGGTGGCGACCGCCCCCTGGTCGGAGTAGCCCATCGAGACCTTGAACATGGTCAGCAGGCCCTCGATCAGGATGGCGACCAGGATGGCCGCGACAAAGCGCGTCATGGTTCGTCGGACGGTACTGTGACGATGGACGTCCTTCTCCATCAACACCTCCTCCTCGAATACCGTCTTGGCGAGGTCGAAGATCGCCATCGCCAGCGTCAGCACCACGAGCACCTCGAACGGCTTGAGCTGCAACTCGGACGCCCAGCCGGGTTCCATCAGCGCGTGAACCAATTCGCTCATGCTGCTGTAGAAGAGCACGCCCGCCACCAGCATCATCGCTGCGGCGAACAGCCCGTAGAGGGCGCGGAAGAACGGCTCGATGCGCCGGCGCAGCGTGTCGCCGAGCAGGAAGCTGATCATCGCCTCCAGGTCCACGTCGATGACCAGATACCCCACCCGGCCCTGGTGTTCGATCTGCAGGGTCGCCGAGATGCACAGGTCGCGCGAGGCCGAGGACAGATAGGGCTCGGTCAGGTGGACGTATTCGCCCTCGTGGAAGAACTTGAAGTAGGGGCGCTGGCTGCGGTCGGTGCCCTTGCCCCGGCCCATCGCCCGGTTGACGTGGCCGGTCTCGTCGGCGCCGTATTCGGCGACCTGCACCCCGTCCTCGTCGAGCAGGTAGACGAGATCGACGAAGGGGTAGAGATCGATCAGCTTCTCGGTGACCGCGTGCAATGCCGCCTGGTCGGTGAGCAGGCGCGGCTCGCCGATGCCGGTGATGATCGATTCGACCAGCTCGCGAATCGAGCGCGACTGCTCGTGGTAGCGGTCGATGGTGCTGATGTAGTTCGCCGAGTGCATGGTTTCCCTGAATGACGTGTGTGGAGCGCTGGCGCGCAGTGTAACCCGGGTCCGCCCCGAAGGCGCCTGCCGGCCAGCGGCAAGCCGGACAAAAAAAGAGGCGCCCGCGAGGGCGCCCAGCAAGGAGGAGTCAAAGAGCACCAAGCGGGGCACGCCGGAACCGATGAAGGAAGACGTGTCGCATTGGCAAACCACAGACAGCGAGAAGTGTGCCAGCCGTGCGTTACACGATGATGGCAATCCCGTATCCGCGGCATGACGACCTCAGACTGGCCTCCCGGCGGGCATTTGACCTTGTTCGCCGCCGTCGGCGACGGGCCGGCGATGCCCCGTCCTGGTGCATCGAGTGGCGCGATGCGCCACGGTGGATCGTTCCTCGGGAAACTCTGCACGAATCGATAGTGTCTCTGCGGGACCGCCAAGGGTCCAGATACAAGCCGCGGTGCGCCGTGAATGGCCGTCGCCATTCGCAAGCATCGCAACGCCGCAGATGGGCCCTTGGCGGTCCGCCCGTGCGGGCACACCCGCAAGCCAGAGGCACCATCGATTCGTGTAGAGATTCCCTAGCCCAGCCTGTCAGCGAAGAATCCGAGCGTCTTCTCCAGGGAGTCGCGGTCGGCGACCGGATCGTAGGACAGCGGCAGGTCGAACTTCTCGGCCTTATCGTCGGCGCCCGGGTTGGTAAAGGCGTGGGTCACGCCGGGGTAGCGGGTGACATGCACCTCGGCACCCGCGGCACGCATCTCCTCGGCGGCGCGTTCGACCTCTTCCGGGTCGGCCATCGGGTCTTCCTCACCCGTGAAGATCCAGACAGGCGTGTCCATCGGCCCGGCGATGGGCGCCAGGCCACCAACGGCGGCATGGAAGGTCGCCAGCGCGTCGTGGCGAACGCCCTGGCGCGCCATGCTCAGGCCGACCGCGCCCCCGAAGCAGTAACCGATCGCCCCGAGCCGCTCGGCGTCGACCGCGTCGTGTCGCTTGATCGCCTCGATGGCGAGCCGGTAGCGGGTCTTGAGGGCATCGAAATCCGCCAGCGCACGGTTCATCAGTTCGGTGGCCTCGCCCGCGTCTTCGGTGACCTTGCCGTCACCGTAGAGGTCGATGGCAAAACCGACGTAACCGGCGTCGGCCATGTCGCGGGCGCGCTTTTCCATGTAGGCGGTCCGACCCCAGAACTCCGGCACCACCAGCACCGCCGGGCGCGGACCGGCCGCGTTGGCATCGTAGGCGACCAGCCCCTTCATGGTCAGGTCGTCCGAGCGGTACTCGAGTTCCTCGGTCTTGATCTCTGCGGCCATGTGACTCTCCTCGGATGTTGCGCGTGTGATGTCCGCCCGGCAGTTCCCCCAACGAACGATTGATAACAAGGGAAACTCAAGAGTTTCCTCAAGGAGCGAGTCTTAGCAGTTCGGCAGAGGAATGTCAGCCAACGGGATCGGCGGCCGGCTCGCCGCCGCGCGCGGCCTGTGCCGCACGGGCGCGACGCGATGCTCGCTGGTCGATCGCCTGCTTGAAGGCCACGAGCAGCGCGAGGCCGATGAAGGCGCCCGGCGGCATCAGTGCCAGCAGGAAGGTCATCTGCTCGGGCAGCACCCGCAGGCCCCAGTCGACGGCGACCGGTCCGAACAGCTGGTCGGCGCCGTCGAGCAGGGTGCCGAAGCCGAGCAACTCGCGCATGGCTCCCAGCGCGACCAGCACCAGGCCGAATCCCGCCCCCATCATCAGACCGTCGAACAGCGACAGGCCGAAGTTATGCCGCGAGGCGAAACCCTCGGCCCGCGCAATGATGATGCAGTTGGTCACGATCAGCGGGATGAAGATGCCGAGCGTGTTGTAGAGCTCGTGGAAGTGGGCGTTCATGGTCAGCTCGATGATGGTGACCACCGAGGCGATCACCATCACGTAGACCGGCAGGCGCACCTCGGCGCGCACCCAGTCGCGGATCAGGGAGACCACGCCGTTGGAGACCAGCAGCGTCACCAGCGTGGCGATCGCCAGTCCCAGCGCGTTGACCGTGGTACTGGAAATCGCGAGCAGCGGGCACAGGCCGAGCACCTGCACCAGCGCCGGGTTGTTCTTCCACAGCCCGTCGAGGGCCAGTTCGGACAGACGTGGGTCATTCATGGTCGTCTCTCTCCCCTGCTGCCGCCGGGACCTCGTCGAACAGCACGTCGTGGTGGCGCTCGACGTATTCCAGGGCCGTCCTGACCGCCCCGACCACCGCGCGCGGCGAGACGGTCGCCCCGGTGAACTGGTCGAACACGCCGCCGTCCTTCTTAACCGCCCAGTCGTCGGCCGGCGGGTCGCCGAGGCGCCGACCGGAGAAACCGTCGATCCAGTCGGTCTTGTCCGCCTTGATCTTGTCGCCCAGCCCCGGCGTTTCGTTCTGCACCAGCACGCGCACCCCGATGATCTCGCCGTCGGGCCTGACGCCCACCAGCAGCCGGATGTCGCCACTGTAACCGTGATGGGTGACCACCGGAATGGCCACCGCCACCACGTCGCCGTCCCGGCGGGCGCGAAACCCCAGTTGCCCGGCGTTGATGGCCCGTTCGCGCGCATCGGCGGAAAGCCGGGCCGGCATGACACCGTCCGCGTCCGGCTCGATCACCGGTTCGCCCAGCTCGAGGGCCCCGGGATCGGGCAACAGGAAGGCGTCCTCGGCGGGGTTGTTGTCGTGCTCCTCACCCTGCAGCACGGCCATGATCTGCCCCAGCAGCACCGCCTGGCGGTTGATCTCGATCTGATCGGCAGTCTTCTGCTGCGTGTAGGCGACAAAGCCCACCCCCAGGCCGAAGAACACGGCCAGGATCACCGCGGTGATCAACACGCGACGCCATTCGAGATCGGCCATCTCAGCCACCTCCCGCGCCGGTGTCCGCCCGGCCCTTGCGCCCGAAGACCGGCGGCTGGGTGTAGTAGTCGATCAGGGGCACGGCCAGGTTCATCAGCAGGATGGCGAAGGCCACCCCGTCGGGATAGTTGCCGAAACTGCGGATCAGCACCGCCAGCACGCCGATGCCGAAACCGAACACCAGCCGGCCGCGCGGCGTGGTCGAGGCGGTAACCGGATCGGTGGCGACGAACAGCGCGCCGAAGATCACCCCGCCGCTGACGAGGTGGAACAGGGGATCGGCGAAGCGGTCCGGATCGATGCCCCACAGCAGGGCCGCGGTGACCAGCACGCCGACCACCATGGCGACCGGGATATGCCAGCGGATCGCGCCGCGGTAAAGCATCCAGGCCCCGCCGACGAGAAAGGCGAGGTTGAGCCAGATCGACCAGGCGCCGCCCTGCCAGATCGAGGCACCCGCGGCGCTGACCTCGCCGCCCTGCGTGGCCACCATCCGCCACTGGTCGAGTGGCGTGGCCTGGCTGAGGGCGTCGAAACCCGTGCCCGCGGGGAGTGCACCGAGGAACGTCCACCGGGCGGCCTCGGCCAGGGTCAGGCTCGCCGCACCGCCCTCGATCGGCGCACCCCAGCGGGTCATCGCCTCGGGAAACGACACCAGCAACACCACGTAACCGACCATCGCCGGGTTGAACAGGTTGTAGCCGATGCCGCCGTAGAGCTGCTTGGCGACCACCACGGCGAACACCGCCCCCACCACCGGCAGCCACCAGGGTGCGAGGTTGGGCAGGCACAGCGCCAGTATCCAGCCGGTGATCAGCACCGACCGATCACTCAGCGCCGGCTGGAACGGGCGCGCCCGCAGCCACAGCATCAGGGCCTCGGCCAGCCAGGCCGCGCCCACCGCCAGCGCCACGTTGAAGAGCACACCCCAGCCCAGCAGCCAGACCGCCACCACCGTGCCCGGCACCAGGGCCCAGAGCACCACGGTCATCACGTCGACCACGTTCGAGGGGGCCTCGACGTGCGGCGAGGTCTGCACCGGAAACTTCATGACGCGCCCCCGGATCGATCGTCCTTGTCGTCCGTCGAACCGGCGGCGGGTTCCGTCTCGCTCGACGGACCGGATTCACCCTGCTGGACGCGGGCCTTGCGCGCCCTCGCCCGGGCCCGCGCCGCCTCGATGCTCATGCCCGCGGCAGGCTTGCCCTCGTCGGTCGACTGCGTAGCGGACGCGTTGTCACCTGCCTTGGCGTTTGCCGGGGCATCGGCCTTTTCGCCCCCCTGCTGCGCCGCCTTCTCCTGGGCGGCCTTGATGGCCGCCCGCTTTTTCGCCAGCGCTGCCTCGCGCTCGGCCTTCTGCCGCTCGATGCGCTCGTTGTGGAACTCGAAGCGACGCCGGGCGTGCTCGGCCTTGGCCTTCTCGCGTTCGGCCGACCAGATCTCGGTCTTGGCGTGGCGGAAATACTGCACCAGGGGGATGTGCGAGGGACAGACCGCGGAGCAGACGCCGCACTCGATGCAGTCGAACAGGTGATGCTCCTGGCTGCGCTCGAACTGCCGGGCGCGGGCGTACCAGTAGAGCTGCTGCGGCAGCAGGTCCGCCGGGCAGGCCTCGGCGCAGCGGGAGCAGCGGATGCAGGGCTGCGGCGGCGGGGTCGGGTCACGATCGGCCGGCCGCATGGCCAGCAGGCAATTGGTCGCCTTGACCACCGGCACCTCGTCCTCGTGCAGGGCGAAGCCCATCATCGGCCCGCCCATCAGCAACCGGTCGACGCCCTCGGTGTAGCCGCCGGCCGCCTCGATCACCTTCGCCATGGGCGTGCCGATACGCACGCGGAAGTTGCGCGGCTCGGCCACCCCTCCGCCGGTGACCGTCACCACCCGTTCGGTCAGGGGCCGGCCTTCCACCACCGCGCGCCAGCTGTTGGCCACCGTGCCGACGTTGAGGCACAGAAGCCGGTAGTCGGTCACGTGCCGGTTGCGCGGCACCTCGATGCCGGTGAGCGAGCGGATCAACTGCTTCTCGCCACCGGCCGGGTAGATGCTGGGAACCACCTTGATGGCAAAACGGTCCTCGCCCTCTTCGGTCGCCAGGCGGTCGATAACCCGTTGCAGGGCCTCGATCGCGCGCGGCTTGTTGTTCTCGATGCCGATCAGGCAACGCGAGGCGGCAACGGCATGCAGCATCATCTGCGCCCCGCGCAGAATGAGCTCGGGCGCCTCCTGCATCAGCCGGTCGTCGCAGGAGATGTAGGGCTCGCACTCCGCGCCGTTGAGCACCAGCGTCTCCACGCCGCCGGGGTTGGCGGCGGCGAGCTTGACGGCGGTGGGAAAGACGGCGCCACCCAGACCGACGATACCCGCATCGCGCAAGCGCGAACGGATCTCGACGGGGTTCTTCAGGGTGTAGTCGGGCCAGGGGTCGAGCGGCTCGGCCTCCCGATCCTCGCCATCGGCGGCCAGCACGAGGCTTGGCGCGGAAAGCCCGCCCGGGTGCGGCAGGCCGCGCGGCTCGATCGCGGTAATCACCCCCGAGGTCGGCGCGTGGATGGCCGCGGAGATGAAGTCGTCCGGCCGGGCGAGCAACTGGCCACGCGCGACACGATCACCCACGGCCACCTCCGGGATCGCCGGCGCGCCGATGTGCATGTGCAGGGGCAGGACGTACTCGTCGACCAGCGGCATCTCGCCGATGGGCCGGTCACAGGCCGGCGCCTTGTGGTAGTCGAGCTCCAGTCCGCCGTGAAAACCGTGCAGCCCCGGGGATATCTCGGCGCGCATTTCAGGCATTCGCGAGCCCCTCCTCGCGGGCCGCCGGCCCGCGGGTGGGCACCGGATGGGCGGACTCGGGCATCGGGAAGCGATAGGCCTCGACGCCCTCCTCGACCGGCACCATGTCGATGCAGTCGACCGGGCAGGGCTCGACGCACAGCTCGCAGCCGGTGCACTCGTCCTCGATCACCGTGTGCATCTGCTTGGCCGCGCCCAGGATGGCGTCGACCGGACAGGCCTGGATGCACTTGGTGCAACCGATGCAGACCTCCTCGTCGATGACGGCAAGCTTCTTGACCTCCTGGACCTCGAGCTCGTCGTCGAGCGGCTTGAAATCCACCTCGAGCAGGTCGGCGAGGTTGCGGATGGTCGCCTCGCCGCCCGGCGGGCAACGGTTGATGTCCGCCTCGCCCTTGGCCATCGCCTCGGCGTAGGGCTTGCAGCCCGGATAGCCGCACTGGCCGCATTGCGTCTGCGGCAACAACTCGTCGATACGGTCGGCGAGCGGGTTGCCCTCGACGCGGAAGAACTGCGCAGCCAGCCCCAGCAGGACCCCGAACAGGATCGCGAGACCGACCGCTACCAGGATTGCCATCCACATCAGACGTTCACCATGCCGGCAAAACCCATGAAACCCAGCGCCATCAGCCCGGCCGTGACCAGGGCGATCGGCACGCCCTCGAAGGCCGCCGGCACGTCGGCGGCCGCCAGGCGTTCACGCAGGGCGGAAAACAGGATCAGCACCATCGAGAAGCCCACCGAGGCGCCAAAGCCGTACAGCGCGGATTCGATGAAGCTG
>CAYUAO010000045.1:0-2026 GCA_964442775.1 uncultured Halothiobacillus sp. | reverse complement strand
ACGTTGAGCAGCGCCACGCCCAGCACCGCGCAGTTGGTGGTGATCAGCGGCAGGTAGATGCCCAGCACGTTGTGCAGCAGCGGACTGGTCTTGCGCACCATCATCTCGGTGAAGTTGACCACCACCGCGATCACCACGATGAACATGATCGTGCGCAGGTAGCCCAGCCCCAGCGGCTCGAGCAGCCACGAATGCGTGACGTAGCTCGCGATCGCCGAGAGCGTCAGCACGAAGGTGGTCGCCAACGACATGCCGATGGCGGTTTCGACCTTGTTCGACACCCCGAGGAACGGGCACAGGCCGAGGAACTTCACCAGCACGAAGTTGTTGACCAGGATGGTGCTGATCAGGATGAGGATGTATTCCGTCAAGGCCACCTACCGGGATGATGCGCAACCGCGCCGACGGGGTCGGCATTACAGGGAAATTCTGCGAATGGTAGCAAGGAAGTGCCGGCGCCGACGAACCGATATGTTCAATCATACCATTCGGGGATTTCAAGCCGCGTGAGAGCCGGCCGCCCCGCCTCGTCAACCGTCAGGCCGACGGGCGCGGCCAGGCAAAGCGCTCGTCGGCCTCCTTCAACCGCTCGACCCACTCGGCGTGGGCCTCTGCGGCCTCGAGCTCCGGGGCGATCACGCGCAGGCGCGGCCGGTCGACGGGAACGGTACCCAGGGCCGCCTGTCCGGCAGTAGCCGTCTCGGCGGGGTTGTCGAACGACAGGTCCCACTGCCCGCCGGTCAGCGCGAGGTAGACGTCCGCGAGGATCTCCGAGTCGAGCAGCGCGCCGTGCAAGGTGCGGTCGGAGTTGTCGATCTGGTAGCGGCGGCACAGCGCGTCCAGGCTATTGCGCTGACCGGGGTGCTTGTCGCGCGCGATGGCCAGCGAGTCGGTCACCAGGTCGACATGCTCGCCCAGCGGCGGGTAGCCGGCTCGCTTGAGCTCCGCGTCGAGAAAGCCGACGTCGAAGGCCGCGTTGTGGATGATCAGTTCCGCGCCACGGACGTAGTCGAGGAACTCATCGACCACCTCATTGAAACGCGGCTTGTTCTCCAGGAAGTCGTTCGACAGCCCGTGGACGGCGAAGGCACCCGCGTCCACCGCCCGCTCGGGGTTGAGGTACTGGTGGTAGTTGCGGTGCGTCAGCCGTCGCTCGACCAGCTCGACCGCGCCGATCTCGATCAGCCGGTGGCCCTCCTCGACCGGCATGCCGGTGGTCTCGGTATCCAGTACGATCTGTCGCAGTGTCATGCGTTTCTCTCGCGTTCGAATCGATTCAGCCAGCGCTCCAGCGCGCCGGCGAAGGCCTGCTTGTCCTTCGGTCCAAGCGGCGACGGCCCGCCGGTGGCCACCCCGCTCTCGCGCAGGGTCTGCATGAACTCGCGCTGGACCTGCCGGCCGCGGATCGACTCGGCGGAGAACGCCTCGCCGCGCGGGCCGATCACCGCCACGCCCTTGGCGAGTGCCTCGGCGGCCAGCTCGATGTCCGCCGAGATCACGAGATCGCCGGGGCCGGCGGCCTCGACGATGGCATTGTCCGCGACATCGAAGCCCGGTGCCACCTGCATGAAGCGCACGCGCTTGGAGCGCGGCACGGCGATGGCATGATTGGCCACCAGCACCACCTCCACGCCCACGCGGTCGGCGGCGCGGAAGAGCATCTGCTTGATGGGGACGGGGCAGGCGTCGGCGTCAACCCAGATGGTCATGCTTGGTTTCCGTGGTGTGACAAGGTGGTGAGTTTCGCATGCCAGGTGGGTGGCACGGAATCGGGGCCGATTCGGGCGGGGTGGAGGTTTTCGCACGCCGTTTGTGCGGAGAGGCACGGTCTAACTCGCCGTGCTCGGCGCGCGAGTCGATTTTCTTGCTTGTCCAAGAAAACCGACGAAAAGAAGACACCCCGATGCCTTGGCCCTCCGGGCCTGATCGCCGCGGATGATATCCGCGACGATCAGCCTCGCGAACGAGGACTTGCGGACGGGTCGGTTCGACGCGACATCCTGTCGCGGCGAACCTCGGGCTCGCG
>CAYUAO010000044.1:0-13509 GCA_964442775.1 uncultured Halothiobacillus sp. | reverse complement strand
CGCAGCCCGGTGAACGCGGAGCCTCGCGGAGCTGGAACGGGCCTCCAAGGGCCCAGATGCAAGGCGCAGTCCGCCGTGAAGGGCCGTCGCCCTTTACAAGGGCTGAACCGGATCGGCACGACGCCGATCCGGCCGGCGCGAGCCGGCCCGAAGGGCGGGGTTCATGGACGCCCCCCCGCGACGCCGCAGATGTGCCCTTGGAGGCCCGCTTCAGACGTCGTCGAATCGTGCAGAATTTCCCTAACAGAACCACGGAGGTCTCCCATGTTCGCAGATACCGTTTTCGATTCCCGTCGCCGTCACGCCCGGGGCGTCCTGCTGGGACTGACGTTCTCGGTCGCCGGTCTCTCCCTGGTCGCACCGCTCGCCGCGCCCGCCCAGGCGCAGGCCGAGCAGAGCGAAAACGCCCGGGAAGAAGACGGCGACTGGGAAGACGCCTGGGAACAGGCGGAGGAACGGGCCCGCCAGGAAGAGCGGGCCCGCGCGGTCAACGAGGGGGAGCTCGAGTTCCTGTCGGACGAGCCCGAAGCCGATGCGGCAGGCATGGAAAAACGCATCGACCTGGACCGCGACAGCCTCGAGGACGGCTGGGCCCGCATGCGGCAGTGCCACCACAACCTCGACCCGGCCCCGGCCGTCCAGATCGTCTACAACGAGGGGCGCACGCGAGACATCCGCATAACCGAACGCGATCGCGTCGGCCGGGCGGAGGTTGACGGCCCCAGCGTGCAGATGCAGGAGATCGAGCGCGGCGCGAGCCTCTGCGTGGAAGCCGAGGTGCTCGCCATCCGGCCCCACCCGGATGACGCCGGCTACGTGGTCGACAACGGCCCCTTCATGCGGCGCTTTCTCGACGGCTACTATCCGATGCAGGTGCGCCTGGACGTCCGCTGGCCCGCGGGCCTGCTCGCCCTCGAAGACAGCGACCCGCCGGCCCAGCCCGGGCTGTCCATCGACGAGGACGAACGCGGCCTGACCCTGAACGCCCACTTCGAGGGCCGACTGGAATCCCGGCTGCATCTGGTCCGTGGGACGGAGTCGCGCTGACCCGCGAGGAAGAACGGGTCGGCAGGCCGACAACATTCGGGTAGACTTCGGCGTTTTGCCATGACACCAGCCGACGTGCCTCTGCCCAATTCCTCGCCCACCCTGTGGTCGGTGGAGATCATCGCCCCGCCGGGCCTGGAAACGGCCCTTGCCGAGGAGCTGCGTCACCTGACCGGCGAGGCGATCAGCGACCGCCCCTTCGGCGCGAGCGGCGACCTCCCGGTCGATTCCGTCTACCGGATCCTGGCCGACAGCCTGATTGCCGGTCGCGTCTACCTGCCGATCGCGCGGGGACCGGCCACCCAAGCCGACGAGCTGTACGAGCTGGCGGCGTCGATCGACTGGGCCACGCAGCTGGACGTCGACGACAGCCTGTCGGTCTCCGCCACCGGCGGCAACGCCGCGCTGCGACACACGGGCTTCATCGCCACCCGGGTCAAGGACGCGATAGTCGACCAGTTCCGCGCCGCCTCGGGGCGCCGGCCGGACGTCGAGACCAAGGACCCCGGCCTGCGCCTGCACTGCCACGTCGGCGGCAACGGCGAGGCCAGCCTGGCGATCGAGCTGTCCAACGGTTCGCTGCACCGGCGCGGCTACCGCGTCGATGGCGGCGAGGCGCCCCTGCGCGAGAACCTGGCCGCAGGCCTACTCTGGCGGGCGCGCTGGCCGCAGATCGCCGCCCTCGGTGGCGGCCTGTTCGACCCGATGTGCGGCTCGGGCACCTTCCTGACCGAGGCGGTGCTCGCACTGTGGGGCCTGCCCGACGGAATGCGTCGCCAGCGGATCGGTTCACCGGCCTGGCGAGGCCACTTCGGCGGCGCCCGCGAGGCCGTCCTCGATGGTCCGGCCCGCGGCTGGCAGGACATTCCGCCCGATCGGATGCCCATGATCGTCGGCCAGGACCGCGACCCGCTGCAACTCGCCGCCGCGCACGCCAACATCGAGGCCGCCGGGCTCGGCGAGGGGATCGAACTGATCCACGCCGACAGCTTCCGCTCGCCCTGTCCCGATTCGCTTCGCTCCCTCGACAGCGGGCTATTGATCAGCAACGTCCCGTTCGGCCAGCGCGTCGACACCACGCGGGACGAGTCCGAGTGGACGGCGCTCGCTACCCGCTGGGTAGAGATGCTGCCGGGCTGGTACTGGGGCGTGTTGCGCTCCGCCGAAAGCGAGCTGACCTGGCCCTTGCGTTTCGAGAAGCGCCTGACGGTGCTCCACGGCGGCACGGAAGTGGAGTTCCTGCGCGGCCAATTCTCGGACAAGAGCATCCGCCGCCCGGCAGGTCCGCGTGCACTGGCCGGCCGACTGATCGAACAGGGCCGACGCGGGGAGTTCGACGCCCGCGACTTCGCCAATCGCCTGGCCAAGAACTGGAAACAGCGCAAGGCGTTGCTCAAGCAGGGCGAGAACGCGCTGCGCGTCTACGACGCCGACCTGCCGGACTTCAAGCTCGCCCTCGACTGGTATCGCTGCGAGGACGGCGAGACCTGGCTGGACGTGCAGGAGTACCAGGCGCCGAAACAGATCGACCCGCAGAAGGCCCGTGGCCGACTGGCGGCCGCCGTCGCCGCCGCGGCCGAGACACTGGCAATCGACCCGACATGCGTGGTGGTGCGCCAGCGCGCGCGCCAGTCCGGTGGTCGGCAGTACGGTCGCCTCGGCGGGGAACAGATCGAGCGCGTCTTGCGCGAGCGTGACACGCGTCTGCTGATCAACCTGACCGACTACCTCGACGTCGGCCTGTTCATCGACCACCGTCTCGTGCGTGATCGGGTGGCCGAGCTCTCGCGCGGCAAGCGTCTACTCAACCTGTTCTGCTACACCGCTAGCGCCTCGGTGCGGGCCGCGATGGCCGGGGCGCGGAGCACCACCTCGGTGGACCTCTCCAACACCTACCTCGACTGGGCCGAGCGCAACTTCGCGCTCAACGACATCGCGGTCGAAGGGCACCACCGCCTGGTTCGCGCCGACGTGCTACGTTGGCTCGAGCAGCCGCCGGGGGAAGGCGAGCGCTTCGATGTCATCTTTCTCGATCCGCCCTCGTTCTCCAATTCCAAGTCCATGGACGAGACCCTCGACATCCAGCGCGACCACCCGGAACTGATCCACGCCTGCATGGCGTACCTCGCCGCAGACGGTGTGCTTGTCTTTTCAAACAACCGGAAAGGGTTTACATTGCAACCTTCCATCGGGAGCCAGTTTCAAATCGATGATATTTCGAGGAAAACCCTGCCCAGGGATTTCGCACGCACACCGGAGCGACGTTTTGTCTGTGAAATCCGACGGAAATGAGGTGTTCGCCCAGGTGAAAGCAAACGCTCCCGCCCCGGCGTCATTCGCTAGGGAAGGTCTGCACGAATCCGATGGCACGCCGCAGCCCGGGAAGCGCCGAGCGCTGCGAGGTCGGAACGACTCGCCAAGCCCCGCTCTGCGCGCCTTGAGCTGGGCATCTGCTGCGTCGCGAGGTCCCTCCCTGGACCTCGCCCTTCGGGCCGGCTCGCGCCGGCCGAATCCGCGTCCTGCCGATTCGGTTTCGTCCGAGGATGCGGGAATCACCTTCCGCAGCGGACGAACGCCTTGCATCTGCCCGGCTCAAGGCGCGCAGAGCGGTATCGGATTCGTGCAGGGTTTCCCTAGCCTATCCGGCCGGGCGCTCCTGGCGGCGGTCTTCGCCCTGGCCGCTGGTTGCGCCAGCCAGCCCGGACCCGGGCCGGAAACCGCTGACGGCGATGCCGGCAAGGTCACGCAAGCGGCCGAACTGCTCGGCCAGGCGCAGAGGCGCAGCAACCTCCCCTACGATCCGATCGAGACCATCGACACGCTCTCGGGCATGCACCCACGCGCCATCGAGGCGGTGGTTCAGGCGGTCGAACAGCTCGGCACGCCTTACCGTTGGGGCGGCGAGTCGGCGGACCACGGCTTCGATTGCAGCGGCCTGACCCAGCACGCGTTCAAGGCCGCGAGCATCGAGCTGCCGCGGACCTCCGCCGAGCAGTACCACGCCACCAGCCGGATCGAGCGTGGCTCGCTCCGTCCCGGCGACCTCGTCTTCTTCAAGCTCAACGGCAAGGGCATCGACCACGTCGGGATCTACGTCGGTGGCGATCGATTCATCCATGCCCCCTCCAAGGGCAAGACCGTCTCGTTCGCCAGTCTCGACAACGCCTACTGGTCTAGAAAGTACATCGGCGCCGGGCGCGCCGCCGAGGCCAATGAACTACAGTTGGCTGGGAAGCGTCCGAACGAGTCCTGACCCGGTGGGCCAGAGGATCCGGGGGTGGGACGGCCAACCGCGTCATAGACCGCGGTGCGGCTTTCGAGCGTGTCCATAGGAAGCGACGCTCACAGGGAGGACTTCTGCCATGGAACGAAGGCAGTTTCTGATAGGTGGCGCATGCGGTTGGTTCGCCGCATTGCTCGGTTGCACCTCGCCGAAGCCCTTGCTGCGCGTCTCCGGGATCACCTGGATCGGCTACGAGCCCCTGTTCCTCGCCCGCCGGCTCGACCTGCTGCCGGCCGACCGGATTCGGCTGATCGAATCCCCTTCCAACACCAACAGCCTGATGCAGCTGGCCTCCGGGGAAGTCGAGGCGGCCACGCTCACCCTCGATGAATTCATACTCGCCCGTTCCGGCGGCATCCCGGTGCGCGTCGCGCTTGTCTTCGACACCTCCCGGGGCGCCGACGTGGTCATGGCCCGCCCCGGTATCGAGCGACTCGAGGATCTCGCCGGCCGGCGTATCGGCGTCGAGGAGACGGCCGCCGGCGCGCTGATGCTGCGAAAGTCCCTCGAGGCGGCAGGACTCGCTACCGACGAGGTCACGCGGGTGCCGGTGGTCGGCGGCGAGCAGGTATCCGCTTTCCGTGACGGCCGGATCGACGCCGTCGTCAGCTACGAGCCCTTCGCGTCCCGCCTGGCGTCCCTGGGCGCGGTCCGGCTGCATGACAGCAGCGCGTTCCCCGGACTGATCGTCGACGTGCTGGCGGTGAATGACACCGCGGTCGAACGCCAGTCCGAAGCACTCGTCACCCTGCTGGAGGCCTACTTCGAGGCCCTGGCGGTGGTGAAGTCGAGTCCCGGACGGGCCCACCGCCTCATGGCGCCCCGCCTGGGACTGTCGGTCGAGGAGACCCGGCGGTCCTACGAGGGCATCGACCTGCTGAGCCTGCAGGACAACCATGACTGGCTGAGTCCACCGGCCGCCACCCTGCACGAGGCGGCTGAAACCGTCGCCGAGATCATGCAGGCCAACGGGCTGATCGAGAAGATCCCCGACCTGGCGGACATTTCCACCGCGCGCTTCTTGCCGGAGGGACCATGAGCCTGCCGCGCCTGTCGCTCCGCCTGATGGTGCCATTGGGGCTCGCCCTGCTGTTCTTGCTGATCACGGGGCTTTCACTCGTCAACGGCATCCGCGATCGCTCCGAGGTCTTCATCGCCGACTCCAGCCAGCGACTGCTCGGCTACACCACCGAAATCGCGCGCAGCATCGAACTGGGAGGGCTGGAAAAACCGGGACTGCTGGACGCGCGGGTCAGCAGCATATTGACCGACCCTCGCGTCGACATGCTGATCGCCACCGATCCCGACGGCGAGGTGCTGGTCTCCCCCAATCGAAGCTGGCGCGGCAGGCCGATCGACGAGTTGGTCACCGATCTCGATCCCGGCTTCTTCGTCGACCAGCAGGGCGAGCGCTTGCCGAATCTCGAGCGCCTGGAGGACGGCCAGACCCTTCGGGCGAGGCAATCCTTCGAGTTGCCCGGGCGCGTCGGCCTGCCACGCTCGGAGAGCCGCGGCGTGGTCTGCATACGGATGGAGCTGGGCACGTCACTGGCGCGCATCCGAAACCAGGCGATTCTCGCGCGCCTGCCCGACGCCGGCGTGATGCTCCTGATCATCCTGCTGACGGCCTGGCTGCTGGACAGCCAGATCACGCGACCGCTCGCCCGGCTGAGGGACGCAGCGATGCGCCTGCGCCGGGGCGATCACGACGTATGGCTTCCCGAGCGCGGCTGCAGTGAGATCACGGAGGTGGCCCGGGGGTTCAACGCCATGGCCCGCGCCATCGCCGAGGCGAGCGAATACCTGCTGGAGAGCGAGCAGCGGCTAGCCGCCACCCTCGACTCGATCGGCGACGGACTGATCGCCACCGATCTCAACGGTCACGTCACCCTGATGAACCCGGTCGCCGAGCGGATGACCGGCTGGGCGCGCGAGGAGGCGATCGGCCAGCCCATCGAGTCGATCTTCGCGATTTGCCGTGCCGACGACGACCGACCGGTAACCATCCCGGTCCGGCGGGTGCTGTCCGAGGGCACGTTGACGGAACTGGCGAATCATACCGTGCTCACCGATCGGCGTGGCAACCGCTACCACATCGCCGAAAGTGCCGCTCCCATCCGGCACGCCGATGGCTCGGTCGTGGGTGTCGTGCTGGCCTTCCACGATGTGAGCCAGGCCTATCGCCTGCGCGAGGCACTCACCGAAAGCGAACAGCACTTCCGAACGCTGGCCGACAACGGCCAGGCGCTCATCTGGACCGCCGACCTCGACGGCATGGTCGACTACGTCAATCGCCCCTGGCTCACCTTTACCGGCCTTCCCGGCGCCGATGCCCTCGGCGACGGCTGGCAATGCCTCGTCCACCCAGACGACCTGCCGGCGGTCAAGTTGGTGATCGAGACGGCCTACGCGGAACGCTCAACGTACACGCACGAGTACCGACTGCGCCACCACAGCGGCGAATACCGCTGGGTCCTCGTCAAGGGCACGCCACGCTTCAACAGTCGCGACGAGTTTCTCGGTTTCATGGGGCAAGGTATCGACATCACCGCGGACAAGGAAACCGCCGCCCAACTCGAACGGCTGGCCTACCACGACGGCCTGACCGACCTGCCCAACCGCGCTCTGCTGCTCGACCGCGTGGATCAGGCGATCCGGCAGCGAAAGCGACACGGCGGCGTGGGTGCGCTGTTCTTCGTCGACCTCGACGAGTTCAAGCAGGTCAACGATCTCTACGGGCACGCGCGGGGCGACCAGGTCCTGATGGAAGTCGGACGGCGGCTTGCCGGCCTGGTGCGCGACACGGACACGGTCGCGCGACTGGGAGGCGACGAGTTTCTCGTACTCGTTCCCGAGATGGCGCAGGACATCCATTCGGCGCGTCAGTCCGCGACCATGCTCGCCGACAAGCTGCGGCATGCCATGGGGAAACCGTTCGAGTTCGAGGGATTCCGCCATCTGGCCACCGCGAGCGTCGGCCTGACGCTCTTCGCCGGCAAGGTGGACAACGCCGAGGAACTGGTGCGCGAGGCAGACATCGCCATGTACCAGGCCAAGCGGGCCGGACGTAACAGCCTGGTGAACTTCGAGTCGGGGATGGTGGAATCCGTGACCCGTCGCTACCGCCTCGAACAGGAACTCAAGCAGGCCCTGGAACGCGACGAGTTCGAGTTGCACCTGCAGTCCCAGGTCGACCGCGACGAACAGGTGGTCGGAGCCGAGGTGCTGCTGCGCTGGCACCATCCGGTGCGCGGACTGGTCTCGCCGGCGGAGTTCATCCCGCTGGCCGAGGAATCCGGCCAGATCGTCGCCATCGGCGAATGGGTGCTGAGCGAAGCCTGCCACCTTCTGCACGGACTCGAACAGTCCACCCCGACCGGACGGCGGGCGCTGAACATCTCGGTGAACGTCAGCCCCCGCCAGTTCCGCAGCCCGGATTTCGTCGAAACCGTCCGGGACGCCGTCACGCAAACCGGCATCGACCCGTCACGCCTGATGATCGAGATCACCGAGAACATGCTGGTCAGTAACGCCTCGGAGGCCATCGCCCGCATGCGCTTGCTGACCGACATGGGCCTGACGTTCTCCATCGACGACTTCGGCACGGGCTACTCGTCGTTCGCCTACCTCAAGCGCCTGCCCCTGACCGAGATCAAGCTCGACAAGAGCTTCGTCGACGACGTCCCGGGCAGCCCGGGCGACACCGCCATGGTGGAGGCCATTCTCGCCATGGCCACGCGCCTCGGCATCGAGGTGGTCGCCGAGGGCGTGGAGACCCGCGAGCAGTTCGATTACCTCAAGGCCAACGACTGCACGCGCTTCCAGGGATTCTGCTTCGCCCGTCCCGTCCCTGCACGACAGTGGATCGAGGAGCGACTCGAGGAGATGGATCGCGACCCGTCCGCCTAAGGAACCTCCGGCTTGGCGAGTCGTTCGTGATCAAGGCTTGATATCGCCGGCGTGCCGGTAGCCACGCCAAGACATCGCAACGCGGAACACGGGCGACTCGCCAGGGCGCGCAGAGCGGTATCGGATTCGTGCAGAGTTTCCCTAAACGACCACCCGAAGATGTTTTCTTCGAACCGGGACGGACCAGCCCCGCTCACTACCCCGATTCGTCGCCCGCCCTTTGTCGCGTCCACTCGACCGCCACCGCGTCGTCAGCGAAGCGCAGCGTCAATGGCAGACGTCCGGCCGTCCCGCCCAGGCGATCGAGCTCCGCGGCGCGCTTGACCAGCACGTTCGAACTCCCGTCCCGGGCCTCGACCAGGGCATACCCGCGCTTGAGCACCTGTCGCGGCCCGAGTGCCTCGAGCTGACGGGAGAGACCGGCCAGCAGCGAGCGATGCTCGCGCAAGCGTCGCTCGATCCCCCGCCGGTCCGGTCGAGCCGCGTCCATGCGTGCACGCCGGCGCGGGATCAGCCGTTCCCGAGCGATCAACAGTCGCCGCGAAAGCGCGGCGACCCGTTCGCGCTCGGCCTGCTGCATGGACGTGACTCGGCGGCGCAGCCGACCGGACGGCTCGACCAGCCGCTCGCGCAACGTCGCGAGGCGACGCCGGGGGTGCTGCGCCTGCAGGCGCCCGCGCAAGGTGTAGGCATGCTCCCGCCCCCGGGAAAGGCGTCGTTCCATGGCGCGGTGCAGCGGCGCGCTCAGCCCGGCGAGCCGCAAGCGTCCCAGACGCACCCGCTCGAACGGACCGGCCCTTTCGAGCCGCCGAGCCAGCACGTCGAGGTGCTGCGCATCGCCCTGTTGCCTGGACAGCAGGCGCGTGCGGATCCGGTCGACCATCCGGCTCAGCCCCCCACGCATGTCGGCGGCTGTGACCGGCGTGGCCAGTTCGGCGGCCCCGGTGGGAGTGGCCGCACGACGATCGGCAACCAGGTCGCAGAGGGTGGTATCGGTCTCGTGGCCCACGCCGCTGATCACCGGCACCGGGCAATCGTACAGGGCACGCACCAGACCCTCGTCGTTGAACGACCACAGGTCGGAAAGCGAGCCCCCACCACGGACGATCAGGGCCACGTCGAAGAGCTCCGGAGTCAGCTGGCCGACGGCCTGGCGCAGCTCGCCGGCCGATTCGGCACCCTGCACCCGCACCGGGAACAGCGTCACCCGTGCCAGGGGAAAGCGCCGCGCCAGGGTGACGCGTACGTCGTGGATCGCCGCCCCGGTATCCGAGGAGATCACGGCGATGTGCCGCGGCCGTTCCGGCGGGGTTCGCTTGCGTTCGGCGGCGAACAGCCCCTCGACCAGCAGGCGCTGCTTGAGGCGTTCGAACGCCGCGGCCAGCCGCCCCTCGCCGGCGGGGGCGATCGACCTCACGATCAGCTGGTAGGCACCACGCTCGGTGTAGATACCCAGTCGCCCGGTCGCAACCACCTCCTCGCCCTCGCGCAACGGGTAGGAGCAGCGCTGCGCGTTGCCGCGAAAAAAGGCGCAGCGCAATTGCGAGCGGTCGTCCTTGAGCGCGAAGTAGTGATGGCCCGACGCCGCCCGCTTGTGCTCGCTGATCTCCCCGATCACCTCAACCAGACCGAACACGTCACCCAGCAGATCCCCGGCCTGCTTGTTGATCTGGGTGACCGAAAGCGCGGTGGCGCCCGAGGCGGAGGAATCGGCGTGATGCGACATGGGAAAGTCTCTCGGCAGGGTGAACCGGGGCATTGACCCTCGGGATGCGCTTGGGAAGGTCCGCACGAATGCCATGCCACTCTGGCCTGTCGAGCCGTTCGTGATCAAGGCGCCTCAATGCCGACGTGCCGATGACCACGTCAAGACGACGCAACGCGGAGCATGAGCGCCCCGGAACAGTGTGCCAGTGGCACGCCGCAGCCCGGCAACCGCCGAGTGCCGCAAGGCCGGAACGGCTCGGCAGGCCCCGCAAGGCGAGCTTCAGCGGTATGGCATTCGTGCAGAGTTTCCCTTGATAACATGAAAAAGGCCGCGAACGACGTCCGCGGCCCGGTGTTCTTGCTGTTTCTGGCGATCGGCCAGCCCAACCCGGCTGGCCGGGGACTTCAAGTCCTTACCAGGACTTGTACGGACCGGCGTCCTGCTCGGCCCACTGCTTCTCGGCCTTCGCCTGCAGGTCCTTGATGAACTCGGCCTCCTCGATGGCCTTCTCGTACTCGCCCTTGTCGGCCAGCTTGTCGGCCTTGCCGAACAGCGGGCTCTTCGGATGCGGGCTCCAGGCCGCGTAGCCTTTTTCCTCAACGGCCTCGATGGCGGCCTGGGCTTCCTTCTTGGCCTTTTCGTAGTCTGCCTCGCTGGCGGCGTTGGCCATGCCGACCGAACCGATCAGGGCAAAGCCCGCCGCTGCGGCGACAACGCGTGCTGTTTTAATCATTATTTACTGCCTCCTAGGTGGATTGCTCTGGTAGCGATTCCGACTCTAGCGCAATCAAACTCGGTATGCCAACAAGAGCCTTTTATGCCGCCAAAACCGCATTCGCGTCCGACCTGGCGCATCCTGAAGACATCCGGACGTTTACCCGTAGGGCGCAGGTCACTATAATTCCGCGGACACTTTCTACCATGCGCAAGAGTCCCCCAACCATGCGAATCCTCGAGGAAGGTCTCACCTTCGACGACGTGTTGCTCATCCCGGCCCGCTCATCGGTGCTGCCCAGGGATGTGTCGACCGTCACGCGGCTGACCCGCAACATCGAAATCAACATCCCGCTGATCTCGGCGGCGATGGACACCGTCACCGAGGCGCGGCTGGCCATCGCGCTGGCGCAGGAAGGGGGTCTGGGGATCATCCACAAGAACATGTCAGCCGCCGAGCAGGCCGAACACGTTCGTCGCGTCAAGAAGCACGAGTCGGGCGTGATCAAGGACCCGATCACGGTCACGCCGGAAACCAGCATTCGCGACGTGCTCAAGATTACCCGCGACCATTCGATCAGTGGCGTGCCGGTGGTCAGCGAGGACGGTCGGCTCGTCGGCATCGTCACCAGCCGCGACCTGCGCTTCGAGCAGAATCTCGACCAGTCGGTGGCCAACATCATGACCGGCAAGGAGCAACTGGTCACGGTTCAGGAAGGCGCCGGCCGGGACGAGGTCGAGGCCCTGCTGCACAAGCACCGCATCGAGAAGGTGCTCGTGGTCAACGGCGACTTCGAGCTACGCGGCATGATCACGGTCAAGGACATCCAGAAGTCCACCGACTTCCCCAACGCCTGCAAGGACGCCTCCGGCCAGCTGCGCGTCGGGGCGGCCGTCAGCACCGGCGGTGACACGGAGGAGCGCGTCGAGGCGCTGGTCGCCGCCGGCGTCGACGTGATCGTGGTCGACACGGCACACGGCCACAGCAAGGGTGTCCTCGACCGGGTGGCCTGGGTCAAGAGCCGCTTCCCGCAGGTCGACGTGGTCGGGGGCAACATCGGCACCGCCCAGGCGGCGCTCGAACTGGTCGAGGCCGGTGCCGACGCGGTCAAGGTGGGCATTGGCCCGGGCTCGATCTGCACCACACGCATCGTCGCCGGCGTGGGTGTTCCCCAGATCACGGCCATCTCCAACGTCGCCGAGGCGCTCAAGGGCTCGGACGTGCCGCTGATCGCCGACGGCGGCGTGCGCTTCTCGGGCGATTTCGCCAAGGCGATGGCCGCCGGCGCCCACTCGGTCATGGTGGGCTCGATGCTCGCCGGCACCGAGGAGGCGCCCGGCGAGGTCGAGCTGTTCCAGGGCCGCTCCTACAAGTCCTACCGCGGCATGGGCTCGCTGGGCGCCATGCAGCAGGGCTCCTCGGACCGCTACTTCCAGGGCGGCACGGCCGCGGAGAAGCTGGTGCCGGAAGGCATCGAGGGACGCGTACCCTACAAGGGGTCGCTGGTGGCGATCGTGCACCAGATGGTGGGCGGGCTGCGCTCGGCGATGGGCTACGTCGGTGCGAAGGACATCGAGACCATGCGCAGGCTTCCGCAGTTCGTGCGGATCACCAATGCTGGCATGCGCGAGTCGCACGTCCACGATGTCTCGATCACCAAGGAAAGCCCCAACTACCGGGTCTGATCACGTCCGCGCGCTCCGGCGCGCCATGCATGCCATCGACCCGGCTTGGCCACGCCGGGTCGAGTCGTTACTGGGCCGGCGCTGTGCAGGCCGGTCCTTCGCTTTTCAACGGACCATACGATGACCGCTTCCCCGACCATCCCGCATCCCGACATCCACGCCGAGCGCATCCTGATCCTGGACTTCGGCTCGCAGTACACGCAACTGATCGCTCGCCGCGTGCGCGAGGCGCGCGTCTACTGCGAGATCCATTCCTGGGACGTCGACAACGCGTTCGTGCGTGACTTCGACCCCAGCGGCATCATTCTCTCCGGCGGCCCGGAATCGGTGATCGACCCGCAGAACGCCCCCTCCGCCCCCGAGATGGTCTTCACCCTCGACGTGCCGGTTCTGGGGATCTGCTACGGCATGCAGACCATGGCCGCGCAACTCGGCGGCACGGTGGAGAACGCCAGTCACCAGGAATTCGGCTTCGCCAAGGTGCGGGCCCGCGGTCACACGGCCCTGCTGAAGGACATCGAGGACGAGGTCACCGCGGAGGGCTTCGGCCTGCTCGACGTCTGGATGAGCCATGGCGACCACGTGGTCGAGATGCCCGAGGGATTCAGGCTGATGGCCTCCTCGGACAACGCGCCGATCGCCGGCATGGCCGACGAGACCCGCCACTTCTACGGCCTGCAGTTCCACCCCGAGGTCACGCACACCCGCCAGGGCGCCCGCATCATCCACCGTTTCGTGCGCGACATCTGCGACACGCAGGGTCTGTGGCGCTCGGAGGCGATCATCGAAACGATGATCGAGCAGGTGCAGGAAAAGGTCGGCGACGAGGAGGTCATCCTCGGCCTGTCCGGCGGGGTGGACTCCTCGGTGGTCGCCGCCCTGCTCCACCGCGCCATCGGCGACCAGCTCACCTGCATCTTCGTCGACAACGGCCTCTTGCGCGAGGGCGAAGGCGACCAGGTGATGCGCACCTTCGCCGAGCACCTCGGCGTACGCGTGATCCGCGTCGACGCCGAGGAGCAGTTCCTCTCGCGGCTGGCGGGCGAAACCGATCCCGAACTCAAGCGCAAGATCATCGGCAACACCTTCATCGACATCTTCGACCAGCCAATGTTTTGATAACCGGAAAAAGCGGGACGGGAAAAGAGGTGGTCGCCCGTTC
>CAYUAO010000043.1:0-13574 GCA_964442775.1 uncultured Halothiobacillus sp. | reverse complement strand
CGATTGCGGTGGTGCCTGGCTCAAAGGTCGATGGATTCCCCCTGTTCCGGCATCAACACCTTGGTGCCGTGCAGCGCCTCGGCGAAGGCGGCCATCGCCTTTTCCTCGCCGTGGACCAGGATGGTGCGGTCGGGCTTGATCGCGGCGTGCCAGGCGAGCAGTTCGTCGCGATCGGCGTGGGCGGAGAAGCCGTTGATGGTGTAGAGCGTGGCGCGGACGTCGATGTCGTCGCCGAACAGGCGGATACGTTTCGCGCCGTCGATCAGCCGGCGGGCGAGGGTGCCGGGGGCGGCGAAGCCGACGAAGATCACGCTTGCCTCGCGTTTCCAGAGGTTGTGGCGCAGGTGGTGGCGCACGCGCCCGCCGGTGCACATGCCGGAACCGGCCATGATCACCGCGCCGCCGGCCAGCCGGTTGAGCGCCATCGAGTCGGCCGTCTCGCGGGTGAAGTGCACGCCGGGCAGCCAGAACGGGTCGATGCCGCGTTCGAACAGCGCTTGGGCGTCCTCGTCGTAGCACTCCGGGTGGTGACGGAAGATCTCGGTGGCCGAGATGGCCATCGGCGAGTCGAGGAAGACGGGCAGGTTCTTCGGCAGGGCGCCGGATTCCACCCCTTCGCGCAGGTGATAGAGCAGTTCCTGCGCACGCTCCAGCGCGAAGGTGGGGATGATGACGTTGCCGCCACGCGCCATCGATTCGTTGATGGCCGTGTAGAACTCCTCGATCGACGGCCCCAGCGGCTTGTGGTCGCGGTCGCCGTAGGTGGTCTCCATGACCACGGTTTCCGCGGCCGGTGGCACCTGCGGGTCGCGCAGCATCGGCCGGCCGCTGCTGCCGATGTCGCCGGAGAAGATGATCGCCTTGTCCTCGTCGCCATCCCGGTAGGCCAGCCGGATGCTGGCCGACCCGAGGATGTGCCCGGCGTCGTGGAAGGTGGCGGTGACGCCGGGGGCGAGTTCGAGCGCTTGTTCGTAGCGCGCCCGCCGGCCGAACAGGTCCATGGCGTTGAGCGCGTCGAGTTCGCCGTAGAGTGGTGCTTCGGGTGCCTTGCCGCGCCGCTTGGCCTTGCGGTTGTGGCGTTCGGCCTCTTCCTCCTGCAGATGGGCGGCATCGAGCAGGATCACCCGGGCGAGTTCACGCGTGGCCGGCGTGGCGATGATCTCGCCGGTAAAGCCGCGCTTGACCAGGAGCGGGATGCGCCCGCAGTGGTCGAGGTGCGCGTGGGTCAGGAGCAGGAGGTCGATGCCGGCGGGGTCGAAGCCGAATTCCGCGGCGTTCTCCTCGTCGATCTCCCGCCCGCCCTGGAACAGCCCGCAGTCGACCAGCACCTTGAGCCCGTCGAGTTCGAGCAGGTGGCAGGAGCCGGTGACGCCCCGGTTCGCTCCGTGAAAGGACAGCCGCATCATGTGAATTCTCCCTCGCCGCCGAATTTGGTACTTGCCCTATTCAAGCACGGGGAGGGGATGGGTGCGCGGGGCGTGACGAATCGCGCCTTCCGAAACGAAAAAGGCGACATCCGTGGATGTCGCCAAAATCGTCAGCCAGGTTCTGGTGCCGAGGGTCGGACTCGAACCGACACGGTATCTCTACCGGCGGATTTTGAATCCGCTGCGTCTACCAATTCCGCCACCCCGGCAGGGCAGCGAAAGGTAGCGTAACTGTGGTACAAAGGCAAGCTGCCGCAAGGCCGTTCGACGGCCGTTTGCGCCTGGCCCATGCCCCTGTCAGCGGGGCGTTTGCATGAAGGATGACCGAATCGATGTGGACCCTTGGCGACCTGTTCATCCTGATCCTGGTCGTGTCCGTCGTGGGCCTCTGGGTCCAGCATGATCGATTCCGGCGCCGGGCGCTGTCGCTCGCCCGCCAGGCGACCGAGAAGGCGGACGTCCAGTTGCTCGACCAGAGCGTGAGCCTGCGCCGGGTCGGGCTGGGTCGTGATGACCGGGGCTGGCCGCTGATCACGCGCCGATTCGGCTTCGAGTTCTCGCGCAGTGGGTTCGATCGTTACCGGGGGCACGTGGAGTTCCGCGGGCCGCATCTGAGCGAGGTCGAACTCGATCTCGGCGATCCGCACTGGCGCCACGAAAGAAGCTGAACGAGAGATGCCATGGCATTCAACGAACTGGAACGCAAGCGTGTCGAGAAGCAGGTGTCCGATTTCGTGGAGTCGCGCCGACCGCCGGTGGGGATGCGCGACCGGATCGATCTGGACTTCCGGCTGGAAGGCCAGGCGGTCGAGCTGTTCGAACGACGTCGCTCGATGCGGGGGCATCGCATCGAGGCGGAGTTCGCCCGGCTGGTCTACGTGAAATCGCGCGAGGTCTGGAAACTCTACTGGATGCGCGCCGACCTGAAGTGGCATCGCTATCCGCCGCTGCCGGAATCGCCGCACCTCGACGAGTTGCTGCGGGAGATCGACGAGGACCCCAACGCCTGCTTCTTCGGTTGATCGCCGCGGGCCGGGAGGGCTGATACCCCGGAGCGGGTCACCCACCCTCCAGCCGCCGGATCCTCTCCTCGAGTGGCGGGTGGGTGTCGAACAGTCGGGCGCCGCCGGCGCGGAACAGGAAGGCATGGTTCATCTCCGCGGCGGCATCCGATTCCACCCGTGAGGAGGCGCCGCCCTTGAGCTTCTCGAAGGCGCTCTTCAGGCCGTCCGGGTAGCGGGTGAACTGCACCGCCGAGGCGTCGGCCAGGAACTCGCGCTGGCGGCTGAGGGCGGCCTGCAGGATGCGACCGAAGAACACGGTCAGCAGCCCCACCAGCGCCAGCGCCGCCGCCCCGACCAGCATGGCCATCCGCATGCGGGCGTCCCGCCGGCCCGGCCCGACGCCGACGTGGAACCACCAGCGGGCGACGAAGAACAGGAAGGTAAAGCCGAACACCATCGCCGCCACGCGCACCGAGAGCTTGATGTCGCTGTTGGCGATGTGGCCGAACTCGTGGGCGACCACGCCGGCCAGCTCGTCGCGGGAAAGCTGGTCGAGCGCCCCGCGGGTGACCGCCACCGCGGCGTTCTCCGGTCGGGTGCCGGCGGCGAAGGCATTGATGCCGGCCTCGTTGTCGAGCACGAAAACCCTCGGGCGCGGCAGCGCCGAGGCGATCGTCATCTCGTCGACGATGTTGAGGTACTGGCGTTCGGCAGGGTTCAGGTTTATCTCGCCCTCACCGGTCAGTTCGCGGCCGCCGAGCGCCCTGGCCACCTTGGCCCCGTCCGAACGGGTGAACCAGCGAAACAGGGTGACCAGGAGAATGCCGCCGCCGGTCAGGCCGGCCGCCCAGGCGAAGGCCTGCCAGGTGGCCTCGGCCGGCATCGTGGACACCCCGTTCGCCTGGGTGGCTTGCGCCTGCTCTCCCAGGGTCAGTCCGAGCCAGACCAGCCCGCCCACCGCGGCCGCGGCGGCGGCCACCAGCAGCACGTACAACCCCACCAGTATCCGGGTCTGGCGTCGGGCCAGATCCTGCTGTTCGCGAAAATCCATGGCTCAACCGCTCAGAAGCTGACTTCGGGAGCCTTCTGGATGGCCTCGCTGTCCTCGAACTCGAGCAGTTGGGCGTCCTCGCCGTGGCCGACGAGCCCGCCGATCACCACCGGCGGGAAGGAGCGGCGGTACTCGTTGTACTTCTGCACCAGGTCGTTGTAGGCCTGGCGGGCATAGGCGACACGATTTTCCGTGGTGGCCAGTTCCTCGGCGAGCTGGCGCATGTTGGCGTCGGCCTTGAGGTCCGGGTAGGCCTCGAAGGTGGCGTTGAGTCGCCCCAGCCCGCTGGTGAGCGCGGATTCGGCGCGAGAGAGCAGGTCCATGGTTTCCGGGTTGCCCGGCCGGTCGTGGGCCGCGTCGACCGCCTTTTCGGCGGCAGCACGCGCCTCGGTGACTTCTTTCAGCACCGAGGCCTCGTGGTCCATGTAGCCCTTGGCCGTGTTGACCAGGTTGGGGATCAGGTCGTGGCGACGCTTGAGTTGCGTCTCGATCTGCGCAAAGCCGTTCTCGTACTGGGTCTGGTACGAGGTGAGCTTGTTGTAGACGTAGATCACGTAGACGACGGCGATCGCCACGACGGCGATCAAGATCCAGATTTCGGTTCCCATGACGGCTTCTCCCTGCTGCTTAGCGCGACGCATGGTCGCGGGGCCGGTGGCCCAAGATTGAATGGACTGCGGGCAGTGTACCCTCGACTGGCGGTTCGGGTGGCGTCGTCCGGGGTCGATCTCCAGAGGCCGCCGGCTCGATGGGTCACGGTGGCGGCGGTGGTGGCCGCTGGCGATCTCGCCGCGTGCCCCTCGACGCTGCGGAAACCCCGTCGATGTTGCTATAAAGGGCCGGGACGTCGGCTCGAAGGAACGTGCCTGTGTCGACGGTCATGACGGGCAAGGTGTCCGTGCACACTACGGGAGAGGATCGGTCGGGATGCCGCTGGGAGCCCTGTTCGCGTTGGCGCTGTTGCCCCTGGCGACGGTGTTCGTGCTGCTCGTCGTGCGTCGGTGGCCGGCCTGGCGGGCGATGCCGGTGGCCTGGGTGGTGACGGTCGTGCTCGCGCTGGTCGTCTGGCAGACCGAGCCGGCCGTCGCGGCCGCGGCCAGCGTCCACGGCGTGGTTACGGCGCTGAACATCCTCACGATCGTCTTCGGCGCGATCCTGCTGCTCTACACGCTGCGCGAGTCCGGGGCGATCGAATCGATCCGGGCGGGGTTCACGACCGTCTCGCCCGATCGCCGGGTCCAGGCGATCATCGTCGCGTGGCTGTTCGGCGGGTTGCTGGAGGGGGCGGCCGGGTTCGGCACCCCGGCTGCCATCGCCGCGCCCCTGCTGGTGGCGCTCGGGTTCCCGGCCATGGCCGCGGTGCTCTCGGCGCTGATCGTCCAGTCGACGCCGGTGTCATTCGGCGCGGTGGGCACGCCGGTCCTGGTCGGGGTGAACGCCGGGCTTTCGGGGCATCCGTCGGTCGAGGCGGTGCTCGACATGCCGCTGTCCCCCGATTTCCTCGATCGCGTCACCCTGTACACCGCCGTGATCAATACCGTGGTCGGCGTGTTGATGCCGTTGATCATGGTGGCGGTGCTGACGCGGTTCTTCGGCGCGGCGCGCTCGTTTCGGGAGGGGCTGGCGGCGTGGCCGTTCGCGCTGTTCGCCGGGTTGGCCTTCACGCTGCCGCACCTGGCGGTCGCTGCCTGGCTGGGTCCCGAGTTTCCGTCCCTGGTGGGCGGCATGGCGGGGCTGCTGATCGTGGTGACCGCCGCGCGCCGGGGGCTTTTCGTGCCGCGACGCCCGTTCGACTTCGAGCCGCGGGAGCGCTGGCAGCCCGACTGGGTCGGCAAGCTCGACGACGAGCTCCGCGCCGTGCCCACCGGTCGGCGGATGCCCCTCTGGCTGGCCTGGCTGCCCTACGTGCTGGTGGTCGGGCTGCTGGTGCTCACGCGGGCGGTCACGCCGTTGCGCGAGTGGCTGCAATCCCCGGCGCTGACGCTGGAATGGCCGGGCATCTTCGGCACCGAGGTGGGTACCTCCGCGCAGCCTTTCTACCTGCCGGGGTTCGTCCTGCTGGTGGTGTCCCTGCTGACCTTCTTCCTCCATGGCATGCACCGCCGTCCCGGCTCGTACCGCCGGGCCTGGCGGCAATCGGCCCGGGTGCTGTTCGCCGCGGGGCTCGCGCTGGCGTTCGCCGTGCCCATGGTGCAGGTCTTCATCCATTCGGGGCAGGCCTCGCCCTACGCCAGCATGCCGCTGGTGCTCGCCGAGGGGGTGTCGTGGCTGGCCGGGCCGTTCTGGCCGCTGTTCAGTCCGCTGGTGGGCGCGACCGGTTCCTTCATGGCGGGGTCGGCGACGATCAGCAACATGATGTTCTCCCTGTTCCAGTTCGCCTCGGCCGGGTCGATGGGCCTGGACGGCGACGGCGCGGCCCGGGTGGTGGCGCTCCAGGGCGTGGGGGCGGCGGCCGGCAACATGATCTGCGTGCACAACGTCGTCGCCGCCTCGGCGACCGTGGGGCTGGTCGGAAGGGAGGGCGACCTGATCCGCAAGGTCTTGATTCCGCTTGCCTATTACGTCATGGCGGCCGGCACGCTCGGCATGGCGCTGATCGTCGGTGGCCTCAACGCCTGGTACGGCGGATGGCTGCTGGTGATCCTGACGATGCTCGTCCTGATGCGGTTCGGGGGCTCCTCCCGGTGAGACCATCGCCTGTCGATCCACGGTTTTTGGCACACTGCAGGCTTGGGCTCATCGATGGGATCAAGCATGTCCTGGATTGGAAAAGCGCTGGGGACCGGGCTCGGCTTCTGGATCTTCGGCTGGATCGGCGCGGGCGTCGGGCTGCTGCTCGGGCACTTTCTCGACCGGTTCGTCGGCCGGATCAAGCGCGTCGGGGGACGGTTGCTGGAGGTGCAGCAGACGTTCTTCGACACGACCTTCACGGTGCTCGGGTACATCTGCAAGGCCGACGGGCAGGTGACGAAGGCAGAGATACGCGCCACCGAGCAGATCATGACGCAGATGCGCCTGACCAGGGTGCGCCGGAAGAAGGCGATCGAGGCGTTCAATCGCGGCAAGGCGAGTGATTTCGATCCCGAGGAGAGCATCCGGCGCTTCGTGCGCGTCTGCGGCAGCCAGCCGACGCTGTTGCGCGTGTTCCTGGAGATCCAGATCCAGGCGGCGTTCGCCGACGGCCAGATCGCCCCGGCCGAGCGCGAGGCGTTGCTGCGCGTCGCGCATGCCCTGGGCGTCTCGGACGCCGATTTCGCCCGGCTCGAGGCCCTGCTGGCGGGGCACTACCAGCGCGGCCCCGGCGCGCCGACGACCGCCGCTGCGCTGGAGAACGCCTACCGGGCGCTGGGCGTGGAGCGCTCGGCGAGCGATGCGGAGGTCAAGCGCGCCTATCGCAAGCTGATGAGCGAGCATCACCCCGACAAGCTCATCGCCAAGGGCCTGCCGGACTCGATGGTGGAACTCGCCAAGGAGCGCAGCCAGGAGATCCAGAACGCCTACGAGACCGTCCGCCGCTCGCGGCAGGCGTCGCACTGAAACGATTGCCCATCCGTGGAGGAATGACGAGATGACCGGACTGCTCACCGTGATCCACCTTCTGGCCGCTGTCCTCTGGATAGGCGGCGTCTTCTATGCCTACGTGGTCCTGCGCCCGTCGGTGGGATTTCTCTCCGGCCCCGAGCGGGTAACGCTGTGGGACCGGGTGTTCACGCGGTTCTTCCGCTGGGTGTGGGCACTGATCGCGGTGTTGCTGGTCAGCGGCTACGGGCTGCTGTTCTCGAGCTTCGGTGGCTTCGCCTCGCCGGGCTACCTGCACGGCATGCAACTGTTCGGCTGGCTGACGGTGATCGTCTTTGTCGTGCTGGCCCTCGGGCCCTACCGGCGGTTGCACCGCTCCGTGGCGGACGAAGACTGGACCCGGGCCGGCGAGACGATCCCGCGCATCCGCCGGCTGGTCCACGTGGTCATGTGGCTGGGCCTGCTGAGTATTGCCATCGGGGGTGGCGGCGCCTACCTGTGAGCGTTTGAAAAACCGCCCGCTCAGAGACTATTGTCTGGTGTGGTTCTTTTCGACGAGAAGATTCATTTACGGAATCAAGGAGTTCGCGCATGACCATGTACCGTCCGCAGAAGGCCGAGGAACTGATCCAGACCGCGAAGGCGATGGTCGCCCCCGGCAAGGGCATCCTCGCCATCGACGAGAGCAACGGCACCTGCAACAAGCGCTTCGAGGCCGTGGGCATCGAGCCCTCGGAAGAGAAGCGCCGGCAGTACCGGGAACTGCTGCTCACCATCCCCGACCTGCAGGAATACGTCAGCGGCGCGATCCTCTACGACGAGACCATCCGCCAGTCGACCGCCGATGGCAAGTCGTTCATCGACGTGATGCGCGAGCGCGGCCAGGTGGTCGGCATCAAGGTCGACACCGGCGCCAAGCCGCTGGCCGGCTCGGACGGCGAGAAGGTCACCGAGGGCCTCGATGGCCTGCGCGAGCGCCTCGAGGAGTACTACGGAATGGGCGCGCGCTTCGCCAAGTGGCGGGCGGTGATCGCCATCGACACCAGCCGCGGCCTGCCGACCCGGGGTTGCATCGAGGCCAACGCCCATGCGCTCGCGCGCTACGCTGCGCTGTGCCAGGAGGCCGGCCTGGTGCCGATCATCGAGCCCGAGGTGCTGATCGACGGCGACCACGACATCACCACCTGCGAGCGGGTGACCGAGGAGGAGCTCAACGAGGTCTTCCGTCAGCTGTATCACCAGAACGTCATGCTCGAGGGCGTGATCCTCAAGACCAGCATGGTGATCTCGGGCAAGGGCGCCTCGAACCGCGCCGGTGTCGACGAGGTGGCCGATCGCACCGTGGAGACGCTGCGCCGTACGGTGCCGGCGGCGCTCGGCGGCGTGGTGTTCCTCTCCGGCGGGCAGGGCGTCGAGGAATCCACCGCGCATCTCAACGCCATGCACACCCGTCACGGCGACCGCCTGCCGTGGCCGCTGACCTTCTCCTACGCCCGCGCCATCCAGGGCCCGGCGCTCGGCTACTGGAAGGGTGAAGCGGCCAACGTGGAGGAATCCCAGAAACGCGCCTTCACGCGGGCGAAGTTCAACGGAATGGCCAGCCTCGGCAAGTACAGCGAGGACATGGAAAGCGCCTGATCCCGGCGCTCGCCGTCGTCATGGAGAATCCCGCCGTTTCGGCGGGATTTTTTTCGGTTCATCGCGCTTTGTGTTGAAAGTCGGGTCGGGTGGACCAGGAAGTGGCGCTCGGTATCTCGGCTTGTCCTCGGTCGGGCGGCCACTGCCGGGCGGTGTGGATCAGGACCAGGATCCAGGCCGTCTCCCCTTCGATTTCATACACGAGGCGATAGTTTTCGTGCGGGATCAGTCCTCGCGTGCCGCCAATCGTGCCGGGTCGACCCCGCTGGGGCGGCCGTTCCAAAGAAGCTGCCGAATCGCTGGAAAGCTGATCCATTCGTGCGGCGGCGCCGGGGTTCTCGGCGGCTATATGGTCGATGATGGTCAGCCGGTCGGCTTCGGCTTCAGGTGTCCAGATGACGCCTCATGCGTCGGCTTGTCGCAACAGATCCGCCCGACGGGCGTCCGCGTCCGCCTCGACTTCGTCATTCGACCGTCCCCGTTCCGTTTGCATCGAGGCCCGCGCCGCTTCCACCTTATGGCGCAGGAACGCCTTGTACTCGCGTGCCTCTCGCTGGCGCTCGACGAACTCGCGCATCAGTTCACGGGCGATCTGGGAGGCTGGCCGATCGGCGGCCTTGGCTTCGGCCATGAAGGCCTCGCGCAGCTCGGACTCGAGCTTCATGGTGAACACAGTTTCCTTGGGCATGGCCGCCTCCTCGCCGGCTGAATGTACCAACCGAGTAAATACAACGTTATTACTTCGTAGACGTTGATATGCCAAGCCTCTGCAGAGTGGGGCAGAGCGGCTTCGGATACGGCGCCGGCTTCCTTGCGGCTTTTGATTGGTTGTTTCATCTCAACCAGGTCTGACCCGAGAAACTGCCGTCCCGTTTGTGCGTGTTTCACGCGCAAGTGTGAAGAACCTGCTTTTCTGCGCGGCGACTTTTCAGGGATGGGCCTCCACCGGGCGCTCGCGGATCACGACCAGCCCCGCGGCGACGATGATCAGCCCGCCGAGCACGGTGAAGGTGTCCGGCCAGTCGGCGAACACCAGCCAGCCGAGCAGGGTGGCGCTGAAGATCTCGAGATACTGCAGCGGGGCGAGCAGGCTGGCGTCGCTGCGGGCGAAGGCCATCGTGATCAGGACATGGGCGAAGGCGGCCAGTCCGCCGGCGGCAGCCAGCCACAGCCACTGGATGCCGGCCGGTGTGGTCCAGGCGGCAATGGCCCATTGCCCGTGATGGCCGATCAGCAGGAAAGCGCCCATCACCAGGCAGGCCGCAATCCCGACCCAGAGTTGCAGGGCCAGGGCGTCGCGTGGTCGCGGGGTGCGCAGCCGGGCGCGGGTCAGGGTCAGGTAGGCGGCAAAGCAGGTGGCCGCGGCCAGCGGGAAGAGCGAGGCGAGTCCGTAGGCGCTCCAGTTGGGCCGCAGGACGATCAACACGCCCAGCAGTCCGACGACGACGCCGATCCAGCGTCGTGGCGTGATGCGCTCGCCCAGAAAGACGGTCGAGAAGATCACCAGGATCAGCGGTTCGACGAAGAACAGCGCGATGTTGTTCGCCAGCGGCAGGTGCGCCAGTCCCCAGAACAGGAACAGGATCGTGCCGGAGATCAGGACGCCCAGCCAGAGATGATCCCGTGTCGGGCGGCCGAGATGCCGGTAGTACGCGAGCAACGGCAGCAGGCACAGCGTCTGGAAGACGAAGCGGAACCACGCGATTTCGCCCACCGAAAGGCTTGTCGACAGCCACTTGGCGAGCGCGTCGGCCACGGGGATGCTCACCACGGCGACCGCCATCAGGATCAGTCCCTGGCGGCGCTGGCGTTCGGTTTCCGTCATGTCACCCCCCTGGGCTCGATAGGTGGCGAGGCAAGCTAACATGCCGTCGCGGCCAGGGACAGGGCTCGACGTTTTCTACTACAGTCCGGTGGCGCCCGATGCCGGGCGGCCCGTTTCCGAACCCGCATGGAGGAGGTCGAACGAGATGAGCGAACTGGCAAGCGACCGCTGCGAGGCCTGCCGGGCCGACGCGCCCAGGCTGGACGACGACGAGATCGCCGTCCTGCAGAAGGAACTAGAGGATGGCTGGCAGGTGATCACGCGCGACGGGGTACGTCAGCTCGAACGCGTGTTCCGGTTCGGTGACTTCGCCCAGGCGTTGCGGTTCACCAACGCCGTCGGGGCGATCGCCGAGGCGGAAGGCCATCACCCCGCGCTGCTGACCGAGTGGGGTCGGGTGACCGTCACCTGGTGGAGCCACAAGATCCGCGGCCTGCACCGCAACGATTTCATCATGGCCGCCCGGACGGACAAGGTGGCCGCCGAACAGTAGGGTGCCACTCGGTGCCCGAGATACATGGTGTCAAGCGGAAACCGGCCCCACCATAGGCGGGGCCGGTGCCTGGTTCCGGTCCGCCTTCCGGTCAGTCGAGTTCGAAGGTGATCTTGGCGTTGATGCGGTACCTGGTGATGCGGTTGTCCTCGACCTTTGCCTCGAAGTCCTTGATGTAGATCGATTTGATCCCGTGGACGCTCCGGCTGGCCCGGGCGATGGCCTGGTCGGCGGCGTCCTCCCAGGATTTCTCGGACTCCGCGAGTACCTCGATCACCTTCAGCATGGAATCGCTCATGGACCACCTCCTGTTGCTTGGTTTTGATCTTGCCCATCAGTAGCTTAGACCTCATGCCGTGAGGTTGTAGCTAATTTCCGGCGGGTGGATCGCATGGTTGCTCGTCTATCATGCATTCGAATGACAGGAGGTGATTCGATGGATTTCCGCCGCTCGGGGAGGATGACGTGATCGACTGGCTTCTGGCGCCATGGCAGGCTTTCCTGGCGGCCTCGCCGGTGATGCAGGCGTTGATCGCCACGCTGTTCACCTGGGGCATGACGGCTGCAGGTGCCTCGCCCGTCTTTTTCACCAACCGCGAAAACCGGCGGCTGCTGGATATCCTGCTGGGATTCACCGGCGGGGTGATGATCGCGGCGAGCTTCTGGTCGCTTCTGGTCCCCTCGATCGAGATGGCTGGTGATCTCGCCGTACCGGCCTGGTTTCCGGCGGCGGTGGGGTTCGCCCTGGGCGCGGCTTTCCTGCGCGGGGCGGATCGTCTCCTGCCGCACCTGCACCTCAATGCGCCCATGCACGAGGCCGAGGGCGTGCCGACGACGTGGCGGCGAACCACCCTGCTGGTGCTGGCGATCACGCTGCACAACATCCCCGAGGGACTGGCGATCGGTGTGGCCTTCGGGGCGCTGGCCTACGGTCTCGACGACGCCAGCCTGGGCGCGGCGATCGCGCTGGCGCTGGGTATCGGCATCCAGAATTTCCCCGAGGGCATGGCGGTGTCCATGCCCCTGCGGCGCGAGGGAATGAGCCGAAGGAAGAGCTTCTGGTACGGCCAGTTGTCCGGCTCGGTCGAGCCGATCGCCGGGGTGCTCGGCGCGGCGGCGGTACTGTTCTGGGAGCCGGTGCTGCCCTACGCGCTGGCCTTCGCCGCCGGGGCGATGATCTTCGTGGTGGTCGAGGAGGTCATCCCCGAGGCCCAGCGCAGCGGTCACGCCGATGACGCGACGCTGGGGGTCGTCGCCGGCTTCATCGTGATGATGGTGCTGGACGTGGCGCTGGGGTAGTAGGGAAACTCTGCACGAATGCCATACCACTCTGGCCTGACGAGCCATTTGTGAACAAGACGAGTCGTCGCCGGCATGCTCGGTGGTCACGTCAAGACGATGCAACGTGGAGCAATGGCGGCTCGACAGGCCCCATAGGGCGCACCTTGAGCCGGGCATCTGCTGCGTTGTCGTCCTTGGAAAGAGAATGACTCTTCCGCGGCGGACGAGCGCCTTGCATCTACCCGGCTCAAGGCACGCAGAGCGGCATGCCATTCGTGCAGAGTTTCCCTAGAACCAGCGGCGGCGCTTGAGCCAGACGCCCAGCCCGACGCCGATGCCGGTGACCAGCAGCATCACCCACCAGAACCCCATCGGCGTCTCCACCCAGGGCATGCCGCCGACGTTGATGCCGAACAGGCCAGTGACAAAACCCAATGGAAGGAAGATCGCCGCGACGATCGAGAGGATGTACATGCGGGTGTTGAGCTGATCCGACAGCCGCGTGAGCAACTGTTCGTGGATCATCGCGCCTCGCTCGCGCGCCATGTCGAGGTCCTCGACCAGCCGGGTCAGCGCGTCGGCCTGTTCGCGTATGCGACCGCGTTCGAGGGAGGCGAGCAGGGGGCGGTTGATGGTCGACAGCCGGGCCAGCGCGTCTCGCTGCGGGGCGAGGTAGCGTCGGATGACGATGATCGTCCTACGCATCTGGCCGATCCGGCCGCGCAGTTCGCGGTCGGCTCCGTCGAGCAACTGGGCCTCGATGTCGTCGATTTCCTCCTCGATCGACTCGATCAGCTCGTCGGTGCGTTCGGCCAGCCCCTCGACCAGTTCCATCAGCAGTTCGCCGAGATCGGCCGGCCCGGTGCCTTCCTCGATCCGGTGAGCGATTCCGTCGACCGTGCGCAGGGGGAAGCGAGAAGTGCTGATCAGCCGGTCGCCGTCGAACCACAGCCGCAGCGAGATCATGTCCTCCGGTCGGCTGCCCGCGTTGAGGTTGACCCCGCGCAGGATCATCAGCAGCCCTTCGTCGTGCTCGACCACGCGGGGGCGGGTGTCTTCGGCGAGCAGGCTGTCGGCCACCAGCTCGTCGACGCCGGATTCCTGTTCGAGCCAGGCCCGGTCGTCTGGGTCTTCCCAGTTGAAGCGAATCCAGGTGCCGACCGGTTGCTGTTGTGGGCCGGCCCGGCCGCCGCTGCCATCGAGACGAACACTGTGGCGCGTACTCATGGGGACCTCTCCGGGGTTGGCAAGGGAAACTCTGCACGAATTCGATGCCACTCGGGCTTGGCGAGTCGTTCGTGATCAAGGCGCTTGAAAGCCGGCGTGCCGGTGGCCA
>CAYUAO010000042.1:0-13582 GCA_964442775.1 uncultured Halothiobacillus sp. | reverse complement strand
CTGGGCCCTTGGAGGTCCCGCAGAGACGTCATCGATTCGTGCAGAGTTTCCCTAGTGATCGAAACGAATCCCGGCGAAGAACAGCACGCGATCGAGCTCGGCATCCTCGAGTCGCAAGCCATGCTCCACAGCCAGACGTGACATCGCGTCCTCCCGGCTTGCCGGCACAGGTTTCATCTTGCTCAGGAACTCGCCCACGTCCTCGACCACCGCCCAGGGATAGAGAACCCAGCGCCATTCACGAATCGATTCGGCGACGAAGTCCGCCCGGCACGATGTCTCCGCCTTTTCGTGCAGCACGGCGGTGCGCACCGCCGCCGGGCGCATGTCCTCGAGGTACCGGGCCATCGCCTCGAGGGTGTCGCCGCTGTCGTTGACGTCATCGACGACCAGGACGCGTTCACCCTCGACCGGGCCGCCGAGCGGCACCGTGACGCGCGCCTGCTCCTCGGCCCGGGCACCGGCAGCGTAATGCTGCACTTTGACGCTCATCAGGTGCGAAACGCCGAGGAAATCGCAGACGAAGCGCGCGGGCATGAAACCGCCGCGGGCCACGGCGATCACGGTGTCCGGCTGGTAATCGCTCGCCCGCAGCATGCGGGCGAGCCGGTCGGCACCCGCCACCACCTCGTCGAGCGAAATGGCACGAACGGGCAGCGATTCACGTCGGGTCATTGCGTTCCTCCCGGGGTGGATGAGGCCTTCGGCGGGACATGCACGGCGATCATGCCTTCTTGACGAACTCGGACTTGAGCTTCATCGGGCCGAAGCCCTCGATCTTGCAGTCGATGTCGTGGTCACCTTCGACGATGCGGATGTTCTTGACCTTGGTGCCCACCTTGACGACACCCGAGCCGCCCTTGAGCCTGAGGTCCTTGATCACGGTCACCGTGTCGCCATCGGCCAGCGGATTGCCGTGGGCATCGCGCGCGGCGGGCTCTTCCGCCTGGCTGCCGTCCTCGCCGGAACCCGACCATTCGTGGCCGCATTCCGGGCAGACGAACAGCGTGCCGTCATGGTAGGTGAAGGTCGAGCCGCATTCGGGACAGGCTGGCATGGTCGACATCGGTGGCTCCGGTCAATGGTGAAAAGCGCCATGATAACGCCCCGGGCACGCATCACCGGCATGCCGGGACCCGGTACACCGAGCTTCGTGACCCGGACCGCAACGGTCACCCGGAACTCCGCCGTTCCAGCAGGCGGGTAGCGATGCTCGCTCCGGAGCCCTGCCCTACCGTCATCCTGGCTTCATCAAGCGTTGACAGAATCCGTGCGCATTCAAGGCCCGTGCCGAGTTATCACCAGCACGCCGACCATGACCATGACCGGCGGCGATGATCGGCGAGCACGAGAGACAAAACCGGACAGGGAAATGGTGGAAATGAGCGAATTCAGGGCGAGCTGCCAACGTTGCCGTGAGATCGCCGAATCGGCCTGCCGGAAAATCGCCGCTATCGAGGCGGAAACCGAGACCGAAGCCGTCGAACTCCGTCGCCTGTTCATGGAGCAGGACTTGCAAACCCTTTTCCAACCCATCGTGAGATGCGATACCGGCAAGGTGTCGGGGTGGGAGGCCCTGCTGCGTGGGCCGAAGGGATCGCTGCACCGGCCCCTCGACCTGTTTCGGGCCGCCGAACGACACGGCTGCCTGGTCGAGCTCGACATGCTGGCACACCGGCTGGCGATTCGACGCTTCGCCGAGTCGCCCGCGGGCAACGCGGGGCGATTGTTTCTCAATGTCATGATCGAATCCGTGCAGACGGGCGCCCACCTCGACAACCTCACCGGAGCCTGCGTCGAGGCACTTGGTCTCGACAGCGGCCGGATCGTCATGGAGATCAGCGAACTTCACCCCACCACGGACATCGATTCGCTCACCCGGGCAGTCACGGATTTCCAGCGCGAGGGTTTCCAGGTGGCACTCGATGATGTCGGTGCAGGCTACAACGGCATGCGGCTCTGGGCAGAGACGCGGCCAAATCTCATCAAGGTCGACCGCTACTTCGTGCACGGCATTCACGCCAACGACGAGAAACGCCGCTTCCTCGAGGCAATCGTCCATCTGGCCCATTCGCTCGGCAGCAAGGTCGTGGGCGAAGGCCTCGAGGACGCCGCCGACCTGGACGTGCTGGTCGGTCTGAACGTCGAAATGGCCCAAGGATATCATTACGCGCATCCCGCACAGGAGCCACCGCTCCTGGACGGAGACGCCGACACACCCCGCTCCATGGCCGCGACCAACACCCCGGTCAGCCAGACCGCTCGCACCCTCGCCGAGGAACACGAATCCCTTCTCCCCTCCCGCTCGGTCGCCGACGTGGCGGATATCTTCCTGCGCGCCCCACAGATCGATTTCTACCCGGTAGTCGACGTGGACGGACAGGTCCTCGGGATGGTCTGGCGTCGGGAATTCATGAACCGGCTGCTCTACCGCTACGGTTACGACCTCTTCCATCGCAAGCCGATCAAGCGGCTGATGGATCGCAACCCGATCACGGTGGACGTGCGCACGCCGCTGGAAACGGTTTCACGCCTCGTCACCGACTCCGACTACGGGCATCGCAGGGAAGCGGTCATACTGGTGGACAACGGTCGCTACGCTGGGGTGGGCACGTTCACCGAATTGTTGCGCCTGATCACCGACATGAAGGTGCAGAGTGCCCACTACGCCAACCCCCTGTCCGGACTGCCGGGCAACATTCCGATCCGGGCCGAGCTCCAGCGCCTGCTCGACGAGCGGCGCGACTTCACCGCCATGTACGTCGACCTGGATCACTTCAAGCCATACAACGATCACTACAGCTACGAGGACGGCGACAAGATCATCCGTCACCTCAGCCACCTGCTTCAAGGTGTCAACGGCGCGGAATTCATCGGGCACATCGGCGGAGACGATTTTGTCCTGATCACCCGCCTGGCAGCTCGCAGCGAGGCCATTGCCGCCCAGTTATTCGCGAATTTCTCGGCCAGCATCGGCCGGTTCTACCGCTCCGACGACCGCCAGTCCGGCGGGATCGTCGGTCGAGATCGCCAGGGCAGACAGCGACGTTTCCCCCTGATGACGCTGTCGATCGGCGCCGTTCGCGTGCGATCCGAAACGCTGACTCACCAGCAGCACCTCGCCTCGCTGATGACCCAGGCGAAGAAGGCGGCCAAGGCAGCCGGAGGGAACACGCTTCGCGTTATCGACGCCGAGGCACCGGCGTCGGTCGCCAACGGCAACCGGCAGTCACTGGCGTCGTGAACGCGACTTCAGCGCCAGGGCGGCCTGGTTGCGCAGGGTGCGCAGGCTGTTGAGATTGGCCTCCGTGAACCCCACGGACGGGCCTTCGAGGTAGAACAGGCCGAACGGCGCGCGATTGACGTGCAAGGGGTAGACCATCGCCATCTCCCCCGCGCCGCCGAACTGCCAGTCGAGGATGTCGTCGCTGGCAATCTTCGGCCGCTGGATGCCACGATCCTCGCCCGACTGGAATATCTGCGCCAGCCGACTGCTCTCGGCGAGCGGCACGCTCATCCGCTCCCTGAACCCCTCGAAGGACGCGCCCTCGCCCAGCCGGGGCGTCAACGTCCACTCCTTGCGCTCAAGCATGAACAGGACGGCCAGATCGAGGTTCAACCCCTCGTGCATGGCCTCGATCATGCTCGCGAAGATTCGTCCCAGGGGCGCCTCCTCGGTCAGCGCCTGCGTACTCTCCTCGATGCAGGCGATCAGGCGTTCCGAGCGTGCCTGTGGCTCGGGGAAGGCGACCACCGTGTCGTCGACCGGCACCGGTTTGTCCTGGTCAGCCGCCATCCGTCGGAGAAAGGCCGGACGATCCCCCGGGGAGATCAGACCCTCGTATTCGAGCATATGGTCGCGCGCCGCGGCACTGGCCTCCTCGAACAACGCCCGCTCGACGTCGCAACTGTCGGCCAGGTCGAGCGTGTCGCGGCGGATGGAGTCGAATGTCTCGCCGCGGGCGATCACATCGGCCGAGGCGCGCGCGAGTTGCGCCAGGCGCAGTGCGCGCGCCTCCGGGGTCAGGCGGGTGATCCGACCCGAGGCCCGCGTCGTGGTGAGAAAACGCCGCGCGGATTCCGGCAACCCCCACTGGCGGCAGACATCGCGCGCGAGCGCCACCGGCAGCACCCCGACCACCTTCTGGATCGCCGTGTCCTCGTCGAGCCCTTCCTCGCGACGGGCGCGCTCGATCTCGGCCAGGTGCTCGGGGGCGTGACGGTAGACGAGCAGCGCGCCGAAATCCTGGAAAAGCGCACAGAGGAACATTTCCTCGGCGGACAACCCGCCCAGTTCCCGGGCCAGGCCCTGGGCGAGAAAGGCCTGGTAGAGCGCCTGCAGGAAACGGCTCTGCAGCAGGCGGCCATGGCGTTTGCTCTTGATTTGCTCGAACAGCGAAAGCGCCAGGGCGGCGAGACGCACCTCCTCGAAGCCCATCACCGTCACCGCCCGGGTGACCGTGTTGATCTGCCCGCCCAGGTGGCGGTAGTGCGCCGCATTCGCCAGCCGAAGGATGCGGTGGGTCAGCGCCGGGTCGCGCAGGATCAGGGCCGCCAGGTCGTTCGCCGAGGCCAGCTCGTCGTCGGTGAGGCGATAGGCTTCCTGCACCGTGCGCGCGAACGCCGGGAAATCCGGATTCTGCGCGATCCGTTTGATCAGGGTGGGGCGGAAACTTTCTTTCACGTCTGGGCAAGGTCCCGGTTGCATGCCGAGTGGGTGAGGTCGGGCGGCGAGACTCTACCATGTCGCCGGGCCCGCCGGGCGCGTCGCAGCCTGCCCCGTTCTCGGCACCGCTCAGCCGATCTTGAGGTAGTCACCGCCGTGTTCCTTGAGAAATTCGAGGAATTCGCGGGCGATCACCGACAGCGCCTTGCCGCGCGGGTAGACGATGTTCCACTGGCGCTGCAATGGAAAGCCCACCACGTCCAGCTTTACCAGCGGGCCGGCCTCGCTTTCCAGGTTCAGCGCGTGCTCGGAAACCACCGAGATACCCAGCTGGCCGACGACCGCGTGCTTGATGGACTCCGGCCCTTCCAGCACCAGCCGCTGCCTGAGTTTCAGGCCGTGCTGCGCGAAGTGCTCCTCGATCTTGTTGCGGATGCCCGAACCCGGCTCGCGCATGATGAACGGCTCCTCGGCGATCCGTTCGAGCGATATGTTGCGTTCGCGGGCCAGCGGGTGATCGCGGTGGGCGATGACCACCAGGGGGTTGGGGGCGAAGGGGATCAGTTCCAGGTCGATCCCGCTGTCGGGAACGTGGCCGATGATGTAGAGATCCGAGAGGTTGTCCTCGATGCGCTTCAACAAGGTGTCGCGGTTGGAGACCTTCAGCTCCATCTCGATGTCGGGGTACTGCTTGGCGAAATCCCCCATCGCCAGCGGCGCGAAGTACTTGGCGGTGGTAATCACCGACAGGCGCAGGCGACCCTTCTTCAGGCCCTTGAGATCATTGAGCGACATCTCGAGGTTCGACAGCGCATCGATCACGTCGCGACAGCCACGCGCGACCCGGTTGCCGGCGTCCGTGAGGTAGATCCGACGCCCGATCTGCTCGAACAGCGGCATGCCCACGGTTTCCGACAGGCTCTTGACTTGCGCCGAGACCGTCGGCTGCGTGAGGAAGAGTTCCTCCGCCGCCCGGGTGAAGCTGCCCAGCCGGGCGACCGCCTCGACGATCTCGATCTGCCGCAGCGTAGCGTGCCGAAGGAGGTAACGCGCCTCCGACCGCCGGGGCTCGTCAGCCATCATGCCTTTCCTTCCCGCTTTTAAAAGCTTGCATAGAACTGATTCTATGCAATGCAGCGCGCAAGATCGATTCGAATCCGTCCGATCGCCAGCCGAACGTATTGAACCGTCGGTCGAAGGCGCCCGCCGCGGTCTCGGCGCTGATGCACGCGGGTGTTGTCTACAGCGGCGAGATCATCGTGCTGCGCACCTGCATCTCTCCGCCCAGGGCACGCGCTGTTCCTGCTGCGGATCAGCGACAACGGCGAGGTCCAGCGACGACGCGGGCCGGGGGACTGGGTCGCGCAAACGGCCTGAACCGGACCCGAAAGACGAACGGCGCGGAATCACTCCGCGCCGTTTTCTCGTTCAGTTCGCGGCACCCGCCTCAGGCCTTCTCACCACGACTTGTAGGGCAGGAACTTGCCGTTCATCGTGATCACCACCCGGTCACCGGCTGGGTTGGCCTCGCGATCGATGTCGAGCGAGAAGTCGATCGCGCTCATGATCCCGTCGCCGAACTCCTCGTGGATCAACTCCTTGATGGTCGGGCCGTAGACACCCATCACCTCGTAGATCCGGTAGATCAGCGGGTCGGTCGGCACGGTCTGCTCCCAGGTCTTCATCGGGCAGGCCTCGATCGCCGGCTTGGCCTCGCTTGGCAGCTCGAGGATGGCGAGCAGCTTGTCGGCGAACTCGGGCTTGAGGCTGTTCATGCCCAGGCACGCCGAGGTGACGAAGGTCGGCGAAAGCCCCACCCCGGAAGCGATGTCGGCCCAGGACAGGCCCAGTTCGGCCTTCTTCTCGAGGATCAGGTCGGTCAGATCTTGCTTGGTCATCATGGCGAATGCCTCCGCGGCGTTGTTGGGTTGGATCGGGAGGCGACCCTGACGGCCGCCGCCTGGCCCGTTCCGTTTCAAGAACCCTGCCATCGCACACTTTCCGTTGTTTTTCCGTGACTTGGCTTTTACTCGCGGCACCCACCTCGGGGCAAATCGGACATTGTCCACCCGTTCCCGCACTATCAGCCGACATTGTTCGCCAATGCGCGCACCAGGCGGGAGCACCGGGGACCGGAGCACTCCGAAACGGCGTCACGACGCCATTCCCGATTATTGGCACAGCCCCTGCAACCAGGGGCAGCGACGGCGGGATTCGCCAACCGGCATCCCGACCCGAGTCCAAGCCAACCGACAATCGGAGTGATTACTCATGAGCACAGCTTCCGCCCAACCCGTCGCCCCCTCCTGTGTCCGCCAGGCCCTCAAGGAAATCGACGCCGAGGGGCTCAAGGCCCTCGGTGAGAAGGGCAAGTCGAACCCGGACGCGATCGTCACGCTCAAGGCCAAGACCGTCTGCGAAGGCCGCTTTCGCAACCTGACCTACATCCGCGACCTCGACCCGGTGGTCGTCGACGAGCCGCCGCACCTGCTGGGCGACGACACCGCACCCAACCCCTCCGAGGCCACGCTGGCCGCCCTTGGCGCCTGCCTGGCCGTCGGCGTGCAGGCCAACGCCACCGCCCGCGGCATCAAGCTCGCCAAGCTCGAACTCTCCATCGAGGCGGACATCAACGTCACCGCCGTCTGGGGTACGGGTGATCTCGACGAGGACAAGCCGCTGGGCTTCACCGCGATCCGCGTCTACTTCGACGTCGAACCGGTCGACCCGATCAGCGAGGAAGACCTGCAGGACCTGCTGGACGCGGCCGAGAAATGGTCGCCGGTGGCCAACACCATGACCCGCCCGGTCGACCTCTCCTGCCACCTGGCCTGATCGCCGACCCATCAGCCAATCGGCCCGGCACGCCGGGCCACCTTGCGGAGACGACCCCATGAACCTCGCTACCCACACCCCCGCGGCAGCCCGACCGGGGCTAGAGCCCCCCGATGTGCCGCCGTTTCTCAAGACCGAGGCCCCGGCCGACCTGGACACGGTCGTCCGTCACTCGCTCAAGCCGAAGGTGGCTGCAATCGACCACGGTGAATACCCCGCCGACGTGCTTCACGAGATCGGTGCGGCCGGCGCGTATCGCCATCACCTCGCCTCGCAGAACCCCGCCGGCATGGACATCGCCGCGGCCATCCACGACATGGACCGCATCTCGGCCGAGTGCATGTCCACCGGGTTCATGACCTGGTGCCAGGACGCGGTGGGCTGGTACGTCGAGAACTCCGACAACCAGTACCTCAAGGACACCGTCCTGCCGAAACTGGCCAGCGGCGAGCTGCTCGGCGGCACCGCCCTGTCCAACCCCATGAAGTACTTCGCCGGCATCGAGGACATCCTGCTGCACGCCGAGGAGACCGCCGACGGCTTCATCGTCAATGGCCAGTTGCCCTGGATCTCGAACCTGGGCGAATCGCACGTTTTCGGCTCGATCTTCCGCGTCGAAGGCGACAACCCGCGCGACGTGATGGCCCTGGTCCATACCGACACGCCGGGGTTCGAGTTCCGGCAACTGGTCGAGTTCTGCGGCATGGAGGGCACCGGCACCTACGCCCTGTTCTTCAAGGATGTCTTCATCCCGAAGAACCAGGTCATGGCCGATCCGGTCGGGCCCTACCTCCAGCGCATCAAGGCCGGCTTCGTCCTGCTGCAGGCCGGCATGGCCACCGGCGTGATCGAGGGCTGCATCCGCCTGTGCGAGGACGTCGAGCCGCGTCTCGGCCACGTCAACTGCTATCTCGATGATCGCCCCGAGGAGTTGCGCGAGGCACTCGAGGACACCCGCGCCCTGGTGCGCGAACTGGCCCGTGACGTCTACAACCCGGACCCGGCCTACTTCCGCCAGGTGCTGGAACTGCGACTGGCCGGCTCGGAGCTCGCCCTGCGCGCGGCCAACAGCGCGATGCTGCACACCGGCGCGAACGGCTACCTGGTTGACGCCCCGGCCCAGCGCAAGCTGCGCGAGGCCTACTTCGTCGCCATCGTGACCCCGGCGATCAAGCACCTGAGAAAGGAAATCGAGGCGTTGATCGACTGACCCCATGCCCTGCCCACGATCCGATAACCAACCGCTGCGGGACCAAAGGACACCCGCCCTGCTCCTGGGTGGAGCGATGTTGGCCTGGCTGTCCATCGAAGCGATCGACGTGACCCGGCCCAAGGCCGAGCCGCGTCCGCCCGCACCAACCGAAATGAACGAAACCAAGGTGACCCGCCATGAACACGCCTGACGACGACATCCGCTGGATCTGCACCGTCTGCGGCTGGATCTACGACGAGGACGAGGGCGACCCGGACAGCGGCATCGCGCCGGGCACCCGCTTCGAGGACATCCCCGACGACTGGTACTGCCCGCTGTGCGGGGTGACCAAGGCCGACTTCATGCCGCTGCACGAATACGCCGCCCAGCGTGCCGCCCAGAACGACGCCCCCCGGCCACGCGCCGCCCGCGGTGGTGTCGGCGGACCCGACTCGGTGGTCATCGTCGGTGCCGGCATCGCCGGCTGGACGGTCGCCGAGCAACTGCGCGCCCGCGACCCCGACCGCCCGATCACGCTGATCAGCAACGACGAGGCGGCTTCCTACACCAAGCCGGGGCTGTCCATGGCGATCAGCCAGGGGCGTGCCCCCGAGGATCTCGTCGAGCAGAGCGGCCCGGCCAAGGCCGCCGAACTGGGGATCACCCTGCAACCGAACACCGGCGTGCTGGCGCTGAACACCGAGGGCAGGCGCCTGCTGACCACCCGCGGGCCGGTCCACTACGGGAATCTCGTGCTCGCCCTCGGCGCCCGCCAGCGCTTTCGCGCCTTCGAGGGCGACGCCACCAGCCGCATCACGCGGCTCAACCACCTCGCCGCGTACCAGCGCCTGCGCAGCCGGCTCGACGGCGAATCGCGCCACCTGACCATCATCGGCGCCGGGCTGATCGGCGTGGAACTGGCCGAGGACCTCACCGCCGGCGGTCACCGCGTCACCCTGCTCGACCTCGGCGAGCACCTGCTCGACCGACTCGCCCCTGCTCCCCTGGGCGACGAACTGGAGCGTCACCTCGCCTCGAAGGACGTCGACTTCCGCCCCGGGATCAGCCTCGCCCGCGTCGACCACGGCGACGGGCGCCTGAAGGTCACGCTCACCAACGGCGGGGAAATCCGTACCGACGAGGTGATCTCCGCGATGGGCCTGGTGCCCAACACCGATCTCGCCGAGCGCGCCGGGCTGGTCACCAACCGCGGCATCCTCGCCGCGGCGGAGACCATGCAGACCAGTGATCCGCACGTCTACGCGGTGGGCGACTGCGCCGAGATCGAGGGCAACAGCTACTTCTTCATCGAGCCGATCCGCCGCATGGCCCAGACCGCCGCCGCGGCGTTGTGCGGCGACTGCCTGCCCTTCGAGCACCGGCCGGCGGCCATCCGGGTCAAGACCCCGAGCCTGCCGATCATGCTCTGCCCGCCCGACCGCCGTCTCGCCGACCTGGGTCGCTGGACGCCGCAGCCGGTCGAGGAAGGACAGCGCAACGACTTCGTCAGCCGCGGCCAACTCGCCGGCTACGCGCTGGCCGGCAAGGCGGTGTCCGAACACGAGTCCCTGTACCGACGCGTCACCGGACACGCCGGCTGAACACGCCCCGTCCACCGGGGCCACCATCGTCGTCATTACCGGGCCACCGGCCCCAGGAGTACCGCATGAGCAATCCGCTGATCGAACCCACCGCCCTCGACACGCTGCTCGCCAGCCACGGCGTCGTGCCGATCGACACCCGCAGCCCCGAGGCCTACGCCGCCGGCCACCTGCCCGGGGCGATCAACATGCCGGAGATCTTCACCTTCCTCGCCACCTCCACCCCGGAAGGACTGGCGGAACTGGAACAGCAGTTCAGCGAGAAATTCGGTGCGGCCGGGCTGGATGGCGACAAGGTGGCCGTGCTCTACGAGGACGCCATGGACACCGGCTTCGGCCAGTCATGCCGCGGCCTGTTCCTGCTCGAGCACCTCGGTTATCCCAAGGAAAAGATCCGCATCCTGCACGGCGGCTTTCAGGGCTGGGTCGCCGCCGGCCAGCCGGTGAGCACCGAGACGCCGCAACCGATCGCCGCGCCCTTCCCTCTCGACAGCGGCGCCAGCGACGTGATGCTCGACAAGGACGACGTGCTCGCCGCGTTGGAACGCGATGACGTGGTACTGCTCGATGTGCGCGACGTCGACGAGTGGATCGCCGAGAGCTCGTCGCCCTACGGCAAGGATTTCTGTCCGCGCAAGGGGCGACTGCCCGACGCGGTGTGGATCGAGTGGTATCGCTTCATGAAGCCCGGCGAGGTAGCACGGTTCAAGTCACCCAGCGAGATACGCGCCGAGTGCGACAGCGTCGGGATCACGCCGGACTCCGAGGTGTTCCTGTACTGTTTCAAGGGCGCGCGGGCCTCGAACACGCTGGTCGCCCTGCGGGCGGCGGGCATCGCGAACGTGCGGCTGTACTTCGGCTCCTGGAACGAGTGGTCGCGCGACCCGAGCCTGCCGATTGACGAGGGCCTCCCCTACGTCGCCTGAGACTCGCCCTGCACGGCGATAGGGCCCGGCATGCCGGGCCCTTTTTGTGCGCGATGCCACGTCACGGCTTGATTTCCCGGACCATCTGCACGACAACCACCCGTCAATATCGCCACTCGGAGGCTTTATCGTGCATTCGATCACGCTCTACGATTTTCCCCTGTCCGGCAACTGCCACAAGGTGCGGCTGCTGCTCTCGATGCTCGATCTGGACTACGAGCGTGTTCTCGTCGACGTCATGGCCAAAGAGACCGCCTCGCCCGAGTTCAAACGCATCAACCCCCGTGGCCAGGTGCCGTTCCTGGTCGACGGCGAGGTGCGCATCTGGGATTCGATGGCGATTCTGGTGTACCTCGCGCGCCGCTACGGCACGCCCCGATGGCTGCCGGAGAAACCGGCCGCCGAGGCGGCCGCCATGCAGTGGCTGGCCGTGGCCGGCGACGAACTGCTCTACGGCCTGGCCCGTGCCCGCGCCGTCTGGCGACTCGGTGCACCATTCAACCGCGAGCAGTGCCAGGAAGAGGGGCGCGGCGGGCTGGCGTTGATGGAGCGACGTCTGGGGGAGGCCGAGTGGCTGGCCGCAGACCACGCGACCATCGCCGACCTGGCCTGCTATCCCTACGCGGCACTTGCCGACGAGGCCGGCGTTTCACTGGCACCCTTCCCGGCCGTCACCGAGTGGCTCGCCCGTGTCGAAGCGCTGCCCGGCTGGGTGCCATTGATCGAACCGGGCAAGCCAGGCTGAACCGGCACCGGGTTCGAATGGATCATTCGCCCGATCCGCGGGCATTCACCGCGCCTGGTCGTCCGCGTCGAGCTGTTCCTGAGCCCGCTCCTGGAGCGGCCCCGAGATCGACGCGGCTTGCCGGAAGGCCTCGCGGGCCCGTTCGGTCCGGCCGAGCGAGCGCTGGATCAGCCCGAGATTGAGCCACGCCGCCGCAAAATCCGGGTCGGCCTCGGTGGCCCGCCGAAAGGCGCGTGCCGCCTCGCGGCGCGCCTCGCCGGCGGCCAGCGCGTTACCCAGCCCGAACTGGCCCAGGGCGAGATCGGGCTTGCGCTCGGCCAGCGCGCGCCAGGAAGGCAGCGCCGCCTCGGCGCCCTGCACCGCCTCGAATGCCGAGATGGCATGCGCAGTCTCGCGCCCGACCGGTGTGACCGGCAGATCACCCGGCTCCAGGGCGACGAAGCCCCAGCGGTCGGACCGCGCCCAGGTGTTGTCGAAACGCCCCATCCCGGTCTCCATGCGCGGTGTCTCGCCGCTGTGCAGCACCAGGCGCTCTGATTCGAGATCATGACCGATCACCACCGCGTAGTGCCAGGTCGGCCACCACGACAGGGCGAGATTCTGCAGCACGGCCACCGGCCGGCCAGCCGCGGTCTCCTGCAGCAGCGCGTCCATGTCTCCGGGAATCACGAACGGAATCAGACCGTGCCGCCGGACGGTGGCAAGCATTTCGGGCTGGACGCTGCCCTCGCGTTCGGGGAGGAATACCTGGGGAATCAGCTCGTCGACACCCGCGGGGCGCCCGGCGTGGTTCAGCATCATGGCCAGCACCGCGGGGCCGCACTGGTAGTCACGCTGGCCATGGAACGGCACGTCGTCGACAACCTGGCGTTCAGGGAGCGTCGACCGGGTGGCGTCGGAAAGCGGGGGCGTGGTGGCGCAGCCCGCGAGCAATGCGCCCATCACCAGACACAGCAAAGCGCCCGACCAGCGGGCGCTTCCGATTCTCCGGTTTCGCATGATCGCGTTATCCCGCTTTTCAGCGAGTGAACGGGAACACGTTGGTCAGGCCCAGCAGATCGGTCACCAGCAGGACGATGAACACCGTGAACAGGGCACCGACCACGGCGTTGGCGCCGGCGGGCATCTGGTCAAGACGTGCGTTCATCTCTCGCACTTCCTGGTCGGACAAGGCCGCGACGCGCTCCTCGACCTCGGCCGGATCGACCCCCTGGGCGACCAGTTGGTCACGCACCTCGTCCCGGGAAAGCAATTCCACCACCCGCTCACGATCCGCGCTGGCCTGGTCGGCGTTCAACGCTTCCTGGGTTGTGACCATCCCGTCGACCACCGACGAGGGTGCGGCGACCGCCGACACACTGCCCATGGTGAACGAGGCAATCACGAACGGAGTGACAATTCGAGCGACTTTCTTCATGACATCCACTCCTTGCACAAGATCACCCTTGCGCAAAATCATTGTTCCCGGGAACCCCGAGTACAGACAAGCGTAGTCCACTCCTCCGGATTAACCAGACAGATCCCGGAACGCATCGCTGCCTAACATCCCCTCGTTATCGCCTCGTTAAGGAAACTCTGCACGAATCGATGGTGCCTCTGGCTCGCGGGTTTGTTCGC
>CAYUAO010000041.1:0-14172 GCA_964442775.1 uncultured Halothiobacillus sp. | reverse complement strand
AGAAGGCCAAGCGCCTGGTCGAGCACAAGCGCGACGTGGTGATCCTGCTCGACTCGATCACCCGCCTGGCGCGCGCCTACAACACGGTCGTGCCGTCCTCGGGCAAGGTGCTCACCGGCGGCGTCGACGCCAACGCCCTGCATCGCCCGAAGCGCTTCTTCGGTGCCGCGCGCAACGTCGAGGAGGGCGGCAGCCTGACCATCCTGGCCACCGCGCTGGTCGACACCGGCTCGAAGATGGACGAGGTGATCTACGAGGAATTCAAGGGCACCGGCAACATGGAGCTCCACCTCGACCGGCGCATCGCGGAAAAGCGCGTCTATCCGGCGATCAACATCAACCGCTCGGGTACCCGTCGCGAGGAACTGCTTACGGATACCGAGGAACTGCAGAAGATGTGGATCCTCCGCAAGTTCCTCCACCCGATGGGCGAGCTCGAGGCGGTGGAGTTCCTGCTCGACAAGCTGCAGCAGACCAAGACCAACAACGAGTTCTACGACTCGATGCGCCGCGGCTGACGCAGGCGATCCCCGCTGAAACGAATCCCCGGCTTGAGCCGGGGATTTTCGTTACGTACCCGCTCAGTCGGCTAGCCACTCGATCCAATCGCCACCCTCGCGGATCGCGCCTTGCTCGCGCAGCCGTCGCAGGGCGCGGTAGAGCGCCTCATGGGTCAAACCCAGTTCAGCGGCCCACTCCTTGCGGGGCTGACCGAGTCGCAGACGGCAGCCATCTCCCTCCGTCACGACGGCATGCCGTATCCGCTCGGCGGCTGTCGGGCACGACAGTCGCTCGTTCCGGGATCGCGCCTTACGCAACTCCCGCGAAAGATGCGCGATCCACGCCCGGTTGAATGCCCGGGACTCGACAAGCGCCGACTCGAAATCACGCCGGGGGAACACCAGCACCTTGCCACTCGCTCCCGCGACCAGATCGCAGTGGTAGCAAGACGCATCGAGACTCGCCTCGGCGACGAACCCCTCCTGCACCCGCTGCATTACCGTCTCCCGCCCGCTCGACGAGCGTCGCAGCAGGCGCACCTCTCCCGCCAGCACGAAGAACATGGCCGTCGGCGGTTCGCCCTGGCGACCGAGCGGCTCCCCCGCAGTGGCGCTGCGCTCGACCGCCCGCTCACGCAGAGTCTCCGGCAGACCACCAAGAATCGGATAGTCACGGTTCAATCGCGGCCAGTCGATCATTGTCCTGCTATTGCCCCTTGTACCGCCGAGTGATCCGGATCATATGAGATTCGCGTCGCGAGGCCTAATCTTGTGGTGGCCTAGAAGCACACGGAGACCCCGATGCGACTCTCCCGATTCCTGACGACCCTGACAATGCTAGGCGGCATCACCCTGTCATCGCCGATCAGCGCGGCAGCCCCCACCGGTCATGGCGCCGAGGATGACGATCGGCAGGCCGTGTCGCTGCCGGCCCCCATGCACGCGCACATGCTGGCAAACATGCGCGACCACCTCGAGGCGATGGGAGAGATCCAGGCCGCACTGGCCGACGAGGACTTCGCCACCGCGGCCGACATCGCCGAGGCCCGGCTGGGGATGAGCTCGATGGACGACCACGGCGCCTCGCGCATGGCGCGCTTCATGCCGGAAGGGATGCGCGAGATCGGTGGACGCATGCACCGCGCCGCCAGCGAGTTCGCGCGGATCAGTCGGGACGCGGAGATCACCGGCGACCTGCGCCCACCGCTGGAGGCGCTCGCCGGCGTGAACCGGCAGTGCATCGCCTGCCACGCCGGCTACCGGGCGGTGGGCGCGGACTGACGCCGTCTCGGAGAAACCATTACGACAAAAAGGACACCACACATGACCGGATTCATCTCTTCACCAACCACCCGCTGCCTGCTGCTGGCCGGCGTCGTCGCCGCCAGCCCGCTCATGGTCCCCGCGGCGATGGCGGACGAGCCGGCCGACTCGCGCGTCGATCTCGGCTTCACGCCCGAAGAGAAGGCGACCTTTCTCGCCGACATGCAGGTGATGCTCGGCAGCATCCAGGGCATCCTGCGTGGGATCAGCGAGGAGGACCGGGAGGCGATAGTCGAGGCGGCGAGGATCTCGGGCAACCGCATGGCGCGCGAGACGCCCGCCTCCATCCGGGAAAAGACCCCACCCGAGTTCAAGGCCATCGGCGGTCCGATGCATCTGGCCTTCGAGGAAATCGTCATCCGCGCGGAGACCGACCCGCTCGAGGACATCACCGCGATGACGGCCGAGGCCATGAACCAGTGCATGGCCTGCCACGCGAAGTTCCGCGTCGACTGAGCCTCAGCCGGCTTCGCGCAGTTCCTTGAGGTCATCGAGCACGTCACGGACGTGCTCGTCCGGGTCCACCTTGCGGTAGATCGTCGCGATATTGCCCTCGGGATCGATGATGAAGGTCTGGCGCTTGGCGAACTTGACCACCATGAAGTCGCTCAGAGCACCGTAACGCTCGACCACCTCGCCCTCGGGGTCGGCGAGCAGCGGGAAGGGCAGTTCGTGCTCGGTGGCGAAGTCGGCGTGGCTCTCGACGCTGTCCATGCTCACGCCCAGCACGGCGGCATCCTGCGCGATCAGCCGGTTGATGTTGTCACGGAAGCTGCAGGCCTCGGTGGTGCAACCGGGGGTGTCGTCCTTGGGATAGAAATACAGCACCAACCACTGGCCGCGGTAGTCCTCGAGACGTCGCGTCTCGCCGTCCTGATCGGGCAGGGCGAAGGCCGGGGCGGAATCGCCCACGGAGAGCTCGGCGGCCTTGTCGGCCGCATGGGCAGTACCGGCAAGAAAAAGGGAGGCGAGCAAGGCAGTGAGGCGGCGCATGGCGGGTTACCGTGACGGGTTGTGGGTCACGGAGTAAAGCAGCTTTTGCACGACTTGCCAGCCGACCCGGCTTCGAGGACCGTCAGGACCGATTGATCGCCCGCCAGCCGATATCGCGGCGGCAGAAACCGCCCTCGAAGCGAACCTTGTCGACGCCGGCGTAGGCGGCCTGTTGCGCGGCCTCGACGGTCTCGCCCAGCGCGGTGATGCAGAGCACGCGCCCGCCGTTGGTGACGATATTGCCGTCGGTCTCCGCGGTGCCGGCGTGAAAGGCCTTCACGCCGTCGGGCAGCCGGTCGAGGCCGGTGATCACGTCACCCTTCGATGAGCTTTCGGGGTAGCCGGCCGAGGCCAGCACCACGCCCACGGCGGCCTCGTCGGTCCATTCGGCGCTGACCTGGTCGAGCCTGCCGTCGACACCCGCCTCGATGAGATCGACGAGATCGCTCTCCAGGCGCATCAGTACCGGCTGGGTTTCGGGGTCACCGAAGCGGCAGTTGAATTCAAGCACCTGCGGCTCGCCATCCGCGCCGATCATCAGCCCGGCGTAGAGAAAGCCGGTGTAGGGCAGGCCGTCGAGGGCCATGCCCTTCACGGTCGGCTCGATCACCTGCGCCACCACCGTCTCGATCATCGCGTCATCGAGCACCGGCGCGGGCGAGTAGGCGCCCATGCCGCCGGTGTTCGGGCCTTTATCACCCGCGTCGCGGGCCTTGTGGTCCTGGCTGGAGGCCATGGGCAGCACGTGCTCGCCGTCGACCATGACGATGAAGCTCGCCTCCTCGCCCGCAAGGAAGGATTCGACCACCACGCGCGCGCCGGCCGCGCCGAACTGCCCGCCGAAGATGTCGCGGATGGCGGCCTCGGCCTCGTCGATGGTCCGGGCTACGATCACGCCCTTGCCGGCGGCCAGCCCGTCGGCCTTCACCACCACCGGCGCGCCGTGCTCGTGGACGAAATCGATCGCCGGCGCTTCGGTGTCGAAGACGCGGTATTTCGCCGTGGGAATGCCGTGGCGCTCCATGAAGTCCTTGGCGAAGGCCTTGGAGCCCTCCAGCTGGGCGGCCTCCCGGGTCGGGCCGAAGATGGCGAGATTGGCGTCACGGAATGTGTCGACCACACCCTCGACCAGCGGCGCCTCGGGACCGACCACGGTGAGATCTATGGCGTTTTCGGATGCGAAGGCGACCATTTCGGCGACGTTTGTCGCGGAAATCGGCACGTTCCGGCACTTGGACTCACCGGCCGTGCCGGGATTGCCGGGGGCGACGAAGACCGTCTCGACCCGTGGCGACTGGGCGATCTTCCACGCCAGGGCGTGCTCGCGACCGCCACCACCGATAACCAGTACCTTCATGCCTTCACCTCTTGATGCGTGTCTCGTGGGCGGGGAGTCGTCGTCCCCGCCAGCGTTGGCCCTATAATGCCAAAATGCCGTCGATCATGCTGTTCGAACCCGAGATCCCGCCCAACACCGGCAACCTGATCCGGCTGTGCGCCAATACCGGTGCCGACTTGCACCTGGTCGAGCCACTGGGGTTCTCGCTCTCGGACAAGGCGCTGCGACGCGCCGGGCTCGACTACCACCAGCTCACGCACCTGCACCGCCATGCCGACCTCGACCGGGCGAGGGCCGCGGCGCCCGGGCGGCTGCTCGCGTTCTCCACGCGCGGGAGCACGCGCTACGACCGGGTCGCCTACCGGCCGGACGACGTGCTGCTGTTCGGCCCCGAGACGCGCGGCCTGCCCGACGGGATCCTTGGGGCGCTGCCCGAGTCGCAGCGGCTCTACCTGCCCATGGTGGCGGGTTCACGCAGCATCAATCTCGCCAACGCGGCGTCCGTGGCGCTCTTCGAGGCCTGGCGACAACTGGACTTCACGGGGGCAAGATGACGAAAAGCTGGTCGATGCGACCGATCGGACACATCCAGAGCCCCTACCGTGAAGGTTTCGGTATACCACGTCAGTCGGGCATCGTGCCGGCCGCCACCGGCATCCTGATGCCGACCGCCGAGTGGCGCGACCCGTCCGCCTGGCAGGGCATCGAGGCCTTCTCTCACCTGTGGCTGCTGTGGGTGTTCCACGCCAAGCGGCGCATGCGGGCCGACGATCGCAAGGCGGTGAGACCGCCGCGGCTGGGCGGCAACGAGCGGGTGGGGGTGTTCGCCAGCCGCGCCCCGGTGCGGCCCAACCCGGTCGGGATGTCGGTGGTCCGACTGATCGACGTGCAGCGTGACGCGAACGGGGTGCGGCTGCACCTGGGCGGGCTGGACCTGCTCGACGGCACGCCGGTCCTGGACGTCAAGCCGCATGTCCCCTACGCCGACTGCCCGGCCGACAGCCGTGGCGGCTGGGCGAGCGGGCCGCCGGAACGGCTGGCCGTGATCTGGGGGGCAGCGGAGCCGTGGCTGGAGCGACTGTCACCCGAACGGATCGCGCTGATCGAACAGACGCTGGCACAGGATCCCCGCCCGGCGTTCCACGATGACCCGGAGCGAATCTACGGCATGCACATCGAGGACATCGACGTGCGCTTCGTAGTGCGCGAGCATCGCGCCGAGATCCGCGAGATCTTGCCGCTCGAACCGGGCGACTGACCGCGGATCAGATCTCGTCGTGACCCTGTTCGCGGGCGAGAAGCTCGCCGACCGCCTCCCGGGCGGGCAACCCCTCGTAGAGCACGCGGTAGACCGCCTCGGTGATCGGCATCTCCTGGCCATGGGCCTGGGCCAGCCGATGCCCCTCGCGGGCGGCGCTGATGCCCTCGACCGCCTGGCCGATCGCCGCGACTGCCTGCTCGACCGTTTCACCCCGGGCCAGCCGCAGCCCGAACTGACGGTTGCGCGAATGATCGTCGGTGCAGGTGAGCACCAGGTCGCCCAGGCCGGCCAGCCCGGTGAATGTCTCCATGCGCGCGCCCATGGCCTCGCCCAGGCGCATCATCTCGGCCAGCCCCCGCGTGATCAGGGCCGCGCGCGTGTTGGCGCCGAAGCCGAAGCCGTCGGAGACGCCCGCGGCGATCGCCAGCACGTTCTTCAGGCCACCGGCCAGCTCGATCCCCACCACGTCGCTGCTCGGATAGCAGCGGATGTGATCGTTGCGCAGCTCCTCGGCGACCTGCTCGGCCACGGCGCGATCGCGGCTGCCGACGGCCAGTGCCGCCGGGCGGCCGTGGGCGACCTCGATGGCGAAGGTCGGCCCGGAAACCACCGCGAAGGCGACGTCACCAAGCGCGCCGGCCACCAGTTCGTCGATGCGCCGCCCGGTGCCCGGCTCGAAGCCCTTGGAGGCCGTGACGTAGACCGCCGAGCGTGGCAGCGCCTCACGGTGCTCGGTGAGAAACTCGCCCAGGATCTTGGTCGGCAGGACCAGCCAGACCTGGTCGGCGTCCTCGACCGCCGCGGCGAGATCGCAGCCGGACCGCAGGCTCTCGGGCAGGTCGATGCCCGGCAGGTAACGACTGTTCTGGTGCTGCCGGTCGATGGCCCCCGCCTGCTCGCAGTCGCGCGCCCAGAGGCGCACCGAGGAACCATTGGCGGCCAGCAGCCCGGCGAGCGCCGTGCCCCAGGAGCCGGCGCCGAGCACCGCGATGCGTGTGCGCTCCCGAGCGTTCATCGCGTGGCGATCAGTTCGGGCGGGCTTCGCCGGCGCCTTCGGCCTGCGCGGCGCGCTGCTGCTCGTGCTGGGCGTAGAGCGCGTCGAAGTTGATCGGCTGGAGCACCATCTGCGGGAAACCGCCCTTCATCACCAGGTCGCCGACCGTCTCGCGGATGTAGGGGAACAGCAGCGTCGGGCAGTAGGCGCCCAGCAGTTGCCGACGGGTGGCATCCTCGAAGCCCTTGATGGTGAAAACCCCGCCGTACTGCACCTCGGCGAGGTAGATGGTCTTCTCGTCGTGCGTGGCGGTGACCGTGATGGTCAACTCGGTCTCGAAGGTGCTGTCGCTCAGACGCGTGGCGTTGTTGCCCACCTGGACGCCGATCTCGGGCTTCCAGTCGTCGCGCGTGAAGATGTCCGGCGCCTGCGGCGACTCGAACGACAGGTCCTTGAGGTAGATCTTCTGCAGGAAGAACTGCTGCTCGTTGCCTTCGTTCGCCTGGCTGTTGCCGGCGGCGGTGTTCTCGCCCTCTGCCATGTCGGTATTTCCTGGTCGTCTTTGAGTTCGTTGGGATTCAGCGTATGCCGTGCCCGTTGAGCCACTGCGTCAGTTGCGCGGCCGGCAGGGCGCCGGAAAGGCGGTCGACCTCGCGACCGCCGGAGAAAAGGATCATCGTGGGGATGCTGCGAATACCGAAGCGACCCGAGACGTTCGGCGCCCGCTCGGTCTCGAGCTTGGCGACCACGAGCCGCCCGCGGAAGTCACGCGCCAGCTGATCGAAGGTGGGCGCCATCATCTTGCACGGGCCGCACCACTCGGCCCAGAAGTCGACCAGCACCGGCAGGTCGTTGCGCTCGACGTGGCGAGCGAAACCGGCCTCGTCGAGCGTCACCGGCCGGCCGGGAAACAATGGCTGGCCGCAACGCCCGCAACTGCCGGCACCGAGCCGCTCGGCGGGCACCCGATTGACCGCCCCGCAGGCGGGGCAGACGACGTGTCTGGCATCACTCATCGCAGGCCTCCTTTCCGGGCGTCGCGAACGATCCGTGGGGACAACATCATACCGCCCGTTGCTGCCGGATCAGCCTCCCGCGACCGGCGGCTCGCCCGCGGCACGACGGGCCTCCGCCTCGACCAGCGGCATCAGGCGCCCGTCCCGGTCGAGGGCGGCCAGCTCATCGTAACCGCCCACGTGTGTCTCGCCGATGAATATCTGCGGCACGGTCACCCGCTTGGCCCGCTGGATCATCTCGTCCTTCTTCGCCGCCGACAGCTGGACGTTGATCGAATCGAACGCCAGGCCGCGCTTCTTCAACAGGCGCTTGGCGAAATGACAGAAGGGACAGAGCGGGCTCTGGTAGACCACGATCGGGGGCTGGTCACGCGCATGGCCGGACTCGGTGCTCATGGCGTCCGCCCTCAGCGGCCCTTGGACACGGGGTAGTTCTGGGCTTCCCAGTCCAGGATGCCACCGCCCAGGTGACTGACGTTCTCCAGGCCACCCTTGATCAGGATGTTGGCCGCCGTGGCCGACCGGTTGCCGGAACGGCAGTACAGCACTACCTCGTCGGGATTCTCGCGCTTGAGCTCGTCGAGTTTCTTGTCCAGCTTGCCCAGCGGGATGTGGCGGGCACCCTTGATGTGCCCGGCCTTCCATTCGTTGTCCTCGCGGACGTCGATCAGGGCCACCCCGTCGCGGCCGGCCTTGCGGGCAACCTCGACCGGGCCGAGCGTCTTGAACTTCTGCAAGCGCCGGGAAAGCTCGTTGCCGACCAGCAGCACGAGCAGGAGGACGGCCACGCTGGAAAGCACCCAGTGGCGGGCCAGGAAATCGATGAAGGATTCCATTGCTTCTTCTCTGAAGTCGGGGTCGGAAGGTGGCCCATACAATGGCCGCGACGCAGAAAAAATTCAAGGCACCGCCAGCGTGATGCCGATCCGGTGCCTTGTTCGGTCGAGCTGCCCGGCGGGCCGCCTTGCTGCCGACTGCCTCAGGTAGCGCGGCGCACGCCCATCTTCTCGAGGATCGAATCCAGGGGGCAGAAGCGCGTGATGCCGCTCTGGAACAGGTTCAGTCCGATGAATGCCGTCAGCCACAACCAGGACAGCTGGCCCAGGTCGGCCTGGCCGGTGAAGTGGGCCAGTGCCAGGGTGATCAGGATCATCAGCCCGGCGACGATGCGTACGTAACGATCGGTTGTCATGTTCAATGCCTCCGCGAGAATCAGGGAATGGTGCGCCGAATGCGGGTCGACACACACGAATAGAATTATTTTATTCTATCCTAATTGAGCGGACAAAAAACTTCCTGCATCATGCCGATCAGGCGCAGCGTCCGCGCGTCGGAGACGCGATAGAACACCCGGTTGGCGTCCTTGCGTGAGGCGAGGATGCCCTTGTCGCGCAGGATCGCCAGATGCTGAGAGATGTTGCTCTGGGTCGTCCCCACGGCATCGACGATCTGCTGCACGCTGAGCTCGCTATCGCCCAGCACGCACAGGATCTTCAGGCGTAGCGGGTGCGACATCGCCTTGAGCGATCGCGAGGCACGCTCGATGTCCTCTGAGCGGCCCATCAGCCGGGTGGCGGGATATTCCTCGGTTTCCAAGTTCATCGTTCGACCCAAGTGCTGGTTGCTTTTGATGGGTTTCGCCTCGCGACGGCGCTTCCAGGCGACCTGCGGAACCCGCGTGGCGACGTCCTTCGGGAGAAGCCCTGCAACCGCCGTGTCGGGCGCTGACCCGAGCATGGCGATTCGTGCAGGGATTCCCACCCCCGTATACTACCGCTTTTCCGCCGAATTGTTGCAGGCCTCGCGCGTCACGGGCGCGCCGGGTCCGAGCGACTCCCCGGCGACGCGGCAGATCCCGTTCGTCCAAGGTCAGGGGCCAGCCTTGCCACAGTCACCGCCAAACCGCTACCGCGATTTTTCCCGCCACCGGCTGCACCGCGTGACGATAGGAGCGATTTTCGTGCTGTTCGTCGCCATTGGCCCGACCGCACCGGCCGAAGAGGCTATCGAGGAACGCATCGACGCTCAGCGCGAGGAAATCGATTCCACGGAAAAGGAACGAGCGGCCGCCCGCGACGAGCTGACCGAGCTGCAGGACCGCATGGCGTTCCTGGAAGAGAAGGCGAGCGAGCTCGACGCCGAACGCCGCGAACTCGAAAAGCGGCAACGGACGCTGGATCAGCGCGAGATCGAGCTGCGCGACGGCCTCGAACGGCGACGCGAGGAACTGGCGCAACGCCTGCGGGCCGCCTATCCCCTGACGCGCGGCACCGTCCTGAAGACGCTGCTTGGGGACGGCGACGCCCTGCAGGCCGACCGCGACCTGCACTACCTGCGCGCCCTGATCCGTCCGGTCGAACAAGCCCGGCGGGCGCTGGAGGCACAGCGCGCCGAGCTGGCGAACAACCGCGAGGAAATCAGCGCGACCGACCGAGAGCTTCGCGAGGCCGGCGACCGACTCGATCGCCACTACGACGAGGTGGGCGCCAACCTCGCCGACCAGCAACGGCTGCTCGCCTCGCTGGGCGAGACGCTGGACCGGCAACAAGAGGAGCTCAAGGGGCTGCTGGACCGCAAGCGACGCCTCGACCGAGAGGTGGCCGAGGCGCGCAAGGCCGAGAAGGAGCGCGCTCGAGAAGAGGAAGACCGCCGCCGGGCGGAACGAGAGCGCGCGGAAAAGACAGCCGAACGGGAGGAACGCCCCGCGAAGGACGATAGGCAAGCGGCTATCGGCGACGGCAGCATCCCGATCGCCGGACGCATTGAGCGCCGTTTCGGCGAGACCCTGCCCCAGGGCCGCCTGCGCAACGACGGCGTGATCTTCCACGCCGACGGCGCAAGCACGGTCCGGGCAGTCGAGGACGGAAGGGTTGCCTTCGCCGGCACGCTCAAGGGCTGGGGACAGCTGGTGATGCTGCGTCACGACGGCGACTTCCTGTCGCTCTACGCCCACTGTCGCTCGCTGCACGTCACCAAGAGCGACCGGGTGACCCGTGGCGATCGGCTCTGCACCTCCGGGGTCATCGACGCCGGCCAGGAAGGGCTCTACGTCGAGGTCCGCCGGGGCAACCAGCCCATCGATCCGGGGCGCTGGCCGGCTTGGCGCCAGGTGGTCGGCGGCTGAGCCGACGGTGGCGTCAGCCTGCCGCGTGTACTAAAACCGGGGGTCCGAAACGAACGGCCCGTTTCGTGGTCCCATGTCCGAATGGCCCGGGAAACTCGCAGCCGGGACCCGGAACATGGCATAGTTGCGGGCAATCGTATCGGATCGGCCGGCCCGTCCGGAAGACGGCGACCTGATCCGAGGCGGACGGCCTTGGGCCGTCCCGGGAGGGCGGTCCAAGGCGTCCTGTTCGCCGGATTGCCGTCCCTGTCTTCGAGAAACCACGCGGCGCGTCCTCCGGGCCGCCGCGTGATCGGCCCCGATGGGCTCATTACGTCGACGTTGAATGTCTAGAGAGAACATCATGACTACCTGGATCCGCAAGGCCTCGAGCCTGGGCATAGCCGCCTTCTTCGGTTTTGCCATCGCCATCGCCATCAACGCGATGGCCGACCGCCCGGAAGAGACCGGTGGCGACATCCCGCTGGAGCAACTGCGGAGCTACTCCGACGTGCTCGATCGCGTGCGCTCGGACTACGTCGACGAGATCAGCGAAGGCGAGCTGATCGAGAACTCCATCCGCGGCATGATCTCGGAGCTCGACCCGCACTCGGGCTACCTCGACGACGAGGAATTCAAGAGCCTGCGCGAGTCCACCAGCGGCGAGTTCGGCGGCCTGGGCATCCAGGTGGGCATGAAGGACGGCGTGCTGACGGTCATCGCGCCCATCGACGACACCCCGGCCAAGGAAGCGGGGCTCGAGGCCGGCGACAAGATCATCCGCATCGACGGCGAGGTCACCCAGGACATGGACCTCGAAAAAGCCGTCAAGAAGATGCGCGGCAAGCCGGATACCGATATCGATCTGACCATCGCCCGCGAAGGGGAGAAGAAGCCCCTCGAGTTCACCATCACTCGCGCGATCATCAAGACCGAATCGGTCAAGCACGAGTTGCTCGAACCGGGCATGGGCTACATCCGGATTTCGCAGTTCCAGTCCCGCACCGTCGAACAGATGCACGAAGCGCTCGACGCCCTGAACGAGGAGAACGAGGACGAGGCCCTCAAGGGACTGGTGCTCGACCTGCGCAACAACCCCGGCGGCGTACTCGAGGGGTCGGTGGAGATGGTCGACACGTTCCTCGAGGAAGGCCAGATCGTTTACACCAAGGGCCGGGTCGCGGACGCGAAAATGAGCTTCGAGGCCAGCCGCGGCGACCGTCTCGACGGTGCGCCGATCGTGGTGCTGGTCAACGGCGGCTCGGCATCGGCTTCCGAGATCGTAGCCGGGGCACTCCAGGACAGCGGTCGGGCGCTGGTCATCGGCGAGAAGACCTTCGGCAAGGGGTCGGTCCAGTCAATCATGCCGTTGTCCGATGGCGGCGCCCTGCGCCTGACGACCGCCCGCTACTACACCCCCAGCGGTCGCTCCATCCAGGCCGAGGGCATCGAGCCCGACGTCACGGTGCACCAACTCAAGGTGAGCGACATCGAGGACGTGTTCTCGATCTCCGAGGCCAGCCTCGCCGGCCACCTGAGCAATGGCGACTCCGACGTGATGGAGGCGATCAAGCAGTCGGAGCGCGATGGGGACGACGAGGAAGAGGAGCCACTGGTCGTCCGCGACTACCAGCTCTACGAGGCCCTCAACATGCTCAAGGGCATGGTGATCGTCAGCAAGAACATCCACCGCTGATCGCGGCGCTACGAGAGGAGTAAGCACGACATGGCGAGCAAGGCCCTTGTCCTCCTGGCCTCCGGATTCGAGGATCTGGAAGCGGTCACCACCATCGACATCCTGCGCCGCGCCGGCATCCACGTGGATGTCGCCGCCCTCCATCACGACCGGGTCACCGGGGCGCGGGGAACGACCGTGCTGGTGGACAGCAACCTGACGCTGCTCGACGGCGCACGGGTGTTCGACGCCATCGTCCTGCCGGGCGGTCAGCCGGGCGCCAACAACCTCGCAGCCGACCACCGCGTACTCGAACGCCTCCAGGATCAGTCGGCGAACCGGCGCGTGATCGGCGCGATCTGCGCCGCGCCAAAGGTGCTGGCCGCCGCCGGCCTGCTCAAGGGTCATCGCATCACGCATTTCCCCGGGGCGCTGGACGCCGATGAATCGCGGGGGGTCGAAGTGGTCGACGAGGCGGTCGTGGTCGACGGCAACCTCGTGACCGGGCGAGGGCCAGGGGTGGCGATCGACTTCGCGCTGGCGCTGGTTGAACAGATCGAGGGAAAGGAAACCCGCGACGCCGTCGAGGCCAAGCTCGCCCGCTGACTCCCGCCGCCAGTTCCTCCCACCGGCGCCTGCCGCCCGGCAGGCGCTTTCACGTTGGCCGTGATGTCGGACGCTACCCCCTTCTACACACCCGCCGGGACGATCGAGCGCGAGCTCGAGGTCAAGAAGAGCCGGTTCATCGCGCGGGCCGGTGCCGTTTCCAGTCGCGCCGACGCCCTGGCCTTCGTGGACGCGGTCAAGGCCGACTACCCGGACGCGCGGCATCACTGCTGGGCCTATCTGATCGGCAACCCGAGCACCGCCGCGACCGCGGCGATGAACGACGACGGCGAGCCCAGCGGTACGGCCGGCAAGCCCATTCTCAACGTGATCCAGCACAAGGGCATCGGTGACCTGATCGTCGTGGTGACGCGCTACTTCGGCGGGGTGAAACTCGGCGCCGGCGGCCTGGTCCGCGCCTACGCCGGGGCGACCCAGCAGGTACTCGCCGACCTGCCGCTGACCGAACATCGACCGCGACGCGCGTTTGACGTGACCTTCGGTTTCGCCGACGAACAGCCGTTGCGCCATTGGCTGAATTGCCACGACGGCGAACTGCAAGCGATCGACTACGCTGCCCGGGTGAGCGCGACCGTGACGGTTCCCGAAGAGTTCCTGCCCGACTTCGATGCCTTCCTCGCCGCGCAGGGAATCGGACGCATCGACCCGACGGACGACTGAGTCGCACGGAAGCCCCGGACGCAGAAAGGCCCGGGCATCTGCCCGGGCCTTCGTCCGTTGTCGACACTTCCCCTGTGTCGTCGCGCGTTTCCCTACTTGTTGGTGAACTCGGGGTAGGCCTCCATGCCGCACTCGACCGAATCGACGCCTTCCTGCTCGTCCTCCTCGCTGATGCGCAGGCCCATGACGGCCTTGAGGATCATCCAGATCACCAGGCTGGCGACGAAGACGAAACCACCGATCAGGGCGAGGCCTGCCAGCTGCCCGCCGAGGGTCGCCTCGTCGTTCGACAGCAGTACCGCCAGCACGCCCCAGATACCGGCCACACCGTGGACCGACAGGGCGCCGACCGGGTCGTCGATGCGGATCTTCTCGAAACCGAGGATCGAGAACACCACGATCACGCCGCCGATCGCACCGATGACGGTGGCCAGCAGGGCCGAGGGGGAGGCCGGGTCGGCGGTGATGGCGACCAGGCCAGCCAGTGCCCCGTTGAGCACCATGGTCAGGTCCACCTTGCCGAAGGCGAGCTTGGAGGCGATCATCGCCGCGATCACGCCGCCGGCCGCCGCGAGGTTGGTGTTGGTGAACACCTGGGCGACCGCGTTGGCCGAACCGACGTCGGAGACCTTGAGTTCCGAGCCGCCGTTGAAGCCGAACCAGCCCAGCCACAGGATGAAC
>CAYUAO010000040.1:0-14506 GCA_964442775.1 uncultured Halothiobacillus sp. | reverse complement strand
ACCCCGAGGGCGTGCATGTGCTCCTGGGCGAGGAACTCGCGCACGCTGGAGCGCAGGACCGCTCGTCCATCCGCGCCCCGGCAGTAGGGCGTGCGACCGGCGCCTTTCAGTTGCATCTCCCACCGCTGGCCCCGTGTCACGACCTCGAGCACGGAAATGGCCCGACCGTCACCGTAGCCATTGCCGGTCTGAAACGGGCACTGGCGGTCGAATTCCGTTCCGTAAATGGAAAGGGCGTAGCCACAGGCCCAACCGACACGGCTCATCGTCTCGGGGACGACGGCCAGGTCGCCGGAAAACAGGCGGACGAACCCGTCTGACCGAGCCAGGCTGTCATCGAAGCCGAGGTCACGGAAAAGCTGTCGACCGTGAGCGACGTATTCGGGGCTTTCGATCGGGGTCGGCCTGACGGGGACGTAATGCCCGGAGAAAACCTGGCGCGGCGAGTGGTCGATGCCGTCGGTCGTTCCATCCGGATCGCACGTCAGTGTGCTCATCAGCGAGTAGTCGGCGACGTTGGCGAGTTCCTCGAGGCTTGAGATGGCAGAGGGCTTTTCGGGCAAGTGTTCTTGCGTCATAGGGGTCTCCCGGGCGCACCTGGTGACGACCGGCTGACCACGTTGGCTGGCTTGGCTTGTCGCTGTCGTCGGTCGTGCGGGTGGGGTGGTGCCCATCTGGTTTCGCTTGTTGCTCTTCCGAGTGATGAGTCGAGCCAAGAGATGGCCTTCAAGCGGTGAAGCGCGGGTTTTCCCGCATCACCGTGCCGGTGCGCTGCCATCGTCAATAGGTCGCCATGCTGCTATCGACCTGCGTCGCCCAGGCATCGACGCCGCCGGTGAGGTTGATCACGTCGGTGAATCCCTGCTGTTCCAGGAACAAGGCGACTTGCATGCTGCGCATGCCATGGTGGCAAATGCACACGACCGGCTGGTCTCGCTCCAATTGCTCGACATGTGCCGGGACGGTGTTCATCGGCATGGGCCGTGAGCCACCAATGTGACAGATCTGGTACTCCCACGGCTCTCGGACATCGAGTAACAGGGGGCTGGCACGGCTTTCGTCGTCGAGCCACGCGGCTAACTCGTTGGCGTTGATGTTTCGCATGGATTCGGATCATCCTCGGGAAAAGCCGGTCGGAAAACGGGCATCGGCAGACGGCCCTCAGAGTCCGGCGGAGTCGGCGGCGAAAAGGACGGCGATCGGGTCGAAGGCAACCTCGCCGTCACGAAAGCGCTCGAGGCGCAGGGCGTTGCCGAATGGGGCGAATGCCGACCGGACGTCAAGCCCGGCCCGGGCGCTCCCTTTGCCGAATACTGTACTAGTATGGTCGGGTATTGTTCCATACGCATCCCGGGCGGCAAAGCCGCCTCGGGGCCGGGCATTTAATGTACCGGTAGAGAGAAGTCGAGGAGGGTCTCGTGGCCTACGTCGTGACCGAGAACTGCATCAAGTGCAAGTACACCGATTGCGTCTCCGTGTGTCCGGTGGACGCCTTCTGCGAGGGACCGAACATGCTGGTCATCGATCCCGAGGTATGCATCGACTGCGACGTGTGCGTACCCGAGTGCCCGGCCGGCGCGATATATGACGAGAACGACGTGCCCGAGGATCAGACGTCATTCGTCGAGCTGAACCGGGAACTGTCTGAGCAATGGCCGACGATCTCCCAGATGAAGGATCCACTGGCCGACGCCGAGGACTGGGATGGCGTCACGGGCAAGCTCGAGTACCTCGAGAAATAAACGCTTTTCCGTCTTGCCGACTGACCTGCCGCCCTGACGACACGGGCTCGCGCCGGCTAACGGTGGCGGTGCTCCCGACCGGAAGACGCAGCCCAACGTTGGGCTTGCCTCTAAGGAAGATCTGCACGAATCGATAGCATCTCTGCGGGCCTTCCAAGGGCCCAGATGCAAGGGCTGCAACGCCGCAGGTGGGCCCTTGGAAGCCCCGCCCGGACGGGGCTCGAGGGTTTGCTCGCACTCGGCGTTGCCGTCCCTCGACGGGTAACGAGCCCGCCTTCGGTCCGGCGCCTTGATTGCGAACAAACCCGTGAGCCAGAGATGCCATCGATTCATGCAGACCTTCCTTAAGGAAACTCTGCACGACTCGCCAAGCCCCGCCCTGCGGGGACTGTCGAGCTGTCCGTGCTCGGTGTTGCGTCGTCTTGACGTGGCCACCGGTACGCCGACGACGACGCGCCTTGATCACGAACGGCTCGTCAGGCGAGAGTGACATCCGATTCGTGCAGAGTTTCCTTGACTGGCTTCGGATCGGCGGTCACTTTTTAGTGGCGCGAGGGCCGCGATGTGCTCGGGCGACAGGCCGCAACATCCCCCGATCACCTGCGCGCCTTGTTCGATCCATCCCTCGGCATAGCGGCGAAGTTCGCGGGGTTCGATCACGTCCTCGAACTGCCAGTGGGGGGACTTGAAGTAGCCCGAATCCGGGTAGGCCATCAGCGGGCCGTTGAAGGTCGCGCGCAGGGTCTCCAGGGCATCGGAGACCAGGTTCGATGGCGTGTGCATGATGCCCGCCGCGTCGACTTTCCAGTCGTGCAGGATCGAGACGATTTGCGCGAAGGGGATGTCCTCCCCGGGGCCGAAGCCGAGTAGCTGTCCGTCCTCGTCGCGCCGGGCGGAGAACCCGGCCCAGACGGGCAGGCCGGTCTGGACGGCCGCCTCGAAGACGAGCGGCATGCGGGCCGGGTCGTACATCATCTCCAGGAGGAGCAGGTCGCAGCCTTCGTCGCGCAGCAGCCGGGCCTGCTCGCCGAGTGCATCGGCCATTTCGTCGAGGCCGATGGCGGCGCCGCTGTCGGGTCGGGCGGAACCCTCACTGATCGGACCCCGGTGGGACAGCGACCCGGCGATCATCACGTCGGGGCGGTTGCACCGTTCCCGGGCCCTCCGTGCCGCGTGCACCGCTGCCCGGTTGATCTCCTCGAAGCGCTCGCCCAGGCCGTCCAGTTGGAGCAGCGCGCGCGAGGTCGCATAGGTGTTCGCCGTGATGACGTCGGCGCCGGCTTCGATGTAGTCCCGGTGGATCGCCTCCAGCGTCTCGATGTGGTCCAGCGATGCCTGCCCGCTCCAGGCGTTGGAACTCATGGGCACGCCGCGTTTTTCCAGCTCCGTGCCGGTGGCACCGTCGAGCAGCCTGACCTCGCCTTTTCGCAACGCCGTGTACGTCATGCCATGCCATCCCCACCGAATATTGGACCTGCACCATTGTGGCAGACAGGCCCGCCGAGGAATCGGGGAGTCTTCGTTTGATACGTCCCATCCACCGGGTCCGACGATCGAACCTCCCGGGACCCGACAAGCGGGGCAAGATCGGCGGGCTCTCTTCCCGTTTCCCGTACATCTCCATGTTCATCGGTTCGGCTGGACAGGCAGGACGAAGGCGCCTGTCGAAGGCGTTCGGGCGGCACTTTGCCGGGAGCCGGCGGCACGGCAGGGCTTTGGTAAGATGTGCCGCCCCGACATGGACGATCTCCCTGGAGCTTCCTGTGACCGATATTTCCGTGACCCTCCCCAGGATCGATCCTGACTTCGGCGAGAGGGTCGCCGCCTATCTCGACACCCTCACCAAGCCGCCGGGGAGCCTGGGTCGCCTGGAGCAGCTGGCTGTCCGCCTGGCCTCGATCACCGATGAGGCCTTCCCCCGGGTCACTCCTCCTGCCGTGCTGGTCTTTGCCGCCGACCATGGCATCGCCGAGGAGGGGGTTTCCGCCTTTCCCGCCGAGGTGACGGCGCAGATGGTCGCCAACTTCGTCGCCGGCGGGGCGGGTATCAATGTCCTGGCGCGGCGGATCGGTGCCTACCTCGAGGTGATCGACGTGGGCGTGATGACCGCGCTTTCCCTCGAGGGCGTGGTCGACGACAAGGTGAGGTTCGCCACCGCCAACTTCGCCAGGGAGGACGCCATGACGCGCGACGAGGCCGAGTCGGCCATCGCCGCCGGACGGCGAGCCGCCCGAAGAGCCGTGGACGCCGGCTGTCGCTGCCTGATTGCCGGGGAGATGGGTATCGGCAACACCACCGCCAGCAGCGCGATGCTCGCGGTGCTCAGCGGCGAGCCGGTCTCCCGCCTGGTCGGCCGTGGCACCGGCATCGACGACGAGCACCTCGCGTACAAGCGGGCCGTGATCGAGGCGGCCATCACGGCGCGGGCCGCCGACCCCGACGATCCACTCGGCGTGCTCTCGAGCCTCGGCGGCCTGGAGATCGCCGCCATGGTGGGGGTCTGCCTCGAGGGGCCCCGGCATCGGGTGCCGGTCCTGATCGACGGCTTTATCGCCACTGTGGCGGCGCTCCTGGCCTGCCGGCTGGTCCCGGGCGTCCGGGACTTTCTGGTCTTCGGTCATCGATCCCGGGAGCCGGGCCATGACGTGGCCCTGGCGATGCTGGATGCCGAGCCGTTGCTGGATCTCGAGCTGCGTCTCGGCGAGGGCACCGGAGCGGCCCTGGCCTTCCCCTTGCTGGATGCCGCCTGCGGGCTGCTCTCGGAGATGGCGACCTTCGACAGCGCCGCCGTCGCGACAGGCGGGCGGCCGGCCGAGTGACTCTCGAGCCGTTCACGCTTTCGGGAACGACACTGCTGCTGGCGGCGATCGCCCTGGACCTGGCCGTCGGCGACCCGCGCGGCGTGCCGCACCCCGTGGTGGCGATGGGCGCGGTGATCGGGCGGTGCGAGCGCCTCTGGAATCGAGGCAGTCCCCGTGCCCGCCGCCTCAAGGGCATGCTGATGACGGCTCTGGTAGTGGTAGGGGTCTACCTGCTGGCCTGGACGACACTCTGGCTGCTCTCCCGGCTGCATCCCGGCCTGGGCCTGGTCGCCGAGCTATGGCTGCTTGCCACGACACTGGCGATCAAGGGCCTGGTCGAGGCGGCCCGGGCGGTGGCCGAGCCCCTGGGCAGGGGAGACCTGGCGGCCTCGCGCCTGGCGCTTTCCCGGATCGTCGGGCGAGACACGGCGCAGCTGGACGAGGGCGAGATCACGAGGGGGACCGTGGAGACGGTCGCCGAGAACACCGTGGATGGCATCACGGCCCCTCTGTTCTGGGCCTTGATCGGCGGGGCGCCCCTGGCGCTTGCCTACAAGGCGGTCAATACGCTGGATTCCATGGTCGGCTATCGCAATGCCCGCTACGCCGACTTCGGCTATGCCTCCGCCAGGCTCGATGACCTGGCCAACTGGTTGCCGGCGCGTCTCACCGCCCTGGCGCTGTGGCTGGCTGCCCTGGTGATGCCGGGCATGCGCGTGCGGGGAGCGCTCCTGTCGACCCGTCGCGATGCGCGACGTCATCCCAGTCCCAATGCCGGTTGGCCCGAAGCGATGGTGGCTCGCCTGCTGGGCGTGCAACTGGGAGGCACGAACCACTACGCCGGCGAGGTCTCGCACCGCGCCACCCTGGGGGATCCCCTCGAGCCGCTGCGGGTGGGGCATATTGCCCTGGCGATCCGCCTGATGCACGGGGGATGGCTGGTCTTCCTGCTGATGTTGCTGCCCCTGGTACTGGTGAACGAATGGCTGACATGACGCGACACGGGACCGACTGGCCGAGCCATGGCGGCGAGGCAGCGCCGTTGCTGGCGCGCCATGGTCTGCCCGAGGACCATCCGCTGCTCGATTTCAGCACCAATCTCAACCCGCTGGGGCCGCCGTCCTGGCTGCCGGAACGGTTGATGAACGCCCTGGCCGGCGTGGAACGCTATCCCGACCCGACGTATCGCGAGGCCTGTGCGGCCATTGCCGAGGCCGAGGGCGTGGCGCCGGAAGCGGTGCTGCTGACCAACGGCGGGGCCGAGGCGATCTTCCTGGCCGCGGCACTTCATGCCGGTCGCCGGGCCGTCATCGTCCAGCCGACCTTCTCGGAATATGCGCGTGCCTGTCGCCAGCATGGCCTCGCGGTATCCTCGCTGGACCTGGAGGGCGAGGTGTTCGCGCTGGATGACGAGCGGGCACAGGGGGCCATGGCCCGTTGCGACGTGATGTTCCTCTGTCGCCCCAACAATCCGACCGGCAACCTGGTGTCCGCTGCGGTTGTCGAGCGACTCCTCGCCGCGGGGCTCGAGCATGGCAGTACCCTGGTGGTCGACGAGGCCTTCATCGATTTCATCACGCCCGATCAGCGCCTGACTCCCCTGTTGGCCCGCTACCCGAACCTTGTCCTGCTGCGTTCCCTGACCAAGTACTACGCCATTCCCGGGTTGAGGCTCGGTTATGTGCTGGCCAGCGCCGACAGGATCGCCCGCTTGCGGGAGCTCCAGATGCCCTGGAGCGTCAACCAGTTGGCGGCCAGCCTGCCTCCCTTGCTGCTGGCCGATCGGTCCTTCGCGGCGAGGACGCAGCGCTGGTTCGTGACCGAGCATCCGCGTCTTCACGACAGGCTTGTCGCCGCCGGGCTTCGGGTCGTGCCGAGTCGGGCCAACTTCTTCCTGGTACAGCCCGAGGCGGGCCCCGAGGCGAGCGACGCCCTGTTCGCGTTCCTGTTGCGATCGGGCATCCTTGCCCGGCATACCCGCAATTTCCCGGGCCTGGATGGGGCCTGGCTTCGCCTGGCGCTGCGGGATTCAACGGAAAACGATCAGCTGTCGAGGGTGCTGAGCGCATGGCAGGACGGCGGGAACGGGACATGATCGCCTTCGTGAGCGGTGGGGCGCGTTCCGGCAAGAGCCGCTTCGCCGAACAGCTGGCTCGGGACCGGCACCGCCAGGGCGGGGGAAACCTTTACTACCTGGCGACCGCCAGGGTCGCGGATGACGAGATGGCTGACCGAATTGCGCGCCATCGCCGCGAGCGCGGGGAGGGCTGGATCACATTGGAGGAACCCCTGATGCTCGACGAGGCACTGGACAGGGTGGCGCCCGGCAGCGTCCTGCTGCTCGATTGCCTGACCCTCTGGGCCAGCCAGTGGCTCTTCGGCAGCGGGTTTTGCGAGGCGGAGGGCGAGCGGATGCTGGCGGCCGTGCTGGGCAAGGTCCGGCGGAAGGCGGTCGATCTGGTCCTGGTCTCCAACGACATCAACGAGGACCTGCCGCCGGCCGAGCCCGAGACCTGGCGCTACCTGGCCTTCCTGCAGGGGCTGCATCGCCAGGTGGCCGCCGAGGCGGATCGTGTCGTCGAAGTGGTGGCCGGCCTGCCCGTCGACTGGAAAGGGGTGGCCGAGCGATGAGAGAGGCGGGCTTCGGACTCTTGCTGGCCCTCCAGTTCCTCACGCGGGTACCGGTTCCGGTCGCTTGCCCCTGGACGCCGGCCACCAGCCGCTGGGCCGTTCGTTGCTATCCCCTGGTGGGCCTGCTGCTGGGCGCCTTCCTGGCGGTTGCCGCAAGCCTGTTGCAGGGCACGCTTGCCGACCCGCTGCTGGCGCTGCTGCTGCTCAGCGGTTGGGTGGCGCTCTCGGGTGGCCTGCATCTCGATGGCCTGATGGACGTCGCCGACGCCCTGGGCAGCAATGCGCCGCTGGAGCGTCGCTGGGCGATCATGAAAGATCCCCAGGTCGGCAGTTTTGGCCTGCTGGCGCTGGTCTTCCTGCTGGCCTGGAAGGGCATGCTGCTCTGGGCCCTGCTCGACGCAGGAATCGATCCGCTGCTCCTCGCCCTGGTGCCGGCCCTGGGCCGTTTCGCCGCCGTGGCGCTGCTGGTCGAGATGCCCGCGGCGCGGTCCGAAGGGCTGGCCTGGTCCTGGAAGCGGCATCTCGGGCGGTGGGACCTGTGGCTGTCGATGCTGCCCCTGGTGGCGGCGGCATGGGTGATACCGGGCGGACTGCCGTGGCTCGGCGTGTTGCTGGGGGCACTGCTGATCTTCCTGCTGTTCTACGCGGCACTGGTGATGCGTGCCTTCAAGGGCGTGAACGGCGACATCATCGGTGCGGCCATCGAGGGAGGAGAACTATGGGTACTGCTGATCGCCTTGAGCTGGTGGTCGTTCGTCATGGCCTGACGGCCTGGAACCAGGAGCGTCGCTACCAGGGGCATCGGGACGTCCCGCTGTTGTTTCCTCAGGCGCTCGAGGGCCTGAACCGCCTGCGCGATTCCGTGGCGGGAGGAAGCTTCGACGCCGTTCACTGCAGCGACCTGACGCGTTGCCGCCAGACCCTGGCCCATCTCCGCGAGGGCCGGGATGCCGAGGATGGGGTCGTTTATGATGCCAGGCTGCGCGAACTGGATTTCGGTGACTACGAGGGCCGCTGCCATGACCAGCTCGAGGACGATCCCTCCTACCGGGCCTGGATCGACAGTCGAGGCGAGCAGCCCGCCCCGGGCGGGGAGTCCATCTTCGCTTTGCGCGAGCGGCTCACCGGCTGGCTGGGCGAGGTCTTCGCCGCCGCCCGGGGCGCCGGGCACCGTCGCGTGCTGGCGGTGACGCATGGCGGGGTCATTCGCGAGCTGCGGCGACGCTTCGAGACGATCGATTTCTGGGAAGGCGACGTCGTCCACGCCCAGGGCCGTCACTTCGTGTTCGTGAATACATCGGGAGACTGGCAATGCAGCTCTTCATCGGCGGTGCCTGCGCCGGCAAGCGAGACATCGTAAGGTCCCGATTTCCCGGGGCCACCTGGTGCCACCTCGCGCCCGGCAGGCCGTTGGACGTATGGCGTGAACTGGCGATGCCCGGCACGGTGCTGGTGGTCACGGGGTGGCTGCCATGGTTCGAGGCGGCGCTCGAAAGCGAAACCGACGATGACGCCTTGCGCCTGGTACTGGTCGATCAGTTGCGGGCACTGCTCGTGGCCGAGCGCCAGGACCTTCAGGAGGTCGTGTTGATCCTGCCGGAAGTGGGGCGCGGCATCGTTCCCATGGCGGCAAGGGATCGTCGCCTGCGTGACCTGGTTGGGCGGCTGGGCCAGGAGGCGGCGGCTCTCGCGGCGCGAGCCTGGTACGTGCGCCATGGCCTGGTTCAGCGCCTCGGTCAGCAGGATGGCGCCGACGATGCGCGTTGACGGCTTGTGCATCGGTTGGTAGCTTACCGTCGCTCTCGGGTGCCGGCGGCAGTCACTGTCGCCGGTTAAACGGGAAATCGGTGCGCTCCACGAGCTATTCCGATGCTGCCCCCGCAACGGTGATCGAGACAAGAACGGCTACAGCGCCACTGTGCCCCTGGCATGGGAAGGCAGTCGTTCGGGACCCAGGCGTTACCCGCCAGGATGTCCACTCGTCAGCCCGGATACCGGCCCGAGAAGTCATCATGCCGGGTTGCGGTGGGCAACGTCGAGGCTGGGCAGGCGTCGTTGTCTTCATTCGTTTCCCCTCTCCTCGGTGCCTTGCCGTCCCGGCGATACCATCGCCACAAGTCGTACGGGTGCGTACGACGCGCAAGGGACAACAATGAAAACGACACTCACCGCTTGTCGGCTGGCCGCCTTCGGTCTCGCCGCGCTTCCGCTTTGCGTCCACGCCGAGGCCAACGACGCCGAGGAGACCCTGCGTCTCAATCCCATCGTCATCACCCCCGTTCTGGCGCCGCGCACCGCGGACGAAACGCTCGCGTCCGTCACGGTCCTCGACGAGGAGACGCTGGAACGTCAGGACCCGGCCAGCGTCACGGAGCTCTTTCGCGCCCAGCCGGGTGTGGACGTGACCTCGAATGGCAGCTTCGGCAAGAGCAGCAGCGTCTATATCCGCGGTACCAGCAGCGATCAGAACGTCCTGCTGATCGATGGCATCCGCCTGAGATCGGCTACTGCCGGTGGCGCCGCCTGGCAGTTCCTGGACCCTCGCCTGTTCGAGCGCGCCGAGATCGTTCGCGGGCCGCGTGGCAGCCTGTACGGGGCCGACGCCGTGGGCGGCGTGGTGCAGCTTTTCACCCGTGATGCCGAGGAGGGCGGGCCACACCCCGGCATTTCGTTGGGAGGCGGCTCCTTCAATACCCAACGAGCCAGCGCCACCCTCTCGGGTAGCAGCGGCGGCACGCGTTACAGCCTCGCCGCCAGCCGTTTCGACACGGATGGCGAGCCCGTTCGACGCGGTGGAGACGACAAGGGCTACGACAATACCTCGGCCCTCGCCAAGGTGTCTCATACCTTCGACAGCGACGTGGAGGTGGGTGTTCTGGCCCTGCACGCCCGCGGGAATACCGAGTTCGACGGCGGCGAGACCGACTTCGTCCAGCAGGTGGCGGGCGTCTATGCCGAGGCGCCGCTTACGGATAGCTGGAGCAGCCGTCTCTCCCTGAGTGAAGCGAGGGACGAGAGCGATACTGTCGATAGTTTCGGGGATTCGGTATTCGATACCCGCACACGGACGGCCCGCTGGGAGAACACCCTGTACCTGGGGGCTCATGAACTGGTAGCCGGCGTCGAACACAGCGAGGATCAGGTCAGCGGCACCACGGATTACGCTGAAAGCAGTCGCGACAACACGGCGGTCTTTGCTCAGGGCCTGCTGGATTTTTCGCCGCTGTCCCTTCAGGCCGGCCTGCGTCATGACGACAACGAGGCCTTTGGCGAGGAAGTCACCGGTAGCGTGGCGCTGGGTTACGATCTCGATGATCACCACACCCTGCGTACCAGCTACGGCACGGCCTTCAAGGCGCCGACCTTCAATGATCTCTATTTCCCCAATTTCGGGAATCCGGATCTGGAGGCCGAAACCTCCGAGACCATCGAGGTGGGTGTCCGGGGTCAATACCAGTCCGTTTTCTGGGACCTCGCGGTCTACCAGACCGAGATCGACGATCTGATTTCTGCAACCTATGACTCGGATGGCTGGTTTGATGGTGTCTTCAATGTCGACAAGGCAAGGATCCGGGGTGCGGAGCTCTCCGCCGGCGCCGAGATCGATGACTGGACCGTCCAGGCGGCGCTCACCTACACCGATCCGGAGAACCGGAGTGGTGACAATGCCGGCAATCGGCTGGAACGCCGGGCGACCCAGGGGCTGCGGCTGGACATCGACCGCGAGCTGGGCGACTGGTCCCTGGGTGGTTCCTGGATCGCCCAGAATCATCGTTACGACGACGCGGCCAACGAAGAGCGACTGGCGGGCTATGGTCTGGTCAACCTGCGTGCCGGCTGGCAGTTCGCCCCGCGGTGGTCGGCTCGGCTGACCGTCGAGAACGCCTTTGACAAGGAATATGCAACGGCCCGTTTCGGGAATGGCGATGACTATCTAAACGCGGGTCGCTCTGTCTTCTTGAGCGTGCGTTTCGGTGCCCAATGACATGCCCCCGGTCACGGGGTGTGTGGCGCTGCTCTCCCTGCTGCCGGCGTCGGCGGTCGGGGCGGCGTTGGCCGCATCGCACGACGGCCTTTCGGGAGGCTGGAATCGATATGGGACGTGAAATTTCCGCCATGCCGTCCGGGGTGGGCGAGGCGGGTAGCTGTTCACGAGAGCATGGGACGCGCCTGTCGTCACGCCGAGAGCGGACGCTTGATCCCGATCGATCCGGGAGTGGAACAATGAAGGGCACCTCGAAAAGCCTATCGCGCCACCCGATTGCGGCGTCGCGTGCTCGCTCGCTCCTCGCCTATCCTGTCGACATGTCTCGTCGCTCGCTGGATGCGAAGCAGGCGCAAGCCAGCGGCTCCTTGCACTCGGGCGGCTCATGACGGTTTTTCGAGGTGCCCTGGAGTGCCGGCGTCTTCGCTGCTGGTTGCGCCTGGCCGCCGTGCTCTTGCTGGCGGGCCATGCGCTTCCGGGCTGGGCTGCGATCTGTGCCGTCGATGATCGTGATCGCGAGGTATGTCTCGAGTCGCCCGCCGAGCGGATCGCGGCACTCTCGCCCGGGGCCACCGAGCTGACCTATGCCGCCGGGGCCGGCGACAAGGTGGTGGCGGTGGTGTCCCACAGCGACTATCCGCCCGAGGCGAAAGAAGTCGCCTCGGTGGGCAGCCATACGCGGATCGATCTGGAAACGCTGGTGTCGCTGGAGCCGGACCTGGTGATCGGCTGGGTGACCGGCAATCCCGCCGAGCAGCTGGAGACCATCGAAGCGCTGGGCATCCCGGTGTTCTACATCGAACCGCGCGACTTCGAGGGGGTGTCGACCGCCATCGAGCGCCTGGCGCGGCTGGCGGATACTCGCAGCGAAGGCGACCGGGCGGCCCGGGCGTTTCGCGACGGCATGTCGGAACTCGCGGCGCGTTATGACGGCGTTGCGACGGTGCCGGTGTTCTACCAGGTCTGGGACGAGCCGCTGATGACCGTCAATGATGCTCACCTGATCGGCAAGGTCATCGAGCTGTGCGGTGGGCGCAACGTCTTTGGTGAACAATCGCGACTGGTGCCGCGCATCGATGAAGAGTCGGTGCTGGAAGCCGACCCCGAGGCGATCATCGCCGGTGGCATGGGCGAAGAGAACCGGGACTGGCTGACGCACTGGACCCGCTACCCCGACCTCAGGGCGGTCGCCAGCGACAACCTGTTCTTCGTGCCGCCGTCGCTGATCCAGCGTCCCACCCCGCGATTGCTCGAAGGCGCCCGGATTCTCTGCGAGAAACTGGAGGTGGCCCGTGACAGGCGTTGACCGGGAGGCCCCGTGCCTCGCCTGACCGTCCCCCTGGCGGTGCTGCTGGCCGCTTCCCTCGCGGCGATGGCGCTGTCCGTCAGCGTTGGCAGCGCCAACCTGGCGCCTGGCGAGCTGTGGTCGGTGCTGAGCGGCGGTGGCGATGCCCTCTCGCGCACCCTGATCATCGAGTTGCGCCTGCCGCGCACGCTGGCCGCCTTCGCGACCGGCGGGCTACTGGCGGTCGCCGGTGCGCTCATGCAGGTGCTGCTGCGCAATCCGCTCGCCGATCCCTACGTGCTGGGCCTTTCGGGTGGGGCGGCGGTCGGCGCCCTGGCAGCGATGCTGGCGGGGCTCGGTGGCATGGTGGTCTCCGGATCGGCCTTCGCCGGTGCGCTGCTCTCCACGCTGCTGGTGTTCGGCCTCGCCCACGGCACCGGCAGCTGGACCCCCTCGCGTCTGCTGCTGACGGGGGTGGTGGTTGCCGCCGGCTGGGGCGCGGTGGTCACCCTGATGCTGGCCCTGAGTCCTGCCGAGCGCCTGCCGGGCATGCTGTACTGGCTGATGGGGGATCTGGCCTATGCCCACACGCCCATGCCCTCGCTGCTGGTGCTGGCGCTGATCTGCCTGCTGGGCTTTCCGCTGGGGCGCAGCCTGAACGTGCTGGCTCGCGGGTCGATGCAGGCGGCGGCGCTGGGGGTCGCGGTTCGCCCGCTGGAGTGGACGATCTATGTCACCGCCAGCCTGCTGACCGCGATGGCTGTCACCACTGCCGGAAGCATCGGCTTCGTGGGGCTGGTGGTGCCCCACATGCTGCGCCTGGTGCTGGGCAACGATCAGCGCCTGATCCTGCCCGCCTGTGCGCTGGCCGGCGGCACCCTGCTGGTGCTGGCCGACACCCTCGCGCGCACCGTGATCGCCCCGGAGCAGTTGCCCGTGGGCGTGATCACCGCGCTGATCGGCGTGCCGACCTTCCTCTACCTGCTGTACCGGAGTCGCTGATGAGCCGACTCGAGACACGCGACCTGGTCATCGACGTGCCCGGACGAGAGGATGGCAGGGCGCTGAATCTCTGCCTGGCGCCGGGACAGGTCTGGGGAGTGCTGGGACCCAACGGCGCGGGCAAGACCACCTTGCTGCATACCCTGGCCGGGCTGCGGGCCCCGCGCTCCGGCGAGGTGGAGCTGGACGGCCGGCCGCTGGAGCAGCTGCGGCGCAGGCAGGTCGCCCGCCAGCTGGGCATGATCTTCCAGGAGCGCCAGGATGGCTTTCCCGCGACGGTGCTGGAAACCGCCTTGATCGGTCGCCATCCCTATCTCTCGGCCTGGCAGATGGAGCGTGGCGATGACGTGCGCCTCGCCGAGCAGGCGCTCGAGCGGCTGGACGTGGCCCATCTGAAGAACCGCCTGGTCAATACGCTGTCGGGAGGCGAACGCCAGCGCGTCGCCATCGCGACCGTGCTCACGCAGTCGCCGCAGCTGTGGCTGGCCGACGAGCCCACCAACCATCTCGACCTCCACCACCAGACGGCGGTCATGACGCTGCTGGCCGAGCAGGCCGCCGCGGGCAAGGCGGTGATGATGTGCCTGCACGACCTGAACCTGGCGGCCCGCTGGTGCGATCACCTCCTGCTGCTCTATCCCGACGGCGAGGCCTGCTGGGGGCCCGCTGCCGACATGCTGGTGCCAAGTGTCCTGGAACGGCTCTATGGCCAGCGCCTGGCGACCGCCGAGATCGATGGCGCACCCGTTTTCGTCCCCGCGAGGTAGGCATGCCCTGTTCCCACCGGCTGATACGCGGCGAGGCCCATGCTGCCCTGATCACCGCTCCGGGCTCCGGCCAGGGCAAGTCGATGGTCACGGCCGCCCTGGCCAGGGAAACTCTGCACGAATGCCATGCCACTCTGGCCTGGCGAGCCGTCCGTGATCAAGGCGCGTCGTCGCCGGCGTGCCGGTGGCCACGTCAAGACGGCGCAACGCGGAGCACGGGCGGCTCGCAAGGCCCCGCAGGGCGCGCCTTGAGCCGGGCATCTGCTGCGTTGCCGTCCTTGGAAAGGGAATCA
>CAYUAO010000039.1:0-14771 GCA_964442775.1 uncultured Halothiobacillus sp. | reverse complement strand
GGACCGATGTGGGCGGCGACCTCTTGACCATCGAGGCGACCACGGTGCCCGGCAAGGGCAACCTCAAGTACACCGGCAAGCTCGGCGAAGTGATGCAGGAGTCCATCCAGGCCGCCCTCACCGTGGTGCGGGCCCGTGCCGACACTCTGGGTATCGACGCGGACTTCAACCAGAAGTGCGACATCCACGTCCACGTACCCGAGGGCGCGACGCCCAAGGACGGCCCGTCGGCAGGCAGCGCGATGTGCACGGCGATCGTCTCGGCACTGACCGGCATTCCGGTCAAGGCCTCGGTCGGCATGACCGGCGAGATCACCCTGCGTGGCGAAGTGCTGCCCATCGGCGGGTTGAAGGAGAAGCTCCTTGCCGCTCAGCGCGGCGGTATCGAGACCGTGCTGATTCCCGAGCAGAACCGCAAGGACCTGGTCGAGATTCCCGACCAGATCAAGAAGAAGCTCGACATTCGCCCCGTGCGCTGGATCGACCAGGTGCTCGAGGCGGCGCTCGTCCGGATGCCGATGCCCAACGAGACCACGCCATCCGGCGACGTGGGCCTGATCGAGAAGAAAAAGCGCGGTGGCAAGGGCAAGAACCTCGCGCATTGAGCCGGGGGTTCCGTCATCGGTGACCGGCATGCCCGTGGTTCGATCTCTCCGCGATGCACGGAAACCACACCCCGCCCCTCCTCCGTGGAGGGGCGGGCCGTTTCCGGGCCGGTCCCTGCCCGCGCTGCCTTGTGGTTCGTTCCGGATGCCTCGCCTTGCCGGCCACGGCGTCAGAATGCGCGTTGCGCGGGCGATTTGCGTGTTGACACGCCGAAGGTCGCACTTGTATAACTGTTTTCGCTGTTTCCGTGCGGTGGCCAGCTGCGCCGCGTCCTGACGCTGACGCGCGGTGAGCCGGGACCCGAACAGACATTTTTTTCACCAAGGGATGACAAGGTATGAACAAATCTGAACTGATCGATGCGATGGCCGACAACGCTGGTATCTCCAAGTCGGCGGCCGCGAGTGCCCTGGATGGTTTCATCGATGCCGTTGGTGGCGCGCTGAAGAAAGGCGATCAGGTCACGCTGGTGGGTTTCGGGACCTTCCTGGTTCGCGAGCGCGAAGCTCGTACCGGCCGCAACCCGCGCACCGGCGAGACGATCAACATCAAGGCCTCCAAGCTGCCGTCGTTCAAGGCGGGCAAGGGCCTCAAGGACGCGGTCAACTGATCGATCCGGATCGAATGCTTGCGGGCAGGGCCGTCACGACGGCCCGAGACCCGAGGGAAAGGGGCGCGAGCGCCCCTTTCTTTTTGCCCGGCCTCCCGCCCGGTGTGGCGGGGGCGCCGGCGAGGGACGGGCCGAGGCCAGCGTTCCGGGGTGCCGGTCGATCGCGGCCGGCGACGGCCACGGCCTGAACGGCCCCCGGCGGCATGGGTCGGGGGCACTGGCCCTGCTATCATGCCGCTCGGTTCGAGCCGATCACGGTGTCGTCGCATCGACGGCAAGCGCCCACACCACCAAGACAGACCCGAAGCGGGAGTGACGTAGACATGTTGATGGATATCCGCGAGAAGATTCGCGGCTGGCTGGCCTATGTAATCGTTGGTTTGATCAGCGTCCCGTTCGCCTTGTGGGGTGTGGGCGAATACCTGGGCGGCGGCAGTGAGAAGCCGGTGGCCGAAGTCGACGGCGAGGAGATCACCAACCGCGAGCTCGACCAGGCCTTCAGCGAACGCCGTCAGCAGCTGATCGCGCAGAGCGAACGCAAGATCACCGCCGAGATGATCGAGGAGATGGGCCTCAAGCGCCAGGTGCTCGACCAGATGATCAACGAACGCCTCCTGGTCAACTTCACCCGGGAACAGGGCTACTCGGTACCCGACGACCTGGTCGCCGCGACCATCCGCGGCATTCCCGCCTTCCAGAACGACGGTCAGTTCGACCGGCAGGCCTACGAGCGCCTGCTGTCCCAGCAGCGGATGACGGTGGACCAGTTCGAGGACGACATGCGTCGTGACCTGCTGTTCAACACCCTGGACAACGCGCTGATCGGCAGCGCCTTCGTGACCGAGCCGGAGGTGCGCCAGCTGGTCGCCCTGCGCGACCAGCAACGGGAGATCGGTCTGGTGCGGATCGACCGGGAAAAGGTCGCCGCCGACATCGAGCAACCGGACGAGTCGACCCTCGAGGCCTACTACGAGGAGCATGTCGATAGCTTCCAGCGTCCCGAACAGGTGCGACTGGGCTTTGTCGAGATCACGCCGGAGAAGCTCGCGGCTTCCCAGGAGGTCAGCGACGCGGCCCTGCAATCGGCCTACGAGGACTATCGTGAAAGCCGGGCCGGCGAGACGGTTCGTCGCGCCCGCCACATCCTGATCCAGATGCCCGGCGACGCCGATGCCGCCACCGTCGACGAGGCGCGCGAGCGACTCGAGGCGGCGCGCGAGGCGATCGTGTCCGGCGAGGCGAGCTTCGAGGAGAAGGTCGAGGAGTTGAGCGACGACGGTAGCACTCGTGACAGCGGGGGCGATCTCGGGCGCGTCGGCGAGGGCGAGATCGCCGAGTCCTTCGACCGCGCCGTGGCGAAGCTCGACGAGGGCGACGTTAGCGAGCCGGTCCGCACCCGCTTCGGTTGGCACCTGATCGAGGTCTACGAGGTCAGCGAGGCCGATGTGCCGCCGCTGGAGGAAGCGCGCGGCGAGCTGGTCGAGCGACTCAAGCAGGACGCCGCCGAACGCGCCTACTACGAAGCCGCCGAGGAACTCGCCAGCGTGAGCTACGAGCAGCCCGACAGCCTGGTGCCGGCCGCCGAGGCGGTCGGGCTCGAGATCGAGACCAGCGACTGGATCAGCCGCGAGTCGGGCGACGGCATCGGTGAGCATCGCGCCGTGCGCGAGGCGGCATTCGACGAGGCCGTGATCAAGGAGCGTTTCAACAGCGAGCTGGTCGAGATCGACGACAGCCATGGCGTGGTCCTGCGCGTCGAGGAGCATCGCGACGCCAAGCCGTTGCCGTTCGAGGAGGTTCGCGACGACGTTCTCGAACAGTGGCGCGCCGAGCGGATCCAGACCCGTCTGGCCGAACTGGCCGAGGCCCTCGAGGCCGACCTGTCCGAGGGGCAGGGCCCGGCCGAACGCGTCGCCGACGCGAAGGCGGCAAGCTGGTCGGCAGCGGAATGGTACGGTCGCGGCGATGCCGGCGACACCATGCCCCAGGAGGCCCTTTCGGCGGCATTCGGCCTCACGCCGCCCGATGGAGATGTGCCGACCACCAAGACCACCGAGCTGGAGAACGGCGATCGCGCCGTGCTGGTACTCACCGGCGTGCGCAGCGGGGAGCCGGCGGAGTTGGATGCCGAGACCCGCAATCAGATGGCCGGTCAGCTGGAGAACAACCAGGCCAATCGCATGATCGACGCCTTCATTCGCTCGCTGCGCGCCGAGGCGGACGTCGAGATCCGCGAGAGCGCCCTGGACTGACGTTGATGGTTCACGCCCGCCGTGAACCCGGCGGGCGAGAGGGAGTGATTGCATGGCCCTGCACTGGCAGATCCTGAGCGCGCTGGCCGCGGCCTTCCTGGTCGGTGCCGTGTTTGGTACCGAAGCGGCGGGCATCCCGTTGCTCTCCATCTACGAGTTCGTCGGGGGATTGTTCCTCGATGCGCTCAAGATGTTGATCGTCCCGCTGATCACCGCGTCGATCATCACCGGGGTCGCCAGTATCGGCAGCGCCGGCGGGGTGGGGCAGATGGCCGGTCGCACGGCGATCTACTACCTGTTCACGACCACGCTGGCCGTTACCACGGCGCTGATGGTGATGAACCTGTGGCAGCCGGGTGTTTCCGGCGGCCAGCCCCTGTCGGAGACGGTCTCGCTGCCGGAGATCGGCGACGAGGTCAGCGGCCGGCTGGAGGGCAAGGAGCTGTCCGAGTTCTTCAACATCCTGCGCGACATGGTGCCGCCGAACATCGTCGAGGCCGGGGCCGAGGCGCAGATGCTGGGACTGATCTTCTTCTCGGTGCTGTTCGGCATCGCCCTGACGCGGGCGACCTCGCCGGGCATGCAGACGGTCAAGGATTTCTGGGCCGGCGTGCAGGACGTGATGATCCAGATCACCCACTGGGTGATGAAGACCGCGCCGATCGGGGTCTTTGCGCTGGTGGCCGCGGTAATCGCTGAAAGTGGCCTGTCGGTGATCCTGCCGCTGATCGACTTCTTCCTCGCCGTGGTCATGGGCCTGGCGATCCACGCCCTGGTGGTCCTGCCGCTATTGCTGTGGCTGATCACCCGGCGCTCGCCGATCCGCTTCGTCCGCGCGATCTGGCCGGCGCTGCTGGTCGCCTTCTCCACCAGTTCGTCGGCCGGTACCCTGCCGATCACGCTGCAGGCGCTCACCCAGCGGGCCGGCGTCTCCCGCGAGACCTCCTCGTTCGTGCTGCCGCTGGGCGCGACGATCAACATGGACGGTACCGCCCTCTACGAGTGCGCCGCGGTGCTGTTCATCGCGCAGGCCTACGGCGTGGACCTGTCGTTGTCGATGCAGGTGCTGATCGTCGTGCTGGCGCTGGTGACCTCCGTCGGCGTGGCCGCGGTGCCGTCGGCGAGCCTGGTCGCCATCGCCCTGATCCTGGGCGTGCTCGGCCTGCCGCTGGAGGCCATGGGGCTGCTGCTGGTGGTTGACCGTCTGCTCGACATGCTGCGCACCTCCGTGAACGTCTACAGCGATGCCACCGGCGCGGTGATCATCGCGAAGCTGCGTGGTGAGGACCGCGTCCTGCTGGACACGCGTGAGGAAGAGGGCGCCGGGTCCGCCGACGCGGCCCGGGCCGTCGAGCGCGGCTAGGCACGGGGCGAAGGCCCTTTCACGGCGGATTGCGCCTTGCACCCGGGCCCTTGGAGGTCTCGCTTCAGACGCCGTCGAGCCGTGCAGGGTTTCCCTGGTGTTCGATCTGTCGTAACCAGAAAAGCCCGCCATTGGCGGGCTTTTTCGTGGTCGACCGTTCGAGATGGGCCGGGTCAGTACTCGAGGCTGTCGAGATCGATGGAATCGAAATTGCGGTCGTCCACCTCGACGTTGTCCTGGATGTTCCAGAGGTTGTATTCCGGGATCGCCCAGAGCAGACCGAGAAAGGCGACCACCAGGATCACCTGCCACCACTTGACCCGCTGGATCGGCTCGACCTGCTTGATCTTGCAGGCGCCGCCCGGGCAGAGCTGTGCCTTCTGGCCGGTGATCAGGTTGTAGGCGGTGCAGCCCAGGCAGATGCCGAAGGCCGACTCGAAGGCGAGAAACAGCAGGCAGGCCGAACAGCCGACTAGGTTCATCAGGCCCGTGTTCGCCTCGACGAACACCACCCAGATCATGAACGCCGCGATGATCAGCCCGATGCCCCAGGCCACCCGCTTCTGAGGTGCGCCGACGTACTCCACCTCCTGGTTGCGGGTGATCAGCCGCCCCATGATCATGAACGGCGCGTACTGCGGATTGATCAGTACGCGGATGCCGAACTCCACGGTGAAGGCCAGGATCATCAGGCGCTCCCACATGAAGTCACCGGTGAGGAAGCCCTGGGCGAAGGCGAAGCCGGCGAACAGTGCCAGCAGACCCGCCGCGGCGCGTGCCTCGCGCTCGTTGATCACGCGGACGGGATACTCGTCCATCTGTTCGCCGAAATGAAAGACCTTGCGAATGCCGCTGTCCATGTCTCCTGTCTCCTCCAGTATGTGCTGATCAACTGATATTCCGTTTAACTGATGGTGGCGCTGGGACATGTAGTTTGCCAATCAAACTTTTCTCGGCCCGACATCCCGGTTTTATCGGGAGCACCTGCCGCCCGCGGGCACGAAAAAGGGCGCCCACAGGCGCCCCGGTCACGGCATCGCGCGAAAGGATCAGTCCTCGCAGCGTCCCATGCCGGTGATGAAGTAACCGGAATCGACGTGCACGTTTTCGCCCGTGATCCCCGAAGCGAGATCCGAACAGAGGAACGCCGCGGTGTTGCCCACCTGCTCGATGGTCACGTTGCGCCGCAGCGGGGCATTGGTGGAGACGTAGTCGAGGAAGCCCTTGAAGTCGCCGATGCCGGAGGCGGCCAGCGTCTTGATCGGGCCGGCGGAGACGGCGTTGACGCGAATGCCGCGCTCGCCCAGGCGCGAACCGGCCAGGTAGCGCACCGTGGCCTCCAGCGAGGCCTTGGCCACGCCCATGACGTTGTAGTTCTTCATGACGCGCTCGGCGCCGAGGTAACTCAGGGTCAGCAGCGCGCCCTCGTCGCGCATGTGCTTCTCGCCGGCCTTGGCCAGCGCGGCCAGCGAATAGGCCGAGACGTCGTGCGCCTGGGCGAAGGCCTCGCGGGACATGCCGTCGAGGAAGTCGCCGTCGAGGGCCTCGCGCGGGGCGAAGGCCATGGCGTGGATGACGATGTCCACGCCTTCCGGCCAGTGCTCGGCGAGCGCCGGGAAGAGGGCGTCGATCTGCGCGTCGTCGGTGGCGTCGAGCGGCAGGTAGATGCTCGAACCCAGGTCCTTGGTGGCCTTCTCGACCTTCGGCTTGAAGCGCTCGTTGAGGTAGGTGAAGGCCAGCTCGGCGCCTTCACGGTGCATGGCCTCGGCGATGCCGTAGGCGATCGAGCGGTTGTTGGCGATCCCGGTGATCAGGGCGCGCTTGCCGGATAGGAATCCCATGGGTGTCTCCTGTTTTCCAGATGAGGGAGCGGCGGCATCGGACCGGGCGGGGAAAACCTCCCGGCGATGCTTGGCCTGCGTTCGACTTTCACCGTATTGTATTCGTCTGATGAGCAACAAGCATCCCACTCGCGCCAGTTCGGGCCCGACCGGCCCCGCCGGGGCGGCCGACCCCCCGGCCGCTCGGCCCAACCTGCTGCTGCCCGGTCGGCGGGCCTTCCTTCGTCGCATGGCGGGGCTCGGCGGCCTGGCCGCCGCGATGGCGATGCCCGGGCTGGGTCGGGCCGCCGGGTTTGGCGAGGCGCTGGGGTACGAGCCCGGCTACCCGGCGGACTTAGAGCATTTCGAGTACCTCGACCCCGACGCCCCGCGCGAGGGATCGTTGACGTTGTCGGTCTTCGGCAGCTTCGATTCGCTCAACCCCTTCGTGCTCAAGGGGATGGCCGCCACCGGCAGCAACAGCCTGCTGTTCGACACGCTGGTGGTGCGTGCCTGGGACGAGCCGTTCTCCGTATACGGGTTGCTTGCCGACCGCCTGGAGCTGGCCGAGGACGGCCGATCGGTGACGTTCCGCATCAACGCCGAGGCGCGTTTCGTCGACGGCAGCCCCGTCACGGCGCGCGACGTGGTCTTCAGCTTCGAGACGCTGATGAGCGAGGACGCCCACCCCCGCTATCGGTCCTACTGGGCGGATGTGGCCGGGGCGACGGCGGTCGATTCGAGATACGTGCGATTCGACTTTCACCGGGCCAACCCCGAGCTGCACATGACCATCGGTGAACTGCCGGTTTTCTCCCGGGAGGCCCTGGAGGACGTCGATTTCGCCCGGCGGTCCCGCGAACCCCTGCCGGGCAGCGGTCCCTACGTCGTCGAGACGGTCAACTTCGGCCGCGACATCCGGTATCGCCGCCGCGACGACTACTGGGGCCGGAACCTCAACGTCAACCGGGGGCTCCACAACTTCCGCACGCTCGGTTTCAAGTACTACAAGGACGAGACCGTGGCCCTAGAGGCGTTCAAGGCCGGCGAGTTCGACGTCTACCACGAGACCAACTCCAAGCGCTGGGCGCGGTCCTACCATGGGCGGCCGTTCGAGGAGGGGCGTATCCGCCGGCGCGAGGTCCCGCACGAGAACAACGCCGGCATGCAGGGCTTCGCCATGAACACGCGACGGTCGCTGTTCGCCGACCGCCGCGTGCGACGGGCGCTGAACCTCGCCTTCGACTTCCACTGGTCGAACGTGCACCTGTTCTACGGCCAGTACAGCCGTTGCGACAGCTACTTCGCCAACAGCGAACTTGCCGCGCGGGACATTCCCGTGGGCGCCGAACTCGAACTCCTCGAGCCGTACCGCGAGCGGTTGCCGGCCGAGCTGTTCGAGGAAGCCCATGTGGTGCCCTTCGCTCCCGACCCGGAAATCCAGCGCCAGCACCTGGTCGAGGCCCAGCAGCTCCTGGCCGAGGCCGGCTGGGAGTTGAGCGACGGCAGGCTGCGCAACGCCGACGGCGAGCCGTTCGCCTTCGAGATCATGCTGGCCCAGCGCGGCTTCGAACGGATCGTCGCGCCGTTCGCCTACAACCTGCGCCGGCTGGGTATCGACGTCTCCTACCGCACCATCGACGTGGCCCTCTACCAGCGGCGCATGAACCGCTTCGAGTTCGACATGACGGTGGTCTCCTACGGCCAGTCGCAGTCGCCGGGCAACGAGCTGCGCGAGATGTTCGGCAGCGAATCCGCGCATCACGAGGGCTCGAGGAACTACAGTGGTATCGACGACCCGGTCGTGGACGCCATGATCGAGGCGGTGATCTACGCCGAGGACCGCGACGCGCTGGTCACCGCCTGTCGGGCGCTCGACCGGGTGCTGATGTGGCAGGAGTACCTGGTGCCCAACTGGTACATCGGCTCGCACCGGCTGGCCTGGTGGAACCGCTTCGGTTACCACGACGACCCGCTGCCGCGCTATTTCAGCGGCGCGGAATGGGTGATGCAGACCTGGTGGGAGACGCATGCCGAACCCCAGCCGGGGCCGGTGGTCGACGACGTGAGCAGCCCGACCGGAGGAAACCCGTCATGAAAGCAACCGTTCCGCCGGTCAGATGCAGCGGCTCCTCCGTTTGCGGTGGCGCGCGTCTGGCCTCCCGGCTGTTGCCCCTGCTGGTGCTGGCGGCCGTCGTCGTGCTGGCCGGCTGTGCCTCGCCACGCTACGCCACGGAAGTGCGCTACCTGCCGCCCTCGAGCGAGGCCGGCCAGGCTTGCCTGCGCGGTTGCCACACCGACATGCAGGCCTGCCAGGCCGATTGCCAGTCGCGCCGGCAGAGCTGCATCGCCGGCATTGAGCCCGAGGTGGACGCCGCCTTCGAACAGGCCCTGCGCCAGTACGAGGCCGAGCGGCGCGCCTACATGCGCGAGCGCCGGTACTACCAGCTCGACCGGGTCATGTCGTTCGGGCTGTACCGCGATCCGTTCTACTACGGCTATTCCTCCTCGTTCTGGTTGACCGACCGCTACTACCACGACGATCCGCCGGTACCGCCGGAGGCGCCCGGTCGCGAGGCGATCCGCGCCCAGGTGATCGACCGCGAGTGCAATGTCGACTGCGGTTGCCAGACGGCCTTCGACCAGTGTTACATCGGCTGTGGCGGGCAGGTGGAACGCCGCGTGGTCTGCGTCGAGAACTGCGACGACGAGGCGCCGGTCTCGCGCATCCCCGAAAGCACGAACCGCGAACCCGACGGCCGGGGCGGAGGCGACTAGATGGGCGTATATATCGCCAAGCGTCTCGCGCTGATGATTCCGACGCTGTTCGGCATCCTGCTGATCTCGTTCGCCGTGATCCAGTTCGTCCCCGGCGGCCCGGTCGAACAATTGATGATGCAGTTGAAGGGCGCCGCCGACGGTGGTGGCGCGGAATCCGGCGGCGGGTTCACCCAGGGGGTCTACCGCGGCGAGCAGGGGCTGGACGAGGAGCAGATCGAGCAGTTCCGCGAGTTCTACGGCTTCGACGAGCCGGCCTGGAAACGCTTCGCCGAGATGCTCGGCAACTACCTGACCTTCGACCTGGGCGAGTCGTACTTCTACCAGCGTTCCGTGGGCGAACTGATCGTCGAGAAGTTGCCGGTCTCCATCAGCCTCGGGGTCTGGACCTTCCTGCTCACCTACCTGGTCTCCATCCCGCTGGGGGTGGCCAAGGCGGTCCGTGACGGCTCGCGCTTCGACTCGATCACCTCGACGGTCATCCTGGTCGGCTACGCCATCCCCGGCTTCGTGCTGGGCCTGGTGCTGCTGGTGCTGTTCGGCGGCGGCAGTTTCGTGCAGTGGTTCCCGCTGCGCGGGCTGACCTCGGACAACTTCGAGCAGCTCTCGCTGATGGGGAAAATACTGGACTATCTCTGGCACCTGGTGCTGCCGATTACCGCGATGGTGGTGGGCAACTTCGCCGTGATGACCATGCTGACCAAGAACAGCTTTCTCGAGGAGATCAGGAAACAGTACGTGCTTACCGCGCGTGCCAAGGGCCTGGCCGAGCGTACGGTGCTCTACCGCCATGTCTTCCGCAACGCGCTGATCCCGATCGTCACCGGCTTCCCGGCGGCGTTCATCGGCGCGTTCTTCACCGGCAGCCTCCTGATCGAGACCATCTTCTCGCTCGACGGGCTGGGGCTCTTGTCCTACAACGCCGTGCTCCAACGCGACTATCCCGTGGTGCTCGGCACGCTCTACGTCTTCAGCCTGATCGGGCTGTTCGGCAAGCTGCTCTCCGACCTGGTCTACGTCTGGGTCGATCCGCGTATCCACTTCGAAGCCGTGCGATAGGAGCCTCTGCATGAATCGTGATGCTGCTCTGACCTGTCGAGACGTTCGCCACCAAGGCGCGATGACGCCGGCGTGCCGGTGGGCACGTCAAGGCATCGCAACGCCGGGGGCGGGCGTCTCGACTGGGCCCGAAGGGCGCGGCGTGGCTCGGTCAGCCGCCATGTCGTTATCGCGCTGGTGGGCGCGTGTTTCGTTGGCATCGCGGAATTGGTTGTCTCAAGCCGCGCAGAGCGGTGTCACTGTCCATAAAGAGGCTCCTTGATGTCGATCGTCGATGCCGGAGCCGAATCCGCCGTCGCCAAGGGCAGTGGTGCCGAGGGGCAGGTCTCCACGGCGGCCCGTGCCTGGAAGCGCTTCCGTCGCCATCGGCGCGGCTGGATCAGCCTGTGGGTGTTCCTGGCGCTGTTCATCCTCAGCCTCGGCGCGGAGCTGATCGCCAACGATCGGCCGCTGCTGGTCAAGCACCAGGGCGAGATCCTGTTCCCGCTGTGGAACGACTATCCCGAGACGCGCTTCGGCGGGGATTTCGCCTCGTCGGCCGACTACACCGATCCGCACGTGATCGACCTGATCGAGCGCGACGGCTGGGTGATCCGAGCGCCGATCCCGTTCTCCTTCGACACCATCGACTACTACAACCAGGAGCCCAACCCGGCCGCGCCCAACAGCCGGCACCTGCTGGGCACCGACGACCGCGGCCGCGACGTCGCCGCACGGCTGATCTACGGCTTTCGCATCTCGGTGCTGTTCGCCCTGGCCCTGACGGTGATCGGCACGGCGATCGGCGTGCTGGCCGGGGCCGTGCAGGGCTACCTCGGCGGCAAGACCGATCTCGTCTTCCAGCGCTTTATCGAGGTCTGGGCGGCGCTGCCGGAGCTGTACCTGCTGATCATCTTCGCCTCGATTTTCGAGCCGTCGATCGGGCTGCTGCTTGCCCTGTTGGCCCTGTTCGGCTGGATGGGGCTGTCGGACTATGTGCGCGCCGAATTCCTCAAGGGCCGCAACCTCGATTACGTGCGTGCCGCCCGCGCGCTGGGGGTGTCGGGGCCGCGGCTGATGTTCCGCCACCTGATGCCCAACGCCATGACCCCGGTGATCACCTTCCTGCCGTTTCGCATCTCCGGGGCGGTGCTGGCGCTGACCAGCCTCGACTTCCTCGGCCTGGGCGTGCCGCCATCGACGCCCTCGCTGGGCGAGCTGCTCTCGCAGGGCAAGTCGAACATCGACGCCTGGTGGCTGTCGGTCTCGACCTTCTTCGTGCTGGTCGGCACGCTTGTGCTCCTGATCTTCGTCGGCGAGGCCACCCGCGACGCGCTCGATACCCGCCGCGGTTGAACGGGGCCGTCCGTAGGAGCGGCTTTAGCCGCGATGGCCCACGTTGCCTGCGATCGGATTTCGCGCCTGAAGGCGCTCCTACGGTATTTGTCGGCGAGGTAGCGAGCCGCGTCAGCGGCCGTCCCGGCCAGACTGCGCCCGGCTTCGGATGGGCTCGAATTCATCGGGCTTCCCTTGCCACCCGGCCGACCCGCTCGGGTATCATGGAGCGCATTCGTTCTCGCCCACCCGCCCCGTCACGGATCGATCGCGCATGCCCAAGAAATCCCGCCAGAATCGCCTTCCCGGGCAGGCCTACGCCCCGGGGATCCACGCCCGGCTTTGGCTGATCGACGAGGCCGGCGAACACTACCTCGGGGTGGGCAAGGTGCGGCTGATGGAGGCGATCGACGAGGTCGGTTCGATCAGCCACGCCGCCCGCACGCTGGGCATGAGCTACAAGCGCGCCTGGTCGCTGATCCAGGAGGTCAACCAGCTCGAGGACGAGCCCTACGTGGCGAAGGAGGTGGGCGGTGCCGGCGGCGGGCACGCCACGGTCACCGAGGCCGGTCGTGCGGCGATCGCCCGCTACCGTGAGCTCGAGGACGACCTGCGCGCCTTTCTTGCGCAGCGGGCCAAAAAGAAGGCCGGCAAGCGGGGAGGGCAGGTATGACGGACACGCTCCGCGAGCGCGCCGGCCGGGCCCTGCGCGACGACGACCCCGCGACCAAGGCCGATGCCGTGCGCGCGCTCTACAAAGAGGCGATGGCGATGCCGGATGCCGAGGTGCCGCTGCCCCCGTCCTCGGTCGAGCCGGTGCCGGACCCGGGACGGCCCGCGCGCCCCGAGCTGGTCGCCCCGCGCGACGTGCCCAAACGCGGTCCGGCCACCCCCGAGGGTCGCGCCTCGATGGCGCATTCCTTCGCGCACATCGAGTTCAACGCCATGAACATCGGCCTGGACGCCTGCTACCGCTTCGACGACATGCCGGCGGGCTTCTACCGCGACTGGCTGTCGGTGGCCCGCGACGAAGCCAAGCACTTCGAGCTGCTGGATACGTATCTGCGCGAGCGCGGCTACGAGTACGGTGCGTTCCCGGCGCACGCCAGCCTCTGGGAGACCGTGCACGGCACCGAGCATGACGTGCTGGTGCGCATGGCGCTGATCCCGCGCGTGCTCGAGGCTCGCGGGCTGGATGTTACCCCCGGCATCCAGCGCAAGCTCGCCCAGTACGACGACCAGCCGCTGATCGACATCCTCGACGTCATCTACACCGAGGAAATAGAGCACGTCCACATCGGTACGCGCTGGTTCCGCTACGCCTGCGAGCAGCGCGATGTCGACCCGCGCACCACCTTCCGCGAGCTGTTGCAGCAGTACATGAGCGGGCGCATCCGCGGCCCCTACGACGAGTTCGGCCGCAAGGCCGCCGGCTTCACCGACGGCGAGATGCAGGATCTCAAGGACATGGAAGCCGAGACGCTGGCCATGCTGGAGGGCAAATGAGCGGTTTTCGCACGGCGCGTCGTCGAGCCGATCCTGCCGTCCATCACCGTAGGAGCGCCTTCAGGCGCGATGATCTGGCGGTGGCATCGGCGGATATCGCGGCTAAAGCCGCTCCTACGGCAGCGGCGATGTTTCGTGCGAGCTTGCCCCGCAAGCGAACCGCGCCGGCGGCGCGGGTCCCGGTTTTCGCGTGCCGGCAGACTCCGGCCGGCACGGCAGTTGCCGCCGCCTCCGCGAGCCAGGCTCGCGCCCACGGTGGGGAGGGGCTTTTCGCATGAGCTTCGTCCACCTGCACGTACACAGCGAGTACTCGCTGATCGACGGCACCCTGCGCGTCAAGGACGCCGTCAAGCATGCCAAGGAGCGCGGCATGCCCGCCATCGCCTTGACCGACCAGGGCAACCTGTTCGCGATGGTGAAGTTCTACAAGGCCGCGCTGGGCGCGGGCATCAAGCCGATCTTCGGCGCGGACTGCTTCGTCTACGAGAACGCACAGACCCCGCCGTCGCGCGTGGTGCTGCTCGCGCAGAACGACACCGGCTTCCTGCATCTGACCGAACTGCTCTCGCAGGCCTACTGCGAGGGCCAGCACGACGACCGTCCGTGCCTGAACCGGGATTGGCTTACCCCCGAGAAGTGCGACGGGTTGATTGCCCTGATCGGCGTCGACAGCGACCTCGGCCGCGGTCTGGTCCACGGGCTGGACCACGTGGTCGACGAGGCGCTCGCCTTCTGGACCGCGCGCTTCCCCGACCGGCTGTACCTGGAACTGACGCGCACCAACCGCGTCAACGAGGGCGCGTTCATCGAGTCGGCGGTGAATCTCGCCATCGCGAAGGATCTGCCGGTGGTCGCCAGCAACGACGTGCGCTTTCTCGACCAATCGGACTTCGATGCCCACGAGGTGCGGGTCTGCATCAACCAGGGCCGGACACTCGAGGACCCGCGCCGCCCGCGCGACTACTCCGACCGCCAGTACCTGCGCACCGCCGCCGAGATGCGCGAGCTGTTCAGTGATATCCCCGAGGCGATCGACAACAGCCTCGCCATCGCCGAGCGCTGCAACGTCACCCTCAAGCTGGGTGAGAACTTCCTGCCCAACTTCCCGACCCCCGCGGGCCAGTCGGAATCCGACTACCTGCGCGAGCTCTCCGCGCAGGGGCTGGAAGAGCGGCTGAAACGGGTGCCGGAAGAAGACCACCAGACCTACCGCGAACGGCTCGAGCGCGAGCTGGACGTCATTATCCAGATGGGCTTCCCCGGTTACTTCCTGATCGTCGCGGACTTCATCCAGTGGGCCAAGCGCCAGGACATACCCGTCGGGCCGGGGCGGGGCTCGGGCGCGGGCTCGATCGTCGCCTGGGCCTTGCTGATCACCGACATCGACCCGATGGCCTACGACCTGCTGTTCGAGCGGTTCCTCAACCCCGAGCGCGTCTCGATGCCGGACTTCGACATCGACT
>CAYUAO010000038.1:13171-15235 GCA_964442775.1 uncultured Halothiobacillus sp. | reverse complement strand
GGATGCGGCCGATTCGTTCGCGCAGCCGCTTGCCTTGCCGGGCCACCGCGAGGATATTGACGCTGTGGCGTTCGCGCAGGTCGAGCCGTGCCGCCGTGTTGCCGGCGAGCATCGAGCCGGGAGTGATGATCGCTTCCACCAGGGTCAGCTCGGAGCGGTCCGGCTTTTCGGACTCCGAGTCGTCCGGGTCACCTTGGTCGCCCCCATCGTCGTCTTTCTCCGCCTCGTCGCTCCTGGGCAGTTCCAGGCCGGTGACGTCGATCAGCGTCTTGAGGCTGTCGGAGTCCGCCTCGACCAGCAGGATGTCGTCCGTTCGCAGGACCTCGTAGCCGGAGGGCACTTCCTTGCGCTTCCCTTCGCGCACCAGGCCGACGACCAGCACCTCCCCGTCCTCGCGCACCGCGGCGAGCAGGTCGTGGAGCGATCGCCCGGTGAACTTGCCGTCTTCGGGCACACGCAGTTCGGTGAGATAGGAAGCGATCTCGAAGAGTTCGCCCTTGTCGTCCGGACGGCGGCGCTGTGGCGTCAGGCGCCATCCGGCCAGGGCAATGAAGGCAAGGCCCACGAGGGTGACCGCCAGCCCCACGGGCAGGAAGTCGAACATGGCGAATGCGCTGCCGGTCTCCTCTGCGCGGTAGCTGGCGATGATGATGTTCGGTGGCGTGCCGATCATGGTCAGCGTGCCGCCGAGCAGCGAACCGAAGGCCAGCGGCATCAGGAGGAACGACGGGGAACGCCCGCCGTGGTGGGCCATCCAGACGGCGACCGGCATGAACAGCGCCAGGGCGCCGACGTTGTTGATGAATGCCGAGGCGAAGGCCACCACGCCGGTCAGGGCGGTCACCTGCAGCCAGGGGCGATCGCCCACCCGGGTGAGCGAGCGGGCCAGCGTGTCGACCACCCCGGCATTCAGCAACCCGCGGCTGACGACCAGCACGGCGGCCACGGTGACCACGGCGGGGTGCCCCAGCCCGGCGAACATCTCCTCGGTGGGCACGAGCCCCGCGGCGGCTGCGGCCAGCAGGGCGAGCAGCGAGACGATGTCGTAGCGCCAGCGGCCCCAGGCGAACAGGGCCAGCGTGACGGCCAGGATGGCGAAGACCATCCACTGGTCGAGCGTCATGCCCGCTGCTCCCGGCAGGGGGATGGAGAGGTCGAGAAGATGCGCTGGCGGGTGCTCATGATATTTTCGAGTGTAGCCGCCGACGGCGGATGGATGTCAGTGAAAAGGGGGCCGGAGGACGAACCGAGCCATGGAAAATGCGCAAATCCGTTGCGTGCTGCTCGATTTCGGCGGCGTGATCGCCGAGGAGGGCTTTCGTCGGGCGCTGACGGCCGCGGCGCGCCGACACGGGCTGGATCCGGAGGCGCTGCCCCGGCATGCCATGGACGCGGTCTACGAATCCGGCTTCGTGCTCGGCCGGGGCGGGGAAGCGGATTTCTGGCGCCTCCTGCAGGAGAAAATGCCCTTCCCGGAGTCGTTCGACGCCTTTCGTGCCGAGGTGATGCGCGGCTTCGTCGTCCGGCCGGAGATGCTGGCGCTGGTCGACGAGTTGCGGGTGCAAGGGATCACCGTGGCCATCCTGTCCGACCAGACCCACTGGCTCGACGAGCTCGATCGGCGCGACGACATCTACCGGCATTTCGATCGCGTGTTCAACAGCTACCACCTCGGCAAGGGCAAGCGCGACCCGAGTATCTTCCGCGACGTGATCGGCGAGCTGGGCTGTCGTCCCGCCGAGACCCTGTTCGTCGACGACAGCGAGGGACACGTCGCGCGCGCCCGGGACGAGGGGCTGCAGGCCATTCACTGCAAGCAGATGGGTCCGTGCATCGAGGCCGTGCGCCGCGCGGTGGAAGGGGAGTAGGGCAGCGTCGGTCGTGGCATCTCCCAGGCTGGTCGCCCGCTCGCCGGCCGTCGATGTCAGCTCCGGTCGTGCCGAGAGCCGCCGGCGTCGTGCGCATGTCGCTCCCACCATGCCGGCAACCCGGCGATGCCATCGATCACCGCCGTCGGACGAATCCCGAGCTCGAGATCGCTTTCGCGGAACTTGCCGGTACGCA
>CAYUAO010000038.1:0-13071 GCA_964442775.1 uncultured Halothiobacillus sp. | reverse complement strand
CGCACGGCGGCGCCGTGTTCATGGATCGACCCGCAACCCAACGCATGACAGCCAACGACAAGCCTATGCCAAGTCCAGAAAAGCCGCCGGTGGTGCTCTCCGGCATCCAGCCCTCCGGCCAGCTGCTCATCAGTCACTACGTCGGCGCGATCCGCAACTGGGTCAACATGCAGGACACGCACGACGCGCTGTTCATGCTGGTCGACCTGCACGCGATCACCGTGCGCCAGGACCCGGCCGAGTTCCGCTCGCGCTGCTACGACTTCCTCGCCCTGTATCTGGCCTGCGGGCTGGACCCGGACAAGAGCACGCTGTTCGTCCAGTCGCACGTCCCCGCGCACGCCGAACTGGGCTGGGTGCTCAACTGCTACACCTACATGGGCGAGCTCGAGCGCATGACCCAGTTCAAGGACAAGTCGCAGCGCCACCAAGCCAACATCAACGCCGGGCTGTTCGACTACCCCGTGCTGATGGCCGCCGACATCCTGCTCTACCAGGCCACGCACGTGCCGGTCGGCGCCGACCAGAAGCAGCACCTCGAGCTCACCCGCGATCTCGCCATGCGCTTCAACAAGCTCTACGGCGACATCTTCACCGTCCCCGAGCCGTTCATCCCCCAGGCCGGTGCGCGCATCATGTCGTTGCAGGACCCGACCTCGAAGATGTCGAAGTCCGACCCCAGCGAGGCCAGCTACGTGGCACTCCTCGACGAGCCGAAGAAGATCCTCAAGAAGTTCAAGAAGGCGGTCACCGACTCGGACACGGAGATCCGCTTCGACCCGGAGAACAAGCCCGGGGTCTCGAACCTGATGACGCTCCTGTCGATCTTCGGCGACGAGTCGATCGAGTCGATCGAGAGTCGTTTGGCCGGCGAGGGTTACGGCAAGCTCAAGGTCGAGACCGGCGAGGCGGTGATCGCCCACCTCGAGCCGATCGTGGCCCGCTACCGCGAGATCCGTGCCGACGAGGCGGGGCTGGACGCGGTCCTTGCCAAGGGCGCCGAGCGTGCCGCCGAGCGTGCCCGGCCGACCCTGCAGCGGGCCTTCGACGCGCTGGGCTTCCTGCCGCGCCCGGACATTCTGGGCTGATTCGATGTCGGCCGCCGTCGCACGCCCGATTCGTACACCGGTCGATCGCAGCCTGAACCGCGCTTGGTCGGTGGCGGCCATCCAGGCGCACGAGCAGTCCCTGTTCGCCAACGGGGTGGATGCTTACGGGTTGATGGAGCGCGCCGGCGAGGCGGCGTTCGCGGCCCTGCGCGAGCGCTGGCCGTCCGCCAGACGGCTGGTCGTGCTGGTCGGGCCGGGGCAGAACGGCGGCGACGGGCTGGTGATCGCCCGATTGGCGCATCGGGCCGGGCTGGGGGTCGATCTGCTGGGCTGGCGACAACCGAATTTTCATGGCAGTGCCGCGCATGCCTGGTCGGCGCTGTTGGCGGCCGCGCCGGCTATCGAGGTCCAGACCGAGTCGGCCGCGATCGAGCGGACGCTCGCGGCTGCCGACGTGGTGGTCGACGCCCTGTTCGGCATCGGTCTCGACCGGGCTATCGAGGGGGAGGCGGCCCGCTTCCTCGAACGCGTGGCGGGATTGATCGACGCGCGTCCCGAGCGCCCGGGCATGCTGGGCGTCGACCTGCCGTCGGGCGTCGACGCGGACCGTGGCGCGGTCGATCCGCTGACTCTCGCCGCCGATTGCACCGTCACCTTCCTCGGCATCAAGCGAGGGCTGACCACCGGCCCGGCGGTGGCGGCCTGTGGCGAGCGGCTGCTGGCCGATCTCGGTTACCCGCCCGAATCAGGGAATGACAACTCGCTCGAGTTGCTGCAAGGCGGTGCCTATTTCGCCCCGCGGGCGGCCGATGGCCACAAGGGCCGTTTCGGCACCGTCCTGGTCGCTGCCGGCAACCGCGGCATGCCCGGTGCGGCCCGCCTCGCCGGCGAGGCCGCCGTACGCGCCGGGGCCGGCAAGGTGATCGTCGCCACCCATCCCGACCACGCCGCCACGCTCAATGTCGGTCGACCCGAGCTGATCGTCCACGGGGTCGAGAGCACGCACGACGTGTTGCGTCTCGCGGCCCAGGCGACGAGCGTGGTGGTCGGGCCGGGGCTGGGGCAGGATGCCTGGGCAATGACGGTCTGGCGTGCCCTGCGGGACTGCCCGTTGCCATTCGTGCTGGATGCCGACGCCCTGCGTCTGCTGGGGCCGAACTCGTTGCGCGGGCGCGCAGCGGTGATCACCCCTCACCCGGGTGAGGCCGCCATGCTGCTCGAATGCGATATCGCGGCGATCAACGCCGACCGCCTCGATACGGCGCGTCGGCTGGCCGACCGGCTCGGTTGCGGCGTGGTGCTCAAGGGGGCCGGGAGCGTGCTGGTCGATGGCGATCGCCTGGCGGTCTGCCAGCGGGGGAGCCCTGCCTTGGCCACGGCCGGCACGGGCGACGTGCTGGCCGGCCTGCTCGGGGCCCTGCTGGGCATGGGATTGCCCCGGTTCCCGGCCATGGAGCTCGGGGTCTGCCTGCACGCCGAGGCCGGCGAGATCGAGGCCGAGGCGCACGGCCAATGGGGCATGGCGGCCAGTGACCTCTTCGGGGCGATCCGCGCTCGGCTCAACGGTCGGGTGTACCCGGTGGGTACGGGCTGGCGCCGGTGGTCCCCGTCCAGCGACGCGCTCCCGCCGGGACCGGACGATGACGGGCACTGAAACCGAACGTTGCTATCGCGAGCTCGGCCAGGCGGAGGTCGAGTCGCTCGCCGCGCGCCTGGCCGGTGTCGCCCCGGCCACCGGTCTGCTGTCGTTGCGTGGCGAGCTGGGGGCGGGTAAGTCGACTTTCGCGCGGGCGTTCCTGCGCTCGCTGGGCGTGACCGGCACCATTCGCAGCCCCACCTACACACTCGTCGAGCCCTACGACGTGACGGCTCCGCCGGGTGGTCCCGGCCGCGTGCTGCATCTTGATCTGTACCGGCTGGCCGATCCGGAGGAGCTCGACTACCTGGGGGTGCGCGACGACGCCGACAGGGCCCTGTTCCTGGTGGAGTGGCTCAGCCAGGCGCACGGCGAGCTGGACGCGGACCTTGAACTGTTCCTCTCGGGAGGCGAGCATCCCGATCACCGCGACCTCGAGTTTCGGGCGGCCACGCCGCCCGGCGCGGCATGGCTGGCACGGCTTGCCGAGGACTGAGGTCGGCGTTCCTGCCCTGTGGCGTTTTTTCAACGCGACGAAAACCACATCATGTTGTGTCTTTCCCCTGGTCAAGCCGCGACATTTGGTAATTCGTCTCCTCGTGTCGAGTCAAGAAGTGTGCTGTATCTTCTTGCAATCGTTGAAAAAAATCCATTTTGTCGCACACTGTAGTTGCCGTGTCGCATGACACGATCTTGGGGCTGTGTTGCCAGAGGTGGAACATGAACGACTCATCCCAATCTGCCCGTAACGCGCTGGCCATGCTTGCTGCCGACCGCCGCCGTTTTCTGCGCATGGCGCTCGGCACCGGGGCGGCGGCCTTCGGCCTTCCCCTGGCCGGCCCGGCGCTGGCCGGTCGGGCCGTCGACGTCTCCCGCGTCGAGGCGGGCCGCCACGACGGCTTTACCCGCTACGTCTTCGCCATTTCCGAGCCGGTCGATTTCGACACGCTGCTGCTCGACGACCCGGCGCGTGCGGTGATCGATATCCACTCGACGCGCCTGAAAGACGTCTCCCTGCCGGCGACACCGGATTCGCCGGTGGTCAAGGGGCTGCGCGTGGGCGTGCGCAACGGAAGCGATCTGCGACTGGTGTTCGACCTCAAGAAGCGGGCGCGCCCGCAAGTCCTCATCCTGCCGCCAACCGGTGGCGGGTCGCACCGCCTGGTGATCGACCTGCCGCACGGCGGGGGCAAGGAGACCGTGATCGCCGACCGCCCCGACGTGCCGCGCCAGGAGTCGGCGGCGCACTCCGGGTCCGGATCCTTCCGCGACCTGGTGGTGGCGATCGACCCGGGTCACGGGGGCAAGGATCCCGGCGCGATCGGACGTGGCGGCACGCGCGAGAAGGACATCGTGCTCAACATCGGTCTGCAGTTGCGTGACCTGATCGCCGCCACGCCCGGCCTCACCCCGGTGATGACCCGCGACGGCGACCGTTTCATCCCGTTGCGCCAGCGCACAGAGATCGCTCGCCGCCACGAGGCCGACCTGTTCATCTCCGTGCACGCCGACGCGTTCCGGCTGGCTTCGGCCAAGGGGGCATCGGTTTATTGCCTGAGCCAGAACGGCGCGAGTTCCGAGGCGGCCCGCTGGCTGGCCGCGAAGGAGAACAGCGCCGATTTCGTCGGCGGGGCGTCGCTTTCCGGGCACGACGAGGACGTCGCCTCGGTATTGCTCGACCTGGCGCAAACCAAGACGCTGGAATCCAGCCTCGACTTCGCCGATCGCGTGCTGAGCCGGATCGGCAACGTCGCCCGGCTGCACAAGAGTGACGTGCAGCAGGCGGGGTTCGCCGTGCTCAAGTCGCCGGACATTCCCTCGATCCTGGTCGAGAGCGCCTTCATCAGCAATCCCGAGGAAGAGAAACGGCTGCGCACCGCGAGCTACCAGCGTGAGGTCGCCCAGTCGATCCTCGAGGGCGTGAACAGCTACTACACGGCGCACGCCCCGCAGGGCACCCGCTACGCCATGCTCTGAGCCGGGCACGCTCCGCGTCTTGTCTCGACGGGAGCAGCGGGGCGACAATGGCGGTTTTGCCCGGAGCCCCATGGCCGAGATCCGTCAACTGCCGCAATCGCTGGTCAACCAGATCGCCGCCGGCGAGGTGGTCGAGCGACCGGCCAGCGTGATCAAGGAGCTGGTAGAGAACGCCCTCGATGCCGGCGCCGACCGGATCGAGGTGGATGTCGTCGCCGGCGGGGTCAAGCAACTCTGCGTGCGCGACAACGGCCACGGCATGACGCCCGAGCAACTCCCCCTGGCCATCGCGCCGCACGCCACGTCCAAGATCCGCGATCTCGACGACCTCGAGGCGGTGGCCAGCTTCGGCTTTCGCGGCGAGGCGCTCGCCAGCATCCAGTCGATCGCCCGCCTGCGGCTGGTCTCGCGCACGGCCGGGCATGATCACGGCTGGGAGCTGGCTCCGGGCGTGATCGACGAGCCCCGTCCCACGCCGGCGAAGCCCGGCACGCTGGTCGACGTGCGCGATCTCTTCTTCAACGTGCCCGCGCGGCGCAAGTTCCTGCGCACCGAACGCACCGAGTTCGGCCACGTCGACCAGCTGTTGCGCAAGCTCGCGCTCGCCAATCCCGAAGTCGCCTTTCGCCTGAGTCACAACGACCGGGTGGTGCTCGACCTGCCGGCGGTCGACCTCGAGTCGATCGAGCAGCGCATCGCCGCGGTGCTCGGGCGCGGTTTTCTCGACGAGGCGCGCGAGATCGATGCCGCGGCCTCGGGGTTTGCCCTGCAAGGGCTGGTCGCCAGTCCCCAGTACGCCCGCGCGTCGACCGATCAGCAGCTGTTCTTCGTCAACGGTCGGGTGGTGCGCGACCGGTTGGTCGCCCATGCCATCCGTCGTGCCTACAGCGATGTGCTGCACCATGGCCGTCACCCGGCCTACGTGCTTTCGCTGCGCCTCGATCCGGCCAGCGTCGACGTCAACGTACATCCCACCAAGGCGGAGGTGCGCTTTCGCGACGCCCGGGGCGTGCACGATTTCCTGTTCCAGTCCGTGCATCGGGCGCTTGCCACACCGGGCGGCGCCGTCTCGTCGGGTGTTGCCGACCCCGAACCGGGCGAGGCGATGGCGGCCGCCATGCCGCTTGCCGGCGGCTCGTCGCGTCCCGTCGCCGGGCCGTCCCTTGCGACTGGCGGCCGTTCGGCGCAGGGCTACTTCTCCCTGCTCGAACAAGGTCGGGCCGGTGAGGGCGAGAGCGGCCGAGTCGCCGAGCCGTTGCCCGAGGATGCCGAAATCCCCCCACTGGGGTATGCCATCGCCCACCTGGGCGAGATCTACATCCTCGCCCGCAACCGCGACGGGCTGGTGATCGTGGATGCCCACGCCGCGGCCGAACGGGTCACCTACGAACGCCTCAAGCACAACTGGCGCGAGCGGGGGCTTACGGCCGCGCCGCTTTTGCTGCCGGTGGACATTGCCGTCTCGCTCGTCGAGGCCGAGGCCTTCGAGACCTGGCGGGAGGCCTTCGCCGCCGCCGGGGTGGTGCTCGACCGGATCGGGCCGGAACGCGTGCGGGTGCGCGAGGTGCCGTCGATGCTCCGCGAGGCGGACATCGAGACATTGGCCCGCGAAATGCTCGCCGAGATGCAGCGTGTGCCGCTGGCCGGCGACGACGTGCCGCGCGCGGTCGTCGACGATCGCATCGACGAGATCCTCTCGACGATGGCCTGTCACGGCTCGGTGCGGGCGAATCGCCGCCTGACGGTGGCCGAGATGAATGCCCTGCTGCGCGACATGGAGCGCACCGAGCGCTCGGACCAGTGCAACCATGGCCGGCCCACCTGGCGCCGGCTGACGATCGATGATCTCGATCGCTGGTTCATGCGGGGACAGTGACCGTGGCCTCGGACGCCCTGCCGATCGTGGCCATCGCCGGACCCACCGCCTCGGGCAAGACCGCGCTGGCCATGCGCCTGGCCGACCGCCTGCCGATGTCGATCATCTCGGTCGACTCGGTGATGATCTACCGCGGCATGGACATCGGCACGGCCAAGCCGTCGCCCGAACTGCTGGCACGTTACCCGCACGCCCTGGTGGACATCCGCGACCCGGCCGAGACCTACAGCGTCGAGCAGTTCTGTCGGGATGTCTTGGACGCGATCGCGGCCGCCCGGGCACGCGGACGGGTGCCACTGCTGGTGGGTGGCACCATGATGTATTTCCAGGCGTTGCTGGAGGGGCTCTCGCGCCTGCCGCCGACCGACCCGGCCATCCGCGAGGCGGTGCAGGCCGAGGCCGAGGCGATCGGCTGGCCGGCCATGCACCGTCAATTGGCCCAGGTCGATCCGGCGGCCGCCGCCCGCATCCACGCCACCGATCCGCAGCGCATCGGTCGCGCGCTGGAGGTCTTTCGCGCCACCGGCAAGAGCCTGAGCGACTGGCAGGCCGAGCACCCGCCGGTCTCGCCGCTGGCGGGGAAGTCGCTGCTCGCGGTGGCGCTCTGGCCGCCGAGTACTGCGCACACCCGCCGGGCGGTGGCCGAGCGCTTCGACGCCATGCTCGAGGCCGGATTTCTCGCCGAGGTCGAGGCCCTCTACGATCGGGGGGATCTGCATCCCGGGATGCCGTCGATGCGCGCGGTAGGCTATCGCCAGGCCTGGGCGCATCTGGCGGGCGAATGGGGTGTCGACACCATGCGCGAGCGGGCGATCACCGCCACGCGGCAACTGGCCAAGCGTCAGCGCACCTGGTTGCGCTCCTCGAGGCAATGGGAGGCGATGGACGCCGAAGCGGCCGAGCGGATCGAATCACGCATAATGAACTTTATCGACGCGGCGGCATCTTGAATACATCGTGAGGCGCCGATCCGGGCAATGATCGAACGGCCTGCCGATGGCGGTCGGTTCCCCTACACTCCCGGGAGATTGAATTGCCCACAGGCGTCCCCATCGTTCCGGCCATTGCCCGCTCGTCGCGGTGGTCGTGTTCATAGGCCCAGGCCGCCGAGAACGGCCGACCGGCTCGCGAGGCCGGATAACCAACAAGAGGAATCACCATGGCCAAAAGCCAGTCACTGCAAGAACCGTTTCTAAACACTTTGCGCCGCGAGCACATCCCGGTCTCGATCTACCTGCGCAACGGTATCAAGCTGCAGGGGCAGATTGACTCGTTCGACAACTTCGTCGTGCTGCTCAAGAACAACGTGTCTCAGCTGGTCTACAAGCACGCGATCAGCACGATCGTGCCGACCCGGCCCGTGAACATCGATCCCGAACCCAAGAGTGAAGGGGGCGACGAATAACCCCGATGGAGTTCTTCGAGCGCCACCAGGGCGGTGAACGGGCCGTGTTGCTGCACGTCGAGCAGCGGGCGGTGGATTCCAACGAGGACCTGGCCGAGTTCCGCGAACTGGCCCGGTCGGCCGGCGCGGAGATCCTTGCCGAGAGCGAGGTCAAGCGCCAGACGCCGGACCCGCGCCTGTTCATCGGCAAGGGCAAGGCCGAGGAACTGGCCGAGATGGTCGCCGCCCATGACGCGGAGCTGGTGATCGTCAATGCCCAGCTCTCGCCGTCGCAGGAGCGCAACCTCGAAAGGCTGGTCAAGTGCCGCGTGCTGGATCGCACCGGTCTGATCCTCGACATCTTCGCCCAGCGCGCGCGCTCGCACGAGGGCAAGCTGCAGGTCGAGCTCGCCCAGCTCAATCACCTCTCGACCCGGCTGGTGCGTGGCTGGACGCACCTCGAGCGCCAGCGTGGCGGTTCGATCGGCCTGCGCGGGCCCGGCGAGACCCAGCTCGAGATGGACCGTCGGCTGCTGGGTGGTCGCATCAAGCAGCTCAAGGAGCGCATCGCCCGGGTCCGCCGGCAGCGCGCCGAGGGACGCAAGGGGCGCCAGCAGTCCGACGTGCCCACCGTGGCGCTGGTTGGTTACACCAACGCGGGCAAGTCGACCCTGTTCAACGCGCTGACCGTGGCCGAGGCCTTCGCCGCCGACCAGTTGTTCGCCACGCTGGATACGACGCTGCGACGCGTCGAGATGACCCCGCAGCAGACCGTGGTGTTCGCCGACACGGTCGGTTTCATCCGCCACCTGCCGCACGAGCTGGTCTCCGCGTTCCGCTCGACCCTCGAGGAGACGCTCGAGGCCGATCTCCTGCTGCACGTCGTCGATGCCGCCTCGCCGGAGCGCGACCGGCAGATCGAGGACGTCGACGCGGTCCTCGAGGAGATCGGGGCGGGCGAGATGCCGCGGCTGACCGTCATGAACAAGATCGACCAGCTCGAGGACGGCGCGGTGCGGGTCGACCGCGATGCCGGCGGCCTGCCGACCCGCGTGTGGGTCTCGGCGAAGGAATCGCTCGGCCTGGACGAGCTGCGCGAGTCGCTGGCCGAACGGCTCGAGCCGAGCAGCGTGACGCGCCGGCTTTTCATCCCCATGGCCGACGGCCGGCTCTACGCGCTGTTGCAGGGAGAGGGCGCCGTCCAGGACGAGGTGATCGACGAGGACGGCTGGCACCTGGAGATCAACCTGCCGGTGGCCCGCTGGGGGCAACTGCTGAAAAAGGAGCCGGCGCTCGCGGACATGGTGCTCGACGGGCCCGCGGCCCCATCCCTCGAGCCGTACGAGCTGATCCTCGCCGAGCGCGACGCCGAGCGCTGATAGCAAGGCCGTGGCGGTTGCCACGCCCGGCCACGGCCACTACACTTTGGCGCTGCTCTTCGCCCGCCGGGCGGAACGCATGCATCTGAATCACCCGATTACTCATGCCCGCCGGATCCACCGGCGGCAATCACTGGAGAAGCCCATGGCCTGGAACGAGCCGGGTGGCGGTAAGGATCCCTGGTCGAATCCCCGCGGCCGGGGCGGCAAGCCGCCCAACATCGACGATGCCCTCGGACGTCTGAAGGACCGCTTCGGCAAGGGCGGCGGCATGGGTGCGCCCGGCGGGTCCAAGGGGATCCTCGCGATCATCGGCATCGTGCTTGTCGGCTGGCTGATCTCCGGTATCTACATCATCGACGAAGGCCAGCGTGGCGTCGTGCTGACCTTCGGCAAGTACACCAGTACTGCCGGACCGGGGCCGCACTGGCATCCGCCGTACCCGATCTCGGACGTGATCAACGTCAACGTCGACGAGTATCGCGACCGCGAACTGAGCATGACGGTACTGACCAACGACGAGAACATCGTCGACGTCGATCTCGCCAGCCAGTTCACGGTGCGCGATCCCGTCGAGTTCCTGTTCAACGTCCGCGACCCCAACGCCACGCTGCAGGACGTCATGCAGAGCGCGATCCGCGAGGTCATCGGCTCGAGCCGCATGGATTACGTGCTGACCGACGGCCGGGTCGAGATCGTCGATGCCGTGCGCACGCGCATGCAGGAACTGCTCGAGTCCTACCAGACCGGCCTGACCGTCCGTTCGGTCAACCTGCAGGACGTGCAGCCGCCCGAGCCGGTCCAGCCGGCCTTCGAAGACGCCATCCGGGCGCGCGAGGACGAGCAGCGCTACATCAACGAGGCGCTGGCCTACGCCAATCAGGTCGTGCCGCGCGCACGTGGTGACGCCGCTCAGATCCTCGAGCAGGCCAAGGGCTACCAGTCCCGCGTCATCAACCAGGCCGAGGGTGAAGCCGCCCGCTTCGACGCCCTGCTGGCGTCCTACAAGATCGCACCGTCGATCATCCGCGAACGGATCTACATCGACACGCTCGGCGAGATCTACTCGAAGGGCAACAAGATCCTGGTCGATCCGGACAACGCCAAGAACATCCTGAACCTGCCAGCGGGCACCACGCGCAACGTCACGCAGGATTCAAACCTGCGTGACGGCGCGCCGCTCGCCGTGCCGTCGCTCTCGACGAGCATGTCGTCGGGCACCGAGCCGGGTAGTACCACCAACAACCGTTCCGGTCTGCGTACCAGGGGGTCCGAATGAACTGGGTGACGCGCCTGCTGCTGCCGATCATCGTCGTTATCGTGTTCCTGTACGCGACCGCGACCTTCCAGGTGGCCGAATACCAGGAGGGCGTGAAGTTCCGCCTGGGTGAAATCGTCGAGACCGATTTCGAGCCCGGCCTGCACTTCAAACTGCCGTTCGTGAACTCGGTGCGCCTGTTCGACACGCGCATCCTCTCGCTGTCCACCCCGCCGGAGCGGTTCTTGACCAGCGAGAAGAAGAACCTGATCGTCGACTACTACATCAAGTGGCGCATCACGAATCCGGCCGACTTCTACCGCTCGACGCGCGGTCGCGAGTCCGTGGCCGAGAGTCGCCTGAACCAGATCGTCAAGGACAGCATGAAGAGCCAGATCTCCAGCCGGACCATCGCCGAGGTGGTCTCCGGGGATCGTGACCTGTTCATGCGCAACGTGATCGAGACCACCAACGAGGACATCTCGGGGCTGGGTCTGGAAATCGTCGACGTGCGCATCATGCGCATCGAACTGCCCGAGGAAGTGCGCGAGTCGGTCTACTCGCGCATGGAGAAGGAGCGTTCGACGGTGGCCAAGGCGATCCGCTCGCGCGGTGAGGAGCAGGCCAAGCGCATCTCCTCGGATGCCGATCGCCAGCGCGTGGTGATCATCTCCGAGGCCGAGCGCGAGGCCGACCAGATCCGAGGCGAGGGGGACGCCGAGGCGGCCCGCGTCTATGCCGAGTCCTTCGGTCAGGACGAGGAGTTCTTCGCCTTCTACCGCAGTATCCAGGCCTACCAGAAGGCGTTCGCCAGCGGTAGCGACACCTTCGTACTCAGCCCGGACAGCCCGTTCTTCCGCTATTTCGGGTCGCCGAACGGCACGAGCGAGGAATCCGGCGGAGACGACGACGGCGACAAGCTGCCGGCGCAGTAAGGGGCGCCGGGCATGATGGATGACCTGCTGCGGGTGCTCGGCCTGGTGCTGATCATCGAGGCGCTGCTGCCGTTCATCAGCCCGCGGACCTATCGGCAGGCGGTCGCGCAGATCGCCCTGACGCCCGATTCGCGCATGCGGATCATCGCGCTGGTGATCCTCCTGCTCGGGCTGGCGCTCTGGGTCTGGGGATAATCTCCGCCCCTCGGAAGAACAACCCCAGCCCGGGCTGGGGTTTTTTGTGTGCCGCGTTTACAATACGCGGGTTTTGCCCCGTGCCGTGTCCGTCTCGGCCCACCGTTCACGACTCACTCGACTACCTGCAACTGCAATGAGCAATCAGTCCCCCTGGATTCTGCCGGCCGGCATCGACGAGGTCCTGCCCGCGCAGGCTCGCCGCATCGAGCGCGTCCGCGCCCGGATGCTCGAAACCTTCGATCGCTGGGGGTATGACCTGGTCGTCCCGCCGATGGTCGAGTTCATCGACACGCTGTTGGTCGGCACGGGCGAGGATCTCGATCTCGAGACGCTCAAGGTCACCGATGGGCTGTCCGGTCGTCAGCTGGGCGTGCGGGCCGACATGACGCCGCAGGTCGCGCGCATGGACGCCCACAGCCTGCCGCCGGTCGATGAGCGCCGGCTGTGCTACATCGGTACCGTCATCCGCGCCAAGACCGACGGGCTGGGCGGGTCGCGCGCACCGATGCAGGTGGGGGCCGAGCTGTTCGGCAGCGACGGGCTCGAGGCGGACGTCGAGGTGATCTCGCTGATGACCGAGGCGCTGGCGGTCGGTGGCTGCCGGCAGATGACACTCGACCTCGGGCATGTCGGCATCTTCCGGGCGCTGGTGCGCGCCGCCGGGCTCGACGAGGCCCGCGAGGACCGTCTCCGCGACGCGCTGACGCGCAAGGCCGTCCCCGAGATTCGCGGGACGCTGGCCGACTGGTCGCTGGAGGGCTCGCTCGCCGAGGCGATCGAATCCCTCTGCGGCCTGCACGGACCCTGGCAGGTCACGGTCGAGCAGGCGCGCGCCCGCTTGGGTGACCTGCTGGATGCCGAGGGGCAGGCAGCGCTCGATCGCCTGGCCACCGTCGCCGAGGCGATCGATGCGCGCGTTTCCGGCGAGGTGCTGGTCGATCTCTCTGAACTGCATGGCTACCACTACCAGACCGGGCTGGTCTACGCGGCCTACTCGCCGCGCATGGGGCGGGAAATCGCGCGTGGCGGACGGTACGACGACATCGGGCAGGTGTTCGGCCGCTCGCGTCCGGCGCTGGGTTTCTCGCTCGACCTGCGCGACCTGCTGGACCAGGCCGGCGAAGAGCCGCCGGCGGGGTCGACGGTCTACGCCCCGGCTCGTCTCAACGACGCCGCCCTCGACCGGGCGATCGGCGATCTCCGTGAAGGGGGCTATCGCGTGATCACGACGAACTCGATTCCCGATGGTGCGCCGCGACTGGCCGCCGTCGATGACGGACAGACACAAACTTGGCAGCTAACGGGTGAATTGGACCATGGGTAAGAGTGTGGTCGTTCTCGGGTCCCAGTGGGGCGACGAGGGCAAGGGCAAGGTCGTC
>CAYUAO010000037.1:0-15474 GCA_964442775.1 uncultured Halothiobacillus sp. | reverse complement strand
CGGCCATTCACGGCGCACCGCGCCTTGCATCTGGACCCTTGGCGGTCCCGCAGAGACACTATCGATTCGTGCAGAGTTTCCTTAAGGACACTGCAACCCCAGCTTGTCGAGGCGATAGCGGAACTGACGGGTCGTCATCCCCAGGCTTTTGGCCGCCTGCGTCTTGTTCCCGCCGGTTTCGCGCAGCGCCTGAAGCAACGCATCGCCCTCGTCCTCGCGCACCCAGCGATAGGGACGACCCACCTCATGACCGACCGCCTCGCGCAACGGCTGCCCAGTGGCACTGGTCTGGTCCCGCCGGGTCGGTTCCGTCATGGCGCGATCGGCGGCCGACCGCCCGGCACTCGGCGCCGCGCCCGCCTCGAGGTGGTCGGTCACGTGCGACTCGTGGGTGAGGATCAGCTCGATGTCCGCGACCGTGATCCAGCCGTTCTGCGCGACCAGCACGGCCCGCTTGATCACGTTCTCCAGTTGCCGGATGTTGCCCGGCCAGTTGTAGGTGGCCAGCCGGCCGAGTACGCCCGTCTCGAAGACCGCATTGCGATCGAACTCCTGGCTGGCGACCTGCAGGAAGTGGCGCGCGAGCAGTTTCACGTCCCCGTCTCGCTCGCGCAGGGCCGGCAGGTGGATGGGAAACACGTTCAGCCGGTAGAACAGGTCGATGCGGAATGTCCCGCGGTTGACCGCCTCCTGCAGGTTCTTGTGCGTCGCGGCGATAATGCGCACATCGACCGGCACGTCCTTGGTGCCACCCACCCGGTGGATGGTCTGACGCTCCAGCACGTGCAGCAGCTTGGACTGCAGATCGAAGGCCAGGTCGCCGATCTCGTCGAGAAACAGGGTGCCGCCGGAGGCGAGCTCGACGCTGCCCTTCTTGGCCGAGACGGCCCCCGTGAACGCGCCCTTCTCGTGGCCGAACAGCTCGGATTCGAGCAGCGCATCGGGGATCGCGGCGCAGTTGATGGCGATGAATGGGCCGTCGCAACGCGGGCTGGTCAGGTGAACCATGCGGGCGAACCGTTCCTTGCCCGTGCCGGACTCGCCGTTGAGGAGCACGGTGGCCTGGGTGGGCGAGACGTGCAGGGTCTGGCGCACGGCCTGGCGAAGCGCCGGGCTCTCGCCGAGGATGCCGTGGTTGGACTCGCCCTGGCTGGATAGCGCCTCGCGCAGGGACTCGTTCTCCTGGGTTAGCGCGGCGGTCTGCTCGCGGATCAGATCGTCGACCTTGAGTACCCGGGCAATCAGCGCGGCCATGATGCGCAACAACGTGATGTCACGGTGCAGCGGCCGGTGGCGCTCGCGGATGCGGTGGGCACCGAGCACGCCCATGGGCTGGTCCTCGTTGAGGATCGGCACGGCGAGGAAGGCCACGGTCTCGTGCGGCAAGGTGTCGCGCTCGACCGCGCGGGTGAGATAGACGGGCTCCTCGTCGATGTCCTGGACCACCGCCACCTGGCCGGTGCGCATCACCCGCCCGGTGACGCCCTCACCCACCCGGTAGCGGCCGCGCTCGCGCTCGACGGGGGCCAGGCCGTAGGCATAGCGGATTTCCATGAACTCCCCGCTCGCGTCCGGCAGCACCACCCGGCCGCGGTTGAGACCGGTGATCTGCGAGAGCAACCGGAGCATGCGGCCGATCACGGTATCGGGGTCGTTCAGGTGGGATAGCTGCTGGGTGGCTTCGTGGACGACCAGCAACTCGGCGTCGGCGCTGTCGGCACGCGCCGAGGGGTTGGATTGCGCGTCGGGCATGGGCCTTTTCTCCGGGCGATTGGGTGACATTGCCCGGGTTGCAAGAAGCAGGCCCGCGACTTTGTCCGCCATTGGCGGGCATTGTGCCCATCGCGGGCCTCGAAAGGCGCACCACAACGGGGAAGTGATGCTCCCACACGCTCCACCATGGTGCGAAAATGCGCCATTTGCTGCCAAAAAGCGGCTATATGTCGAAAAAGAGCGGCATGGCACGGCATCTGCAATCTCGAGAACGTCACTCATCGACCCGAGAGCAACGCCATGTCCACATTCGACAACCCCTTCGATCCCGAAACCTCCCTGCGCCGCGGCTGCAACTGCGGCAAGCACGCCAGTCAGGCCGATCACAATGCCGCGCTGGCCGAGAGCGCCATGCCGACCGACGAGGAGGCGGCCCTCAACCGCGCGGTGGATTCGGCGGTCATGCGCTCGCTGTTCCCGGAGGACCGCACCCGGCGCAACTTCCTCAAGGCCGTGGGCGTGAGCACCGCCATGGCCGCGGTGTCGACGTTCTTCCCGATGGCCGCCGCCCGGGCCGTCGCCGCCGACCCGGTCGGGCCGCTGGAGAAGAAGAAGCTCAAGGTCGGCTTCATCCCGATCACCTGCGCCACGCCGATCATCATGGCCCACCCGATGGGCTTCTACGAGCGCGAGGGCCTGGACGTCGAGGTGGTCAAGACCGCCGGCTGGGCACTGATCCGCGACAACGTCAACAACGGCCAGCTCGACGCCTCGCACATGCTCTCGCCGATGCCGATCTCGGCCTCGCTGGGGGTCGGTGCGCGCCGCCAGGACACCTACGTCGCCACCATCCAGAACATCAATGGCCAGGCGATCACGATGCACAACAAGCACAAGGAGAACCGCGAGCCCGAGAACTGGAAGGGCATGACCTTCGGCATCCCCTACGACCATTCGATGCACAACCTGCTGCTGCGCTACTACCTCGCCGAGCACGGCATCGACCCGGACCGCGACGTCAAGCTCAAGGTGATCGCGCCGCCGGAGATGGTCGCCAACCTCAAGGCCGGCAACATCGACGGCTTCCTCGGCCCCGAGCCGTTCAACCAGCGCGCGGTCTACGAGGGCGCGGGCTTCATCCACGTGCTCTCCAAGGACCTGTGGGACGGCCACCCCTGCTGTGCCTTCGGCGCGACCCGGGAATTCGTCGAGGAGAACCCCAACACCTTCTCCGCGCTGTTCCGGGCGATCGCCAGCGCGACGGCCTACGCGCACAAGAAGGAAAACCGCCCCGAGATCATCGAGGCGATCGCACCGAAGAACTACCTCAACCAGCCCAAGATCGTGCTTGACCAGGTGATGACCGGCCGCTACGCCGACGGGCTGGGCAACATCGTCGAGGAGCCCGAGCGCGCCGACTTCGACCCGTTCCCCTGGGAATCGATGGGCGTGTGGATCCTCACGCAGATGAAGCGCTGGGGCTACATCGAGGAGGAGATCGACTACGCCGACATCGCCGAGGAGATCTTCCGCGCCACGGATGCCCGCAAGCGCCTCGAGGAAATGGACCTGCCCGCGCCGGAGACCAACAGCCGCAAGCACACGATCATGGGCAAGGAGTTCGACCCGGCGCGCCCGCAGGAATACCTGGAATCGTTCGAGATCGGGAGGGCCTGAACCATGATCCGTTCACTCAGCCTACGGGCCGGAATCGTCTCGATGCTCCTGCTGCTCGCCTTCATCGGCGCGTGGTGGGGGGCGACCCTGCCCACGCAGGTCGACCTGGGCGACATGGACCCCGAGTACGCCGAGATGATGGGGCTGGACACGGTCCAGGAATCCGACATGCCCACCCCCGGCGACATCGCCGCGGCCATCGGCACGCACCTGGCCGACCCGTTCGAGATCGACGGATCGAGCAGCGGCATCGGCATCCAGCTCGCCCACTCGCTGTGGCGCGTGCTGGCCGGCTTTGCGCTGGCCGCCCTGGTCGCCGTGCCACTGGGTTTCCTGATCGGGATGTCGCCGCTGATGCACAAGGCGCTCGACCCGTATATCCAGATCCTCAAGCCCATCTCGCCGCTGGCCTGGATGCCGCTGGCCCTGTACGTGATCCAGGACGCCTCGCTCTCCTCGATCTTCGTGATCTTCATCTGCTCGATCTGGCCGATGATGGTCAACACCGCCTACGGCGTCGCCTCGGTGCGCGACGACTGGCTCGCGGTGGCCAAGACGCTGGAAGTGAGCCCGATCAAGAAGGCCTTCAAGGTGATCCTGCCGGCCGCCGCGCCGACCATCCTCACCGGCATGCGCATCTCCATGGGCATCGCCTGGCTGGTGATCGTCGCCGCGGAGATGCTCGTCGGCGGCACCGGCATCGGCTACTTCATCTGGAACGAGTGGAACAACCTCGATCTGGCCAACGTGATCTTCGCCATTCTCCTGATCGGCGTGGTCGGCATGATCCTCGACGCCATCTTCGGCCTGCTCGGCCGGGCCGTCAGCTATAAGGAGGTCTGAACATGACTACCCCCGCCTTCATCCAGGTCGAGGGCCTGGAAAAGACCTTCCCGGCCCCGCTGGGCCAGGAACCGGTCACCGTGTTCCAGAACCTGGACTTCACCATCGAAAAGGGCGAGTTCGTCTGCCTTATCGGCCATTCGGGCTGCGGCAAGTCGACCATCCTCAACATCCTCGCCGGGCTGGACGCCGCCAGCGACGGCTACGTCTTCATGGAGAACAAGGAAGTGACCGGCCCGGGCCTGGACCGCGGCGTGGTCTTCCAGGGCCATGCCCTGATGCCGTGGCTGACCGTGCGCGAGAACGTCGCCTTCGCGGTGAAATCGCGTTTCAAGCAGCATTCGAAGCAGGAGATCAACGCGCAGATCGAGAAGTACGTCGAGATGGTCGGCCTGTCGCAGGCGATCGACAAGAAGCCAAACCAGCTCTCCGGCGGGATGCGTCAACGGGTCGGCATCGCCCGTGCCTTCGCGATCGAGCCGAAGATGCTGTTGATGGACGAGCCCTTCGGCGCGCTCGACGCGCTGACCCGTGGCGTGATCCAGGACGAACTGCTCTCGATCTGCCAGGCCACGGGACAGACGGTGTTCATGATCACCCACGACGTCGACGAGGCGATCCTGCTGGCCGACAAGATCCTGCTGATGACCAACGGGCCGTTCGCCGAGGTCGCCGAGTGCGCCTACAACCCGCTGCACAAGCCGCGCTCGCGCCAGGAAATGCATCACGACGACCACTACTACCCGTTCCGCAATCACCTGATGGACTTCCTCGTCAACGGCCCCGGCACGCCCTACTCGGAGAGATCCGTCGACGGCAACCCACCGGCCATGGACGCGGCGCCACGCACGGATTCCGGAGCCGGCCCGAGGCGCGTGGTCAACGCCTGAAGGCGACCGGTTATCCCCGACTCCCCCGATCCGGCCACTGGCCGGATTTTTTTCGTCCCCTCGCCCGAAAACCATTCCCGAGCCGGCTATCCTGTCGCAGGGACGCCCGACCAAGAACCATTCGGCCCCGTCGCTGTCACAGTACGCTGCCGGGCCTTTCGGCACGCCCGGACCCTCGACGTCTTCAACGGGTAGATCACGACGCATGCAATCCGGACGACATCGCTCCATCGACCGCCTCTTCCTCCTGCTCGGCCTGCTGCTGGCCGGCCTGACCACTCACGCCGGAGCCGCCGAGGTCGTCGAGGGAACGCTCGACAATGGCCTGGAGGTCCTGGTGCTGCCGGACAAGCGCGCACCGGTAGTCACCCACCAGGTCTGGTACAAGGTCGGCTCGGCCGACGAGCCGGGCGGTATCACCGGCATCGCCCACATGTTCGAGCACATGATGTTCAAGGGCACCGAGAACCTCGGTCCGGGCGAGTTCTCGGACATCGTCGCCCGCCTCGGCGGCGAGGAGAACGCCTTCACGGGGCGCGACTTCACGGCCTACTTCCAGACGCTCGCCGCCGATGAGCTCGAGACCATGATGCGCTGGGAGGCCGACCGGATGGCCAATCTTGCGATCGACCCGGAAGAGTTCGCCCGCGAGAAGGAAGTGGTCAAGGAGGAGTGGCGCTCCCGGCTGCGCGACAACCCCAACGCCCGCCTGAGCCAGCTGCTCTACGCCACCGCCTTCACCGGCAGCGGATACCACCACCCGATCATCGGCTGGAAGACCGATATCGACGCCTACACGGTCGAGGACCTCGAGCGCTGGTACCGCGATCACTACGCGCCCAACAACGCCACGCTGGTCGTGGTCGGCGACGTCGATCCCGATTCCGTGATGGAATTGGCCGAACGCCATTACGGGGGGGTCGAGCGGCGCGACCTGGCGTCGACCAAGCCCCGCGAGGAAATGGAACAGCATGGCCTCAAGCGCGCCAACCTGTCGATCCCGGCCCGCCTTCCGCGCCTGAGCATGGGCTACAAGGTGCCCTCCCTGGTCACGGCGGAAGACTCGCGCACCGCCTACGCGCTGGCCGTGGCCTCGGGCCTCCTCGCCGGTGACTCCGGCGCCCGACTGAACGACGAACTGGTGCGGGCCGGCAAGCTTTCCTCCGCCAGTGCGGGCTACAACCTCAACGCCCGCGAAACCACGCTGTTCAGGATCGACGCCACGCCACGCGACGGCCAGCCGATCGACGAGGTCGAGACCCTGCTGCGCGAACAGGTCGACCGTCTCAAGGACGAGCCGGTCGGCGAGGACGAGCTCGACCGCATCAAGGCCCAGGTCGTCGCCTCGGACGTCTACCAGCGTGACTCGCTCTTCTATCAGGGCATGAAGCTGGGCATGTACGAAACCGTCGGCCTGGGTCACGAAACGGCCGACCGCTTCGTCGAGGGCATTCGCGCGGTCACCGCCGAGGACGTGCGCGAGGTCGCGCGCCGCTACTTCCGGGACACCGGCCTGACGATCGCCACGCTCGAGCCGGAATCGGACTCGAGTCAACTATCCCCGAGCCAACCCAGCGTCACCGGAGGGATCGACCGTGCTCACTGATCGCCGCTTGCTCGCCTCGGCCACCGGCCTGGCACTGGCCATCCTGCTGCTCGTCTCCGGAACGGGCCGGGCGGATTCCGTGCTGCCGATCGAGACCTGGGAGACGGATAACGGCGCCGAGGTGCTGTTCTACCCCGCCGACAGCCTGCCGATGGTCGACGCCCGCGTGATCTTCGACGCCGGCAGCGCGCGGGACCCCGAAGGCAAGGGCGGCACGGCCACCCTGACCGCCTCGCTGCTCGAGGAAGGCACCACCGAGCGTGCCGCCAAGGCCGTCGCCGACGGTTTCGCCCGGGTGGGCGCGGAGTTCTCCGCCAGCGCCAATCTCGAATCGTCCGCCGTGCGCCTGCGCAGCCTCACCCAGGATGACTGGCTCTGGCCCGCCGTCGACCTGATGGCCGAGGTCATCGCCCGCCCGGCGTTCCGGGACGACGACATCAAGCGCGAGCGCGAACGCCAGTTGCGCCGCATCGAGTCACGTCGACAATCCGCGCAGGCGGTCGCCAGCGACGCGCTGCGCGAGGCGGCATTCGGCGATCACCCCTACGGTCGCCCCACCGTCGGCACCCGCCAGTCGGTCGAGTCGATCGCGGCCAACGACGTGCGCGATTTCCACCGTGACCTCTACGTAGCGAAGAACGCGACGGTGGTCATCGTCGGCGACCTCGACCGGCAGGCCGCCGAGCGACTGGCCGAGACGGTCACCGCCGACCTGCCCGCCGGCAAAGCCCCGGACAAACTGCCGGAGGTACCGAGACTCGAGGAGTCCGAGACGGTTCGGGTCGACTTTCCTTCCGAACAGTCGACCGTGCTGGTGGCGCTCGACGGCATCCCGCGCAAGCATGACGACTATCTGCCGATGTACGTCGGTAACCACATCCTCGGCGGCAGCGGCTTCGCCTCGCGGCTGATGTCCGAGCTGCGCGAGAAGCGCGGGCTTGCCTACAGCACCTACAGCTATCTGATGCCGCTGCGCGCCGGCGGCCGGCTGGTGATGGGCATCCAGACCCGCAACGACCAGGTCGACACGGCGCTGTCGCTGATGGACGAGCAACTGACGCGCTTCGTCGAGGAGGGTCCCGGCAAGGAGGAACTGGCCGACAGCCAATCGAACATCGTCGGCGGGTTCCCCATGCGTCTGAACAGCAACGGCAAGATCACCGAACAGATCGGTGCGCTGGCGTTCCTCGGCCTGCCGCTCGACTACTTCGACGACTACACCGATCGAGTGGAAAAGGTGGATCCCGCAGCCATCCGCTCCGCCTACGATCGCCATGTCGATCCGGACAAGCGGGTCGTGGTGATCGTCGGCCCGCGGGCCGGGAAGGACGAGGCCGAGGACTGACGACCACGCGGGCACCTTGGGCGGGCCGCCGCGGCCCGGTCACTGCCGGTCAGAGGGACTCGGCCACGTCGCGGGAATAGTGGTCGAGCAGCTCGTCAGCACGATGCTTCTCGTCCTCGTCGCGCGCGTGGACGACTACCGTCCATCGGCCGTGTTCGCTGGCGTCCCGGGTATCGGCGATCACCGTTTCATGGTCCGGGCGGATCGAGACCAGGCCCGCCACCAGCATGCCGATGGCGCCGCCGACCACCGCCAGGATGCCGTAGACCCAGCCGGGCCGCGTCCGGGCGAAATCGAGCCCCGCGCCGACCAGGAGCGCGGCCAGGATCAGGCCGACCACCGCGCCGACGACCGCGAGCACCGCGTGCGAGCGCAGGATGGTCGAGAAGATCGCCCCGGAATCCTTCTCGACCTTGCGGGCCAGTTTCGGGTCATTGGGCTCGACCACGTCGATCTGCTCCGAGGAAAATCCCCCCTTCGCCTGCAACGCGCTGGCCGCGTCACGGGCACGACGAGCGTCCTGGAACACCGCACTGACCATGTGGGGAAACGTTTCGCCGATGATCGCTGAACGGGACATGAATCACCTCCTGGTCTGGTTGACCGGCGAATCTCCGGCGGAAATCCGTCTTTTCCGGGATCCGTGATCAGGACGTTAGTTCACGCGGGAAACTCTGCAGGAACGCCATATCGTCCTGCGTGCCCAGGGCCGGGCAGATGCCATGTGATCGTCCGCCGCACAAGGGCCGCGCTCGTTCCGGGCAGGAACCGGGTTGGCAGGAAGACGATCGGGTGGACTCAATCCCGCTTGAAGCGGGTCACCAGTTCGTGCAGGTCGGCGGCGATCCGCTCGAGATCGTGGATCTTCTCCTCGGCGGCGGCCGACTGGTCGAGACTGGAATTGGCGAGGTCGGAGATGTTGTGCACCTGGCGGTCGATCTGGGAGGAGACGGTGGCCTGTTCCTCGACGGCCGCGGCCATCGAGGTGGCCATGTCGCGGATGCGGGCCACGGCCCGGGCGACGCCGTCGAGCATCTCCTCGGACTCGGTCACCCGCTCGACGCCGGCGGTCGCGGCCTCCCGCCCGCTGCGGGCCACGGCCACCGATTCCTCGGCCTGCCGGGTGAGGGTGCCAATGATTTCGTGGATGTCGCGGGTCGATTCCTGGGTTCGGCTGGCGAGATCACGCACCTCCTCGGCCACCACCGAGAAACCGCGACCGTGTTCCCCCGCCCGGGCCGCCTCGATGGCGGCGTTCAGCGCCAGCAGGTTGGTCTGCTGGGCGATCTGGTCGATGATGCCGGCGGCACCGGCGATCTCGTCGGTGCGGGCCGACACGCCCTCGACCGCTTCGCCGATGGCGTTGACGGTTCCCTGTAGATCGACGATCGCCTCCCGTGTCCGGGTGGACAGTCTCCGCCCCTCCTCGACCAGTTCCTGCGAGCGGTTGGCCTCGTCGGCGGTGCGCTGCACGTGCTCGGAGACGTCACCGATGGTGGTCGACATCTCGTGCATGGCCGCGGCGACCTGCTCGGTCTCCGCCTGCTGGCGCGCGATCTCGTCCTTGGCCTCGGTGGACAGCTCCAGGCCGACCGAGGACTGGCGGTTGACCTGATCGGAGGCATCCTCGATCCGCGTAAGCACCGTGATCATGCGGGCATGCTCGCTCTTGATCGCGACCTTCAGGCGCCCCAGCAACCCCGACTCGTCGGTGTAGGAATCCACCGCCAGCGGATGGCTGAAGGCATTGGGCATCTGCTCGTTCATCACCGAGAGCAAGCGCCGCTCACGCAGTTCCCCCTTCACGCCGAACAGCACGCCCGTGGCGGCCAACGCCAGCAAGGCGGGCGTGCCGAAACCGGCCAGCCCCAGTCCGGCCGCGGCCGACAAGCCCAGGATCCCGACCACGTCCTGTCCATGCAATCGAAAACGCCGCGGCCGGTATCCCCGCCGGTTGATGTGCCGGTACAGGCGCTCGGCGCGCCGTATGTCCGCACGTGACGGGCTGGTGCGCACCGATTCGTAGCCGACCACTTCACCGTGCTCGGTGATCGGCGTGACGTAGGCGTCCACCCAGTAGTAGTCGCCGTTCTTGCAGCGGTTCTTGACCAGGCCCATCCAAGGCTGACCCGCCTTGAGATGCTTCCACATCACCTCGAAGGCCAGGGGCGGCATGTCCGGGTGGCGCACGAGGTTGTGCGGCTCACCGATCAACTCGTCACGCGAGAAGCCGCTGATATCCACGAACGCGTCGTTGCAGTAGGTGATCCGGCCCGAGAGATCGGTGGTCGACACCAGCCGCTCGCCGGGGGCGAAGGTGCGTTCGGTATCGGTTACGGGCAGGTTCTTGTGCATCGGTTGGGCAAGTCCGTTCGTATGGGCTACATCAGGCACGGTCACGGGGGCCGTGGGAATCAGCGAGCCGCTGACCGGTGGTGTCGGCCGATGGCCGGAAAACTTTACCGCTTGACGAGGCCTTCCACGGCCCTGTCGTTACCGGCCACGCCGGACCTCGAGGGGGCGCGATTGTGCCACTTAGCGTCTCCCGTTGCATCCGCGTCCGGGTATTCGGGGCGAACCGCGCCTTGCTCCTGCCCGTCTCAAGGCGTGTGGGGCACTCTCCGATTCGGGCGGGTTACCTGTCCACGTCCCTGATACCGGTGTCGTCAGGCTGATCGCTCTTTTCGTCGTCGCCGTTGAGCGCATGCTTCGCCGGGGCAAGCAGGCGCAGACTGGCGAAGGTGACGGCCGAGAGCAGGAGGGCAATCTCGAAGTGATTCCAGGCCACGGCCACGCCGATCGCGCCCGTGGCCCAGAGACTCGCCGCGGTGGCCGTGCCGGTGGTGCGATTGCGGCTCTTTAGAATGGCACCGCCACCGATGAAGCCCATCCCCGTGATGATCCCCTCGAAGACACGGGCCTCGGCGCCACTGGAATCGAGCACGTTGATGCCGAGCAGCATGTAGGCGCAACTCGCGACGGCCACGAGGGGAAAGGTGCGCAGGCCCGCCGAGCGCGAATGGGTCTCGCGCTCCATGGCGACCGGCAAGGCCAGCGCATAAGCGGCCGCCAGGTAGGCCAGATTCGAGTAGACGGATTGCCAGTCGATATCGAACGGCATGTGCAATCTCCCCCAGATCGAGGACGGGAGAAAGCCCCCAGGGACGGCCCTACCCCGCCGATCGAGTCCGAATCGGCGCACCAGACTGAGGTAGCGTCGATACTCGCGCCGGATCCGAGCCGGCATCCCGCGATCGACCGAAGCAGGCGGGTTCGACACCCTGAAGGTCAATCGCGTCTCGCGATTGACCTTCAGGGGAGAATCAGAGCGACTCGGTGACCCGAACCGAGCGCTCCCCGAGGATCTCGTCCACGCGGTGCTTCTCGTCCTCGTCGCGTGCATAGGCCACCACGGTCCACTGTCCACGCTCCGAGGCCTGCTCGGCCCTGAGGATCATCGGCTCGTGGTCCGGGCGGACCGTCACCAGTCCCGCCGCCAGCAAGCCGATCACCGCCCCGACGGCACCCGCCAGGATGAACAGCCAGCCCGGCCTCGCGGTGGCGAAGTCGAACCCGGCGCCCCACAGAACCGCGGCGAACACCAGGCCGACGATAAAGCCGATAACCCCCAGCCCCACGTGGGAGCGCGCCAGGGTCCAGGCGATATTGGTCGTTTCATGCTCGACCTTGCGCTCCAGACCGGGATCGTCCGGTTCGACGAGCTCGATCTGCTCCCGATCCAGCCTCGCCTCGTTCCCAAGCGCCTCGCTGGCCTCGTCGGCCGCCTTCTGGTTCGGAAACACCGCGCTCACGCGGTGAGGAAACTTCTCGTCAACAATGGCTGCCTGAGTCATGACGAATCTCCCACGATGGTGGTGAGTGTCGATGGAAACCGGCCCGGCAATCAGAAAACGAAAGGTGGCCGGCATCCCCCTCCCCTTGCCTCACTCCGTCTAACTGGTCACGGAAAGTTCATATGCGCCCGCGACTGGCTCCCGGCACGGACATCCAGACTGAACTCGCGCGTCTCGCCCGCGTAGCGGGCCTCCGCTCGATACCGCCCCTCGGGGAGGTCGATGTACATGATCGGCCCGTCGCTCTCGGCCGCGAAGACGACCGACCCGTCACGGTCACGCACGGTCAGCCTCACCCGCGAGACGAAGGCGCCGCGCTCGCCCTGCGAGAACTCGAGTCGCTGCGAGTAGTCCTTCCCATGACGATCCAGCCATTCGCGCTCGGCCACACCGATGCCACCAGTGAGGTAGCGCACGCCATCGGCCTCGCGCTCCGAAAGGTTTACCTGCTCGACTTCCCCCTCGGTGGCCGGTCGACGCTCTTCTTCCGTGATCGGCTCCCAGCCTTTCTCGAGCCAGGGTTTGTCGTCGGCGGCATGGGCCAGGGAGACCGAGGCCCCGAGGACGATCGTTACAGCCGACAGAATGGTTCGCCGCATGGCTATACCTCCTCTAAACCCCCGAAGAGAGACAATGCTTACCTCCCGAGTATCGGACACGAATGTCGGTTTTTCCGCCGCGAGGTATCGACCGGCCCACCGCGCCGGTGGTCGATCACCGATCACCGCGAGGTAACCGCGCCGACAATGGCCGACAATGGCTGTGACACGAGGGTTACCTCGCATTTACGGCTTCCGGCAGACCGGAACGGGCGACCTCCCTCCAGACCACAGGGGCGGAAACGACTTGATGAAACCACGCACCGGGACAGCATGGCTGACGACGCTGGCGATCCTGGCCACCACCCTCGCCGGCTGCGCTCTGCCACCGCTGGAGGGGCGCAGCCTGTCCACGTCCATCGAGCCCGAACAGGCACGCGACACCACTCTCGGGCAGGCCACCGCGTCCCGCGTGTCGGCGCACCCGGAAAAGACCGGTTTTCGCCTGCTCTACCGGCCGCTGGACGCCTTCGCCACCCTGACGCACCTCACCCGGGCGGCCGACCGCAGCCTGGACATGCAGTACTACATCTGGGACGACGACGTCTCCGGGGCCTGGCTATTCGGCGAGCTGATCGACGCCGCCGACCGGGGCGTGCGCGTCCGGCTGCTGCTCGACGACATGGGCGTGACCGGGCTGGACCGGGAACTCGCCGCGCTCGACGCCCACCCGAACATCGAGGTGCGGCTGTTCAATCCCTTCGTACTGCGCAACCGGTTCAAGTGGCTGGGATTCGTCACCGACCTGCACCGCGTCAACCGCCGCATGCACGAGAAGGTGTTCGTCGCCGACAACCAGGTGATGATCATCGGCGGGCGGAATATCAGCGACCAGTACTTCGGCAGCGACCAGCAGGTGCGGTTCTACGACCTGGACGTGCTCGCCGTCGGGCCGCTGGTCGACGAGGTCTCGCGTCGCTTCGACCGCTTCTGGGCCAGTCCATCGTCCTACCCGGTAAACCGGCTTCTTCCCGCGGCGAGACCGGAGGTGATCGATCGCCTGGCAGCGGCCAACGAGCCGACGGAACCGGGGACCAAGGCCGACGAATATCGCTCGTCGGTGAAGCGCAGCGACGTGGATGACGCCCTGTTCGGCGAGGCGGGGAAACTCAGCTGGGCACCGGCGGTCCTGGTGGCCGACGCGCCGAGCAAGGGCATGGGCGAGCCGGCGGATCGTGACGACCTTCTGACCTTCCAGCTCCGGGAAGTCCTCGATACACCCAGGACCTCCATCGACGTCATCTCCCCGTTCTTCGTGCCGACCCCGTCGGTCACCGAGGCGCTGACCACGCTGGCCGCGCGCGGCGTGCGCGTGCGCGTGCTGACCAACTCGCTGCAGGCGACCGACATGCCCCCCGCGCATGTCGGCTACGCCCGCTACCGCAAGCGCCTGGTCGAGGGCGGCGTCGAGCTCCACGAGGTCCGACCACTGCCCGGCGAAGACCCTGAAGCCATCCGCCTCTCGCCCTTCGGCCACTCAGGCACCACCCTGCATGCCAAGGCGATCGTCGTGGACGGCAGACAGGTCTTTCTCGGCTCCTACAACGTCGACCCGCGGTCGGTGAATCTCAACACCGAACTCGGGCTGGTGATCGAGAGCCCCGACCTCGCCGCCGAAATAGTCGCGGCCTTCGACGAGAGCGTGCCCACCGGCGCCTACGAGGTGCGCCTCGAGGACGGCGACCTCTACTGGCTCGAACGGACCGTTGATGGGGAAACCATCCGCCACGACGAGGAACCCGGCGCAGGCTTGCTCAAGCGCGGAACCGTGCTGCTGTTCTCGCTGATGCCGATCGAGTGGCTGCTGTGAGAAGCGCGATGCGTACTCGCCGGCATCGCGACCGCGCCTGTCGAAGCCGAGCCGGGCGGCGTCATTCTCGCCCCGCTCGACTCGCCTATAGTCGGGTAACCCTGGCAGCGAAGGGAACGAGACCATGAGCGACAAACGCCTGAAGCGATACCGCGAGAAGCGGGATCTTCACCGGTCGCCGGAGCCCGGCGGGGGGAAACACTCGTCCAAGGGCGGTCGCCGCTTCGTGATCCAGAAGCACGACGCCAGCCGACTGCACTACGACTTTCGCCTCGAGGTCGACGGCGTGCTGGTCTCCTGGGCGGTGCCCAAGGGACCCTCGACCGATCCCAGCGAGCGCCGGCTCGCGGTGCGCACCGAGGATCACCCGCTGAATTACGCGACCTTCGAGGGCGTGATCCCGGAAGGCGAATACGGCGCCGGGGCCGTGATCGTCTGGGACACCGGCCCCTACCGCAACCTGCGCGCGAACAAGGGCCCCGACAGCCTGTCGATGCCACGCTCGATAGAGGACGGCCTGGTCGAGGTCTGGCTCGAGGGCGAGAAGCTCAAAGGCGGCTACGCCCTCAAGCGCCTCGAGGACCGCGACGACGACTGGCTGCTGATCAAGATGGACGACGAGGAGGCCGACGCCCGCCGCAACCCGGTGAGCACCGAGCCCGACTCGGTGCTCACCGGCCGGAGCGTGGAGCACGTATACCGGGAACTGGAGGACGAGGAAGGTGGGTGACTGGCGCGAGCGTCTCTCCGGCGAGGAACGGGCCGGGCTGGCAGAGGCCGCGATGCCGGACTGGACGCGGCCCATGCTCGCCACCCTTACCGACGAGCGCTTTTCGTCGACCGACTGGATCTACGAGCGCAAGTTCGACGGCGAACGCTGCCTGGTCTTCCGCGACGGCAACGGCGCGAGACTCTACTCCCGCAACCGCAAGTCCCTCGACGCCACCTACCCGGAACTCGTGGACGTGCTGGAACAGGCGAGCGGCAACGACTACGTCGCCGACGGCGAGGTCGTGGCCTTTTCCGGCGGACTGACCAGCTTCTCGCGCCTGCAGAAGCGCATCGGCATCACCGACGAGAAAGAGGCCAGGGCGAGCGGTGTCCGGGTCTGGCTCTACCTGTTCGATCTCCTGCACT
>CAYUAO010000036.1:0-15752 GCA_964442775.1 uncultured Halothiobacillus sp. | reverse complement strand
CTCTACCGCCTGCGCGACCACGGCAACACCGTGATCGTGATCGAGCACAACCTCGACGTGATCAAGACCGCCGACTGGATCGTCGACCTGGGGCCGGAAGGCGGCTCCGGCGGCGGGCGCATCATCGCCTCGGGCACCCCCGAGCAGGTCGCCGAGGTGGAAGGCTCGTACACCGGGCACTATCTCAAGCGGATGCTGGCGCCGGCGAAGGCATAGCGAGGCCCGCTCGCACAGTGGCCCGGTGTCACTCCAGCGTGCGCTGCAGGCTCTCGAGCATGTCGCGCGCGCCTTCCTTCGTCCGGTCGAGGACATCGCCGCCGGTTTCCCGGGTGGCCTGCCAGGCGCTGGAGGCGCCGGACTTGGTGCTGTCCCAGATATCCGCGGCGGCCTTCTTGGTCTCGGCCCACCAGTCGTTGTCGACGCGCGGGTAGTCGCGCACCTGGTCGAGGTCGTCCTCGAGGAAGACCGCGTAGGAGACGTGATCGAGCTGGTCGCCGGATCGGGTCGCCACCGAAAACCGCTGGACCTCGACGAAGCGGTAGTCGTCATCGTCGACGTCATCGAGACCATCGTCCAGCTCGATCACCAGGCCGTGGACCTTCATGTTCTCGGCCACCAGGACGTCCTCGACTTCGCCCACCTCGCGGTTGCGATCGGTGGTCAGAAAGACGTCCGCGCCAATCAGGGCATCCATGGAATACAGGCCTTCCGGCGCCGTTTCCGCCAGCAGGGGCTGGGACAGGGTCACGGCCACGGCACCGGCCAACAAAGTGTTCATGCGCTTCATCAGATCTCTCCTGGTCGGTTGTTATTCGCTCTCGGCACAGTCGACGCAACGCGTCACGCTGGGATCGTTTTGCAGCCGACGAAGTGGAATGGGTTCCCCGCAGACGAAACAGTCGCCGTACTCGTCGTTTTCCATTCGCCGCAGGGCGCCCTCGATGCGGGCGAGTTCACGCTCCCAGCGAGCGCGGATGGCCCGGTCCATCTCTCGACCCTGCTGCGCCTCCACGCGCGACAGCTGGCTCTGGCATGAATTGTCGATTTCCACCCGCTCGACGGACTCGGCGCTACCGATCAGCAGTTGTCGCAACGCCTCACGTCCTTCGAGCAACTGTTCGTGAAGCGCATGGCGTTGGGCTTCATCCATGGACGGTCAATCGATCTTGATCTTGGTGTAACCGCGCTGGGCGTAAGCCGCGGCGGTAATGAAGGTATTCCCCACCTCGACCAGCGGCTCGACCAGGTCTTCCTGGGTGATGCCGGCACGGCGGCTGGCGATTGAGCAGACCTCCATGCGTTCGACCCCGTCGAGTGCGGCGATTTCACGCAGCTTCTCGTGAATCTGCAGGACGGTCTGGGCCTTGTCCATGTCGCGGTCGGCGGCGTCCCGCGTCAGCAGCCGCACGGAGCCGCCGCGAAAGCCGAACAGCATGCGCGCGGCGACACCCTGGCGTTCGAGATCGCGCCAGGTCTGCTCGATCACGCCGAGACGCGCGAGAAGAACATCCGGGTCACCGGTCGTCACGTCCCAGAGGATGCGACCTTCCTCGATCCCCTGCAGGGCCCGCGAGTCGTCCGGTCGCGGCACGTCGCTCGCCACCGCCATCCCCGGCAGCAGCATGAACATCAGACCCAGCAACAATCGGCGCATGGCCCCGTTCCTCCTTGTACAAAATGGCGAGACGTTCAACCAGTAAAGCCGATCGGGGCGGCAATGCAAGCAATTGATTTTCCGTCGGCGCCGAGCCTGTGGGAGAGGGTCGTTCGATGCGACTCGGCCGGCATCGACAGGCGGGTACGAAAAAGCCGCCCGCGGGTTGCCCCGGGGCGGCCTGGCGGATCGGTGACCCTTCAGCCAATCAGAATTCGAATTCCATCTTCTCGAAGACGCGACCGGCATTGCGCGAGGCCAGCTCGTCGTAGGTGTGCCAGTGGGAGAACTGGCTCTGGTCGAGCTCGTAGGCGTCCTGCAGAGTACCGCCCTCGTCGATGATCCTGCCGATCTCGGTGCGCAGGAATTCGAGGTAGTCGGCGGTGTAGTGCTCGACGGTCTCGAGATCGGTGGGTCCGCCGTGGCCCGGGATGATGGTCCTGCCCTCGGCCACCTCGACGAACTTCGGCCAGGTCTCCAGCCAGGCCTTGGTGTCGGTGTACTCGAAGATCGGCAGCATGCGGACGTTGAAGGCCATGTCGCCGGCGATCACCACGTCGCGCTCGGGGATGACCACGGAGATGTCGCCCGGGGAGTGCGCCTCGCCGAAGTAGATCACCTCGGCGGTCAGGCCGCCCAGGTCGAGCTCGATGCGGTCGTCGAAGGTGCGGCTGACGGGCACGGCCTCGTCGGTGCCCTCGGCCTTCTCCTTGGCGACGTCCTTGAGCTGGTCGAGGTACGCGGCGGCGTGATCGTCGTAGTACTCGGCGGAATCGCTGTGGGCGATCACCTCGGCGCCCTGCTCGATCCAGTAGCCGGTGGCCATGGCCGAGTGCAGCTGACCGTTCTCGTTGACCACGTACTTGACCGGCACGTCGGTGCGCTTCTTGATCTCCTCGTGCAGCGCCTCGGCCAGCTGGTAGGAGGCGCCGGCGTTCATCACCAGCACCGCATCCTCGCCGATGACGAACGAGAGGTTGTTGTTGTGCAGGGAGTTCTCGTAGGTGTAGGGCTGGGTCGCGCCGATGGCCGACCAGACGTCGTCGGTGACCTCCTGCGGCATGTCGTAGAGGATCGAATCCGGCGCCTTGTCTTCCGGGTTGTCATCCTCGGCGACCGCAGGACCGGCCACCAGCCCGGTGGCCGCCATCGCCAGCAGCGCGCTGCCGGCCAGGTTGCGCGTGTCTCTCATCCATTCAGTCAACATACGGTTCCTCTCCTTGCTGGGGGGGGGTGTGCCCACAACAGACATTCGACGGGCGCCCTTCGGCATTTCCGGCGTCGTGCATGGCCACGTGTCCGTGGTCGACGCGCACCTTGGGCTTATTTGATTAGCCCGCTAACCATCTTCCCATTGCGGCGAGAAAACAACCCCCGGACCATTCAGGTTTTTGATTCCGGAGAACAAGCGCTAATCATTATTCAATCAACCTGTTGATCGAGCCGCCGCGACTTGGCCAGGCTAGTTCCAGTGTAGTCGACCGCGCGTCTCCCAGTAGGCCTCGGGCCGTTCCGCCAGTCCGGCCAGCGCCTCGCGGTCGACCGGCGCGAGGGTGACCTCCAGCCCCCTCAGGTTGGAGGCCAGCTGCGCCTCGCTGCCGGCGCCGGAGAGAACCATGTCGACGAACGGGTGATCGAGTAGCCAGCCGATCGCCAGGGCGTCGCGACTTACCCCGTGCCGACCGGCGACGGCATCCAGGACCCGCATGGCGTCGGCATCCTCGGGCCGGTCGTTGCGTGCGGTGAGTCGACCGTTGGCCACCGCCTCCTTGACGATCACGGCCATGCCCGTCTCGGCAGCGCGTTCCAGCTGATCCAGCACCGAGGGCTCGAAGAGGTTGGCGGTCGCCTGCACGGCGTCGAACAGCGGTCGGCCCGCCTTCTCGATGGTCATCGCCCGCGCCAGCGTCTCGGCCTGCGCCGGGCCGCTGGTGGTCAGGCCGATCGCCACGCCCTGGTCGCGCAACTCGGCCAGGCGGTCGAGCACGGCGGCGTTCTCCAGCACGCCCGAATCGAGCGTGGCCGAGTGGATCTGGTAGAGGGCGGGGGGAAAGCCGAGCGCCTCGAGCGTCTCGCTCCACTGGCGGTCGAGCACTTCGCGGCTGTGTTCCTTGACCTCGTGCACCGGCGCGTCGACCTGCCAGCCGGCCGTGTAGGTGTAGCCCCATTTCGAACCCACCGTCGGCCGCTCGTGGGCCGGCCTGCCAGCCAGCCAGTCGCCCAGGAACGCCTCGGCTCGGCCGTAGGAGCGCGCGGCGTCGACGTAACGTATCCCGTGGCGCCAGGCGGTCTCGAGCATGGCGTGGCAATGCCCGCGCATCGCCTCGACGTCGCGTCCCTCGGGCATGTCCTCGCCGTGGCCGAGATTGATGTAGCCGGGGCGCCCCAGGGCGGCCAGCCCCAGGCCGATGCGTGGTCGGGGAAGGGTCAGTCGCTTCTCCGGCATAGGGAACGGTCTCTCGTCGTTAAGGAAGGTCTGCACGAATGCCGTGCCACTCTGGCCTGTCGAGCCGTTCGTGATCAAGGCGCGCAGAGCGGTATGGCATTCGTGCAGAGTTTCCTTAATTGGTCAAGAAGAGGATATACGGTAGTAATAGCCGCAACGGGGCCGGCAGGCCGGTCCGAGATCACGAGGAGAGAGGCTAGCATGCAGCAATTCCGTCTGGGCCCGCCGGTTCACCGCGTCGTCAGGGGGCTGGAGCTTTTCGGCCTGGTGGTGATCCTGATCGCCACCTTCATCGCCGCCGCGCAGGATGTCGGCGAGATGATCGCCGCCCGGCGCGTCACCCTCGCCGACCTGCTGCTCCTGTTCCTGTACCTGGAGGTGCTGGCGATGATCGGCGCCTACCTGCAGACCGGCCGACTGCCGATCCGTTTCCCGATCTACATCGGCATCATCGCGCTGGCGCGCTACCTGGTGCTGGAAGTGAAGGATCTCGAGGCGTGGAAGATGCTGGCCGTCGGCGCGACCATGCTGATCCTCGCCGGCACGGTGCTGCTGTTGCGCTACGGGCACCTCAAGCTCCCCTATCCGGAGCACGAACTCGACCTGGAGGCCTCGGGAACCAGGGGAAAACGTCGCGACCTGGATGACGCGCCCTGAACGCGGAACGGGCCGGCATAATGCCGGCCCGTCCAGGGGGGGGCTGCCTCGAGGGAGCGGACGCCCCATCAGATATGGGTGCGTTCCTTGCCCTCGGAGAATTCGCTGGCATTCTCGCCGACCCCGCGCTGCTGGAAGATGATGTACTCGGCGATGTTGGTGCAGTGATCACCGATGCGCTCGATCGCGCGCATGCAGTGGAGCATCCGCAGGCTGAGGTCCGGCGACTCCGGGTGCTCTTCCATGTACTGCAGCAGCACCTCGTGGACCTCGTTGTACTCGTGGTTGACGTGATCGTCGCGGCGCATGATCTCCTCGGCGGCGACGCAGTCCTGGCGAACGAAGGCGTCGAGCGCGTCGTGGAGCATGCCCTTGACGATCCGCCCCATAACGCGGAAGTGGGTGGAGAATGCCGTCTGCTGCAACGCCGGGCCGACCTCCTCGGCGATCCGCGCGAGCTTCTCGGACTTGTCGCCGACGCGCTCGAGGTCGGTGATCGCCTTGACGATCGCCATGATGGTGCGCAGGTCGTTGGCCGTCGGTGCGTAACGGGCGATGATGTGGATGGCCAGCTCATCGATCGAGACCTCGAGGCGGTCGATCTCGTAATCCTGCTCCATGGCCACCCGGCCGCGCTCGGCGTCGCCGTCGAGCAGGTAGGCCAGCGCGTCGTCGAAGTGCTGCTCGGCCACGCCGCCCATGTTCATCAACAGCGTGCGCAGCGCACCGAGGTCATCGTCGTAGCGGGTCAGGGTATGCGGCGTCAGGTTGGGCATGTCTTTCTCGCTCATCTGCTCGGGATCTCCTTGAAGCGGCTTGTCTCGACCCGGTTGCTGGGGTTTACTCGTGGGGCAGGCGTGGCCGGTCGAGGACAGGTCTTAACCGCACTGTCATGTCCGACGGGCAGGCTGGGCGCCCGCGCGGGATGCGGAGACGGGTCCCCAAATGCCGACACTTTAACCGACTTTGCGTTGCAGAATAATGACAACTACCGACGAAAAACCGCTGCCGTTCATCAACCGCGAGCTGAGCCTGCTCGGTTTCAACCGCCGCGTGCTCGAGCTGGCGCAGGATCGCAACGTGCCCCTGCTCGAGCGGCTCAAGTTCCTCTGCATCTCCTCGTCGAACCTCGACGAGTTCTTCGAGGTGCGCGTGGGCACGCTCACCCAGCAGATCCGCGCCGGCATCAACCGGCCGGATGACGCGGGCCTCTCGCCTCAGACGCAGCTGGATCTCGTGCTCGAACAGGCGCACGCCCTGGTCCACGACCAGTACGAGACCCTCAACCGCGAAATCATCCCGGCGCTGGCCAAGGAGAACATCCACTTCCTGCGCCGCACCCACTGGACCGAGGCGCAGGCGCTCTGGGTCAAGCAGTACTTCCGCCGCGAGCTGCTTCCGCTGCTGACCCCGCTGGGCCTCGACCCGTCGCATCCCTTCCCGCGGATTCTCAACAAGTCGCTGAACTTCATCGTCTCGCTGGAAGGCAACGACGACTTCGGCCGCGAGGCGTGGCTGGCGATCGTCCAGGCACCGCGCGCCCTGCCGCGCATCATCCAGATGGACGAGGAGGCCGCCGAGGGCCCGGCCGGTTTCGTGTTCCTCAGCTCGGTGATTCATGCCCACGTCCACGAGCTGTTCCCGGGCATGACCGTCACCGGCTGCTACCAGTTCCGCGTCACCCGCAACAGCGACCTCTCCGTGGACGTCGACGACGACGAGGACCTGCTGCAGACGCTGCAGGGCGGCCTGTTCGAACGCAACTACGGCAACGCCCTGCGCCTCGAGGTGGCCGACAACTGCCCGGCGGACATGATCGATTTCCTCTGCGAACGCTTCGACCTCGACGCGCGGCAGGTCTTCCAGGTTCATGGCCCGGTCAATCTCCACCGGCTGATGTCTCTGCCCAACCTGATCGACCGGCCCGAGCTGAAGGATCCGCCGTTCACCCCGCGGCTCGATCCGGAGTTCGACCCGGATCGCGACATCTTCGAGACCATCGAGCAGCGGGGCAGCTTGCTCCTGCATCACCCCTACCAGTCGTTCATGCCGGTGGTGGAGTTCATTCGTCAGGCAGCCGACGACCCCAGGGTGGTGGCGATCAAGATGACGCTCTACCGCACCGGCAAGGACTCCGCCATCGTCGACGCCCTCGAGGCGGCGGCGCGCGCCGGCAAGGAGGTCACCGCCGTGGTCGAGCTCCGGGCGCGCTTCGACGAGGAGGCGAACATCAACATCACCACGCGCCTGCAGAGGGCGGGGGCCTACGTCGCCTACGGCATCGTCGGCTACAAGACCCACGCCAAGATGGCGCTGGTGGTCCGCCGCGACGGCAACCGCCTCAAGCGCTTCGTGCATCTGGGCACCGGCAACTACCACCCGGGCACCGCGCGGCTGTACACCGACTTCGGCCTGATGACGGACGACCGCTTCGTCGGCGAGGACGTCAACAAGCTGTTCATGCAGCTGACCGGCCTGGGGCGCGGCATCCGCCTCAAGCGCATGCTGCAATCGCCGTTCACCCTCCACGATGGCATGGTCGAGCGCATCCGCCGGGAGACCGCCCATGCCCGTGCCGGACGCCCGGGGCTGATCCGCGCCAAGATGAACGCCCTGATCGAGAAGCGCGTGATCGAGGCACTCTACGAAGCCTCGCAGGCCGGCGTGCGGATCGAGCTGGTCATCCGCGGGGTGTGCTGCCTAAAGCCGGGCATCCCGGGCGTTTCCGAGAACATCCATGTCCGCTCGGTGATGGGACGCTTTCTCGAACATCCGCGCGTGTTCTATTTCCACAACGACGGGGAGGAGGAGCTGTTCCTCTCGAGCGCCGACTGGATGCCGCGCAACTTCTTCGCCCGCGTCGAGACCGCCTTCCCGATCGACACCCCGGAGAACCGCGCCCGGGTGATCGACGAGGCCTTCGACCGGTATCTCGCCGACAACACGGGAGCCTGGGAACTCACCCCGGCTGGCGAATATCGTCGCATCACCCCGACCAAGGGCGAGCAGCCGTTCAACGCGCAGCAATCTCTGATCACCGACCTGGGCAAGGGCTGACGCGACAGACTCCCGGCGGCGCGGCGCCGAAGAAGGCGCGATCGCGTCGGGTCCGCCGGCGGCATGCGATACTGTCCAGGTCGTCACCCCGATCAACGGTACCCGTCCGCCCATGCTCAAGCTGCTGTTCTGGCTAATCGTCGCGCTCGTCATCGGAATGGTCTTCGCCATCCGGCAGGCCAATCGCCTGAAGGCGCGGCAGGAGGCCGACGAAACGCCGGAGACCCGCTCGCTCGAGTCCGTGCGTTGTGCCCACTGCGGCGTGTTCGTGGCCGAAGACCAGGCCGTCCGCCGCGACGGCCATGACTTCTGCAGCTGGGAACACGCCGACGCCTGGGCCGCAGAACGCGCCGAGACCCGGCGCCGGGAGCGGGAATGATCCAGCCGGCCGGCACGGAGAACTGGCGCGGGCTGCGGCTCGCCAACGCCTATCGCCTCCTGCTTGCCCTGGCCCTGACCGCCGCGGCACTGACCGACCGCGGCCCCGCCGTCTTCGGCCAGGCCAATGCCTCGCTGTTCATGATCACCGCCTGGGCCTACCTGTTCCTGGCGATGGCGTTCGAATGGCTGCTGGAACTGCGCGTCGTGCCGTTCCGCCCGCAGGCCCACCTGCACACTGCCGGCGATATCGCCTGCCTGATGCTGATCGCTCACGCCTCCGGCGGACCGCAGGGTCCGATCGCCCTGGCGCTGGTGATCGCCATCGGTATCGCGGCGGTGCTGCACGGGGGCCGGGCGGCCGTCGGCTACGCGGCGTTCGGCGTGCTGCTGGTCCTGGGCGAGGCCATCTTCGCCTCCTGGCCACGGGCCGACGCCGACCACCTGACCAACTCCGGCTTTCTCGGCGCTGCCCTGCTGCTGATCACCGTGCTGGTGATCGCCTTCGAGCGTCGCGCGGCCGCGTGGGAGCACCAGACCCACGCCCGCGAGCGCGAGGTGCGCTACCTCTCGGAACTGGCCCTCCGGGTGATCGACCAGACCGACAACGGCATCATCGTCTCCGAGCCCGACGGCCGGATCGAATACATCAACGCCGCCGCACGCACGATGCTGGGCGGCGGCGCGGCAACCGACGAGCCGGGTCCCGACCGCCTGCCTGCCCTGCACGCGGAACTGAACGTGGCGCTCGGGGCCTGGCACGACGGCAGTGGCGCCCAGCAGCGCGACTTCGACCGGCCGAGGCGATTGCGCGCCCAGTTCCACCGGATCGAGACCGGGCTGGGGCCACGCGTACTGATCGTGCTGCTGGACCTTTCCGCCGAGGACGAGCGCGTGCGTCGCGACAAGCTCGCCGCACTGGGCCGGCTGATCGCCTCGATCGCCCACGAGGTGCGAAATCCGCTCTCCTCGATCCGCCAGGCGGCCGAACTGCTGCCGGAGTCGACCACGACGGCCGAGCGCAAGCAGCTGACCGAGATCATCACGCGCCACGGCGACCGCATCAACCGGCTGGTGGAGGACGTGCTGGGCGCGGCGCGCGCGCCGGTGGTGCACACCCAGACGGTGGACCTGATCGAGTGGCTGGCGCGGTTCGCCGAGCGACGACGCGAGGCCTGGAAGCTCGCCGACAAGCCGTTCACCATCCGGCTGGAGACCGATTTCGAGTGCGCCGCGGCCCAGGTCGACACAACCCACCTGTGGCAGGTGATGGACAATCTCTGTGACAATGCCGAACGACATGGCCGCCCGGCGCAGGGACACCTCGCCATCCGCCTGACGGTCCGGTCAGGAAGCGATGGCCGCTGGCAGGTCAGGCTGTGCGACAACGGCCCGCGCATCGCCGACAGCGACCGAGACGCCCTGTTCGAGCCGTTCTACACCACGCACTCGCAGGGCACCGGGCTGGGGCTGTTCGTCTCGCGCGAACTGGCCCTGGCCAACCGCGGTGAACTGGCGCTGGACGAACCGGCGGACGATGCCGCGACGGGAAACTGCTTCCGGCTGTGCCTGCCCATGGCGGACGGCGCAGCCGAAACGGAAACGACACAAGCAAGGGACTGAGGTAAACCGATGGCGTATTGCCTGATCGTGGACGACGAGCCGGACATCCGCACGCTTGTCGCCCTGTTCATGAAACGCGAGGGCGTGCCCGTGCTCGAGGCCGCCGACCTGGCCGAGGCCCGTGACAGGCTCGACCGGCAGGGCGACGAGATCGACCTGTGCCTCGCCGACATGCGCCTGCCCGACGGCAACGGGCTCGACCTGGTCGACGAGATCCGTGCCCGCCGCCCCGGTCTGCCGGTGGCGGTGATTACCGCCCACGGCCAGGTCGAGGCCGCCGTGCGGGCGCTCAAGGCCGGTGCGTTCGACTTCATCAACAAACCGATCGAGCAGGACACCCTCCGGCGGCTGCTGCGCGATGCCCGTAACCTGCGGCCCGCTCACTCGAACGCAGACGCCGCCGACACGTCCGCCGGGGACTCGCCCCTGATCGGCGAGTCACGCGCCATGCGCCAGCTGCGCGAAATGATCGGCCGGCTTGCCCGCTCGCAGGCGCCGATCTTCATCCAGGGCGAATCCGGCACGGGCAAGGAACTGGTCGCCCGCGAGATCCATGCCCACAGCAGCCGCGCGGGCGGGCCGTTCGTGCCGGTCAACTGCGGCGCGATCCCCGGTGAACTGATCGAGTCCGAGCTGTTCGGCCATCACAAGGGGGCGTTCACCGGCGCCAACCGGGACAAGCCCGGGCTGTTCCGCGCCGCCGAGGGCGGCACGCTGTTCCTCGACGAGATCGCCGAACTGCCGTTGACCCTGCAGGTCAGTCTGTTGCGCGTGCTGCAGGAACGACGCGTGCGCCCGGTGGGCGGGACCGAGGAGCTGCCGGTCGACGTGCGGATCGTCTCCGCCTCGCACCAGGATCTCGAGCGGGCGGTCGCCGAGGGGCGCTTCCGCCAGGATCTGTTCTTCCGCCTCAACGTCATCGGCCTGCGGGTGCCGCCACTGCGCGAACGCCTCGACGACCTCCCGGCGCTCGCCACGGCGATCGTCGCCCGGCTGGCCGCGCGCGACGCCCGGCCCGTGCCCGCGATCGACCCGGAGGTCCTCCAGACCCTCGCGGCGCAGCCGTTTCCCGGCAACGTGCGGGAACTGGAAAACCTGCTGGAACGGGCCATGGCCCTGACCGACGGCGACCGGATCACCGCCGAGGCGGTCGCACCACACCCGATGATGACCGGCGACGAGGAATCCTCCTCGGCGCTCGCCGCCTGCCCCGGCTTCATTCCCGAGACCGACGAGCAACGCGACATCCTCGCCGCCCTGCAGCAGACGCGCTGGAATCGCAGCGAGGCCGCCCGCCAGCTGGGCATGACCCTCCGCCAGCTGCGCTACCGGCTGCAAAAGTGGGGAGTCGAGTAAGGAAGCTAGAAGGTAGAAGCCGGAAGGAACAGGCAACCGAAAGGCATTGACCGTCAGAATCGCAGGTTGGGCTGAAAGCCATGAAGCCCAACGCCTGGTGCTCGAGAGGCGCGGGATGTCGGGCTTTGCAGCCCAACCTATGGCTCTGTCCGCGCCCCCCCGCAGCTAAGGGGGGGCGCTGGCCGCCGACGCCGTGTCGAGCACAGCCGGCAGGATCCGGGACGGAAACGGCGTCAGTCGCGGCCCTTGGAGCGCCGGCGCGCCTCGGCCTTCTTCTGCTTGACCTTCTGCAACGGCGTGCGTCGGTCGACCTTGCCCTCGTAGGGGTTGGTGTCGGTGCGGAACTCGATCCGGATGGGCGTGCCCATCAGACCGTGCTCGCGGCGGAAGTAGGACTCGAGGTAACGATGGTAGTGCCCCGGCAGGCGCTTGGTCTGCTTGCCGTGGATCACGATGATCGGCGGGTTGCTCCCGCCCTGGTGGGCGTAGCGCAGACGGATGCGCCGGCCGTGCACCAATGGCGGCTGGTGCTGCTCGACCGCCGCGCTCAGGGTGCGGGTCAGCGCGTTGGTGGAGATCGAGCGCATGGCCGCCTCATAGGCCTGGTCGACGCTCTCGAACAGGTGGCCCACGCCGGTGCCGTGCAGCGCGGAGATGCGGTGGATCTCGGCGTAGTTGATGAAACCCAGCTTGCGCTCGATCTCGGTGCTCACCCGCTCGCGCACGTCGGATTCCAGCCCGTCCCACTTGTTGACCGCGATCACCAGCGCACGGCCGCGCTCGTTGATGAACCCCAGCAGGTGCTGATCCTGCTCGGTAATGCCGGTGTGTGCGTCGAGCACCAGGATCACCACGTTGGCCGCGTCGATCGCCTGCAGCGTCTTGACGATGCTGAACTTCTCGATCGCCTCGCCGACGCGCGACTTGCGTCGCACCCCTGCCGTGTCGATCAGCGTGTAGGGATTGCCGTCGCGCTCGAAGGGGATCCTGATCGAGTCGCGGGTGGTGCCGGGCTCGTCGAAGGCGAGCACCCGCGCCTCGCCCAGCAGGCGGTTGGTCAGGGTGGACTTGCCCACGTTGGGCCGGCCGACCAGCGCGACGGTGATGCCACGGTCCTCGGGTTCCTCGGCCGGCTCCTCGGCCAGTTCGGCCGGCAGCATGGTCTCGAGGCGTTCCCACAGCCCACCGATGCCGCGCCCGTGGCTGGCGGCGATGTATTCCGGCTCGCCCATGCCCAGCGCCCAGAATTCGGCCTGGACCTCGTGCTCGTCGACGCCGTCGGTCTTGTTGACCACGAGAAGCACGGGCTTGCCCGCCCGGCGCAGTTCGGCGGCGATCTGCTCGTCGGCGGCGGTCAGTCCGGCCCGGCCGTCGACGAGGAAGGCGACCAGATCGGCCTCCTCCATCGCCAGCCAGGCCTGGTCCTGCATCAAGGCCTCGATGCCGCCGCGCTCGCCGGTCAGGCCGCCCGTGTCGATCACCAGCCAGTCACGATCCTCGTGGTGGGCCGTACCGTACTGGCGGTCCCGCGTGAGGCCGGCGAAATCGGCCACCAGCGCGTCGCGCGACCGGGTGAGCTGGTTGAAGAGCGTCGACTTGCCCACGTTGGGGCGTCCGACCAGGGCAATTACGGGTTTCATCGCGTCGCGGGACTCGTGGGGGATGCGGCGGGCCGCGGCATGGGCTCAGTCAAGCGTGAACACCCGCAGCTCGCCATCGCGGGTGACCGCAAGGCCCCGGCCGTCGACCTGCTGGATCGGGTCGACCAGCGGATCGCCCCAGTCGGCCCGGCCGACCAGCGCGCCACTGGCGGTCGAGAGTACGTGGACGTAGCCCTCGCGATCCCCGACGACCAGGTGGCCGTCGACCAAGGCCGGGCCGGTCAAGCCGCGGTGCTTGAGGTCGGACTGGCGCCACAGGGTATCCCCGCCGCGCCGGTCGATCGCCCAGATCACGCCGTCGGCGTCGCTCAGGTAGAGCGCGCGTCCGTCGGCCGCGATGCTCTTGGTGTTGGAGAAGTCGCGCGACCAGAGCTCGCGACCGCCTTGGGCCGCCAGGGCGGCGAGCTTGCCCTGGTAGGTCGCGGCGTAAAACACCCCGTCGGCGAAGACCGGCGTGGCGTCGACGTCGACCATGCGATCGACATCCGTGCGACCGGTCGGCAGTGCCACGGCCTGGCTCCAAAGCTCGCGGCCGTCCTCGCGGGCGAACACCGCGATCGTGCCGTCGTCGAATCCGGCGGCCAGTGCGTCGGGGAACATCAGCACCCGACCCTGGCCCTGCAGGGTCAGCGAGGGCTGGCTCTGCGAGTGCCGCCAGCGGACCTCGCCGTCCTCGACATCCAGCACCACCAGCGAACCGTCGCGCCCGCGCACGGCCACGTCGCCGAAGCCGACCGAGGGCGCCGCGTCCACGGAACTGCGGATCGAGGTTCCCCAACGGCTCTCGCCGGTATCCGCGTCCAGGGCGAACACGCGGCCGTCCTCGCTGCCGAAGACGACAAGGCCTTCACCGGCGCCGCCACCAGCGCTCAGATCGGCGTCGAGCTCGGTCGACCAAAGCCGCTCGCCCGACTCGATGTCGTAGGCCAGCACGTCGCCTTCCGGACCGGCGACGAACGCGCGGCCGTCGTCATCGACGGGGGCGATCGCCGTCAGTTCGTTCTCCTGCTCGCCGCCCGACGAGGCGTTCCACTCGACCTGCGGTGGCCGGTCGTTCTCGATTTCCTCGAGCGGCGTGGGCTTGACCAGTTCGCGTGGCGACGAGCAGCCGGCCAGCGCGACGGCCAATCCCACCACCAGCGGCAGGGCCCAGCGGTTGGCGTGATCGATCACCATGTTCCTCGCCATCAGGATGCCTCCTCTGAACTCGCCGGCAGGCTGTCGAGCTTCATCTGTAACAGGCCGTTGGCGGCGTCGGATTCGACCGCCGTCTCGTAGGCCTCGCGAGCGGCCAACAGGTCGCCACGGTCGGCGAGGATATCGCCCCGCGCCTCGGCGAACAGCCCCTCGAACCCGGCCGGAGCCTCGGCCAGACGCTCGAGCGCGGCATCGTGCTCCCCCTGCGCCCAGAGCACACGGGCCAGCCGCAGGTCGACGGTCGCGATCAGCTGGGTCCGGTCGGCGCTCTCGCGGGCGCGCTCGAGGTAGGAGACCGCCGTCTCAAGATCGTTGTTCTCGACCGCGGCGCCCGCGCCGATCAGCCAGGCCAACACCGTGTAGCTGGTGCCGTCGTGGCTGGTGGCCACGTCACGGGCGCGTTCCACCACGTCACCCTCGCCCCTTTGCGCCATCTGCTCGAGGTTGGCGAAGGCGGCGGCGGCCGACGCCGCGCGATTTTCCTGCCAGCCCTGCCAGCCCTGCCAGCCGACCAGGGCGGCGACGCCGAGCACGACGCCGGCGATCACCGTCCTGCCATGTTCCGACCACCAGTCGCGGATCCGTTCAATCTGTTCTTCGTCTGAGGCGACCATAGGGTTTTCCGAAAGGTTTCGTTTGCTTAAGCGCTCAGTTGCGCGTCGAGATCGGCGACGGCGACCGTCCGCTGCTCGCCGTCGCCGCGCAATGGCTTGACCGAGACCGTCTCGCCGGCCTCGTCCTCCATGATCACGGCGGTGTCGGCGCCACTGCGGTCGGCGCGCTTGAACTGCGCCTTGAGGCTGCCGCCGTCGAGATTACACTGCACCCGCCGGCCGGCCAAGCTGCCACGCAGCCTGTCGGCAAGCCGGAGCGCTGCCGCCTGGCGCCCCGGTTCGGGGACGACCACGTAGATGTCGGCCCGACCCGCATCCGTCGCCGGCTCGGCCAGCGACAGCAACCGTTCGAGGCCGACGGCGAACCCCGCCGCGGGAGTCGCCCGCCCGCCGAGCTGTTCGACCAGCCCGTCGTAGCGACCACCGGCACAGATGGTGCCCTGCGCGCCGAGCGACTCGGTGATCCACTCGAACACCAGCTTGTTGTAGTAATCGAGCCCGCGCACCAGCCGCGGGTTGACGCGGTAGGGGATCCCCAGCGCGTCGAGCAGTTCGCAGGTTTGCCTGAAATCAGCGGCCGACTCCTCGTCGAGGTAGTCGGTCAATTTCGGCGCGGCCTCGAGGATCGACTGGATGTCGGGGTTCTTGCTGTCGAGCACGCGCAGCGGATTCTCGTGCAGGCGACGGCGCGCCTCCTCGTCGAGCTGGTCGGCGTGCCCCTCGAGGTACTCGATCAGCACCTTGCGGTGACGGGTGCGCGCCTCGGGCTGGCCGAGGGTGTTGATCTCAAGGCGCACGTCGCGGATGCCGAGACGCTCCCAGAGCGAGGCGGCCATCTGGATCAGCTCGACCTCGAGTTCCGGGCCGGCCACGCCAAACGTCTCGACGCCGAACTGGTGGAACTGGCGGTAACGCCCCTTCTGCGGTCGCTCGTGGCGGAACATCGGCCCGGTGTACCACAGGCGGCGCTGCTGGTTGTGGATGATGCCGTGCTGCAGGCAGGCGCGCACGCAGCCGGCCGTGCCCTCGGGGCGAAGGGTGAGCGAATCGCCGTTGCGGTCCTCAAAGGTGTACATCTCCTTCTCGACGATGTCGGTCACCTCGCCGAT
>CAYUAO010000035.1:7260-16167 GCA_964442775.1 uncultured Halothiobacillus sp. | reverse complement strand
CCCCACCGGGGGCTTGCGATCGGGGAGCAGGCCATAGATCGTTCGGGCAAGAGACGGGGCCGGACGGCAATGCCCCGGCGACTTCCTTTTCGCCGCCCCGCGAGCGATTCGCCAGCGCACCACCGGCGTCCGTGGGGCGGCCTGCAAATCGAGGATCACCTCGGTGACACCCCAGTAGTTCGCCTGGGCGACCGGGGCGACCACCGGCGGGCCGAAGGGGATCGAGCATCGGATAAGGGAACGTCTTCTCCGATTCCGTCACGGCATCTGCCGCCTTCGTCGGACACTGCTATGTTCTGATCATCCAGCCGATGACCAGGAGGACTTTCGAGATGACCATGCCGACAGAACCGACCGTGGACCGTGGCGCGCTAGCGTTGTGGATGGTCGCCAGCCTGATCGTGGCGGTCCTCTTGTTGTGGCTGGGCGCGGGGCTGCATCCACCGGGGGCCGAGAGCGCACGCACGTTACCCGCCTCGCCCCTGACCGGCGCCATGGGCTTCGCCTTCCTGCTCGCCTGGGCGGCCTTCGCCTACGCCGCATCGATCACGACCCCGCATCGCGGTGGGGAGCATATCGGCCTGTGGGCGTCGCTCCTCCTTCCGCTGGGCGTGGTGGTCCTGCTGGGCATGGAGTTGTCGCTCATCGCGCTGCTGCTGGCGGCGGTCTGGCTCGCGACGCTGATCTGGTCGGCATGGCAGCTTGCCCGCCGGGAGGCACTCGCCGGACTGATGATGCTGCCCCTGATTGGCAGTGCGATCGCCAGCCTGCTGTTGTCGGTCACCCTCTGGGTATTGCCCTGAGGCGCCCCAACTCACTCGAACCGACGCTCCAGCAAGACGAAGGCCGCCGGATCGGCCGATCCGGCGGCCTTCCTGTTCCCGGCGGACAGGTTGGTCAGTCTTCCCGCCAGTGCAGGTCGATCCAGCAGCGCGGCAAGGGCTCGCCGGAGGGAAACTCCAGGTCGCCCTTGTCGAAGGACTCCTCGTCCTGCATCTCCTCTCCCGCGTGCTGCCGCCCCCTCACGCTCGGCATCGCCGGGTCGGCGAGGTTCTCGAGATCGACGATCTCGATCATGTCGTCGTTGTCCTTGCGCTTGAGAAACATGCGCCATTCTCCTTGGTCGGGACGTTGTCGATAAACCGGATCGGTTCGCCCTCAGAGGCGTTCGGGCAAGGCGGCCCGAATCTCCTCCGGCGAGCACGAGGAAAGATCCTTGGCCTGGTCGGTGACCAGCGCGGCCCGGAGCTCCTTGTCCATCACGTCGCGCAACAGGCCGAGGAAATCCGGGGCTGCCATCAGGTAGAAACGTTCCATCTTGCGCTTCTGCAGGGCCTGCTCTAGCTCGCCAACCACATCGCGGGCGAACCGCCTCGCCTCCACGTCGCGAACGCTCTCGGGCGGTTCGTAGGCATGCATGGCTTCACCCTTTCGATCGCTCGTCGCACCGGGGCGGTCGGTTTCCAGGTCCGCGTCCGACAACCGGGCCGCCGGGTTGGACAACGAGGCGACCTCCTCCAGTTCCCCGCGGAGGGCAGGACGGCTGGAGGGAAACGCCTCGCTGCCGAGATAGGCTCCGGGATTGTCACGCACGGCGAGAAAGCGTGCCCGAGCCGCATTGGCAACCACTACCCAGGTACTCATGAACCTGACCTCCTTGCGTTGGCGAGTTGACCTACGATGAGTGTATACCGTGACCTCGCCCACTGCCGTGGATTCGCACGTGTCCGGGCAGCAAAACCCGCCAGAGAGGCCATCGATCGATTCCCGCCGCCCCCTGCCTGGACGAAAAAACCCCGCCGTTCGGCGGGGTTTCGGTGCCGGGGATGCCTCGGCCTCAGTAGATCTGGGCCGGGTTGACCGAAGTCGCTCCGTCGTCGACGTACACGCCGTATTCCTTCATCGAGCCGTCGTACAGCGCGACGTCCTCGTTGCCGAGGATCTCGCTCGCGACGAACCAGACCCCCGAGGCAAGGTTGCCGGAGTTGCAGTAGGAGATCATCGAATCGTCCACGTCGATGTCCTTGAACTCCATAATCGACCGGTAGCTGGAGGCTGGCAGGAAGTTGGCCGCCGCGCCATCGGCCCGCACCAGCACGTCGGTGGGCAGGTTTTGCGCCCCGGGCAGATGACCGGGCACGTCCTCGGACTTGCTGAACACGCCCAGGTACTGGGTGGGCGGTCGGGCATCGAGCAACAGGACCTGGCCGTCCGAGTCGGCAGCCTCGCGCACCTCGTCATACGTCGCGAGGATCTCTTCACGCTCGTCGGTCGCCACCCAGTCGCCGGCCTCGACCTTCTCCGCGCGGCCCGCCTCGGCGTCAAAGCCCGCCGCCAGCCAGTTGGCCAACCCGCCGTCCAGGATGGCCATGTCGTCATGGCCGAAGTACTTCATCTGCCAGTACAGGCGGGTGGCCTTGGTGTAATCCGAGCCGGACAGTCCCAGCGGCACGATCACCACCGTGTCGTCCTTGTCCACGCCGAGGGCCTGCACGAATGACTCGAAATCGGCCTTTTCGGGGATCAGCTTGCCGACCTTCCTGCCATTTTCCATGCGCTCGACCCGCACCTTGCCCCAATCGACGAACCGGGAGCCCGGCACGTGGCCGGAGACCACAGAAACGACCTTCTTCCCCTTGACGGCCTTGTACTTCGGCGCCTTCGCGAACGCCTTTTCCGATCCGGCGATCTGCAGAACGGTGACCTCGTCTAGATTGTCGTTCAGCCACTGCGGGTCGACCACCGGGCCCGGCGCATCCACTGCCCAGGCCCCTTGCGCGACGGTCAGCAGGGCCGCCCCGGCAGGAACTGCGAGAAATCGCTTGAAATCCATATGACTCAACTCCTTCTTCGTGCATCAACAAACGGCGCCGGAGGGCGCCGGTAAAGCCGCCCTCAGTCGGGCGGGGGAACGGGTTGCGAACCGATGACCTCCATCCGTTGCGCCCAATCGGCCAGCACCACGTCCATGTCGAGCGAACATTCGCTCAGGACATGCCTCCTCCGGTCGGCCAGCACCGCCGCATCGGGCCAGTCGCCGTCACCGGGGTCCAGGGCACGGTCCCGCTCGACCAGCAGGTCACGGATCTGCGGCATCACGAGTGCGACCAAGGCGGTCAACCAGCGCCCCACCAGCCAGGACGGTCGGGCCCGATTGACCTCGAAGGCATTCGGCAGGCGCGCCAACAGCGTCTCGGCCGGCCCAAGCGCTTCGCCGGTCACCCAGGCATTGGTGGTGAACAACCGCCGCGGCCGGCCCTGCCGGTCCATGGAGACCGCGACCACGTGGGCGAAGTCCGGCTCGCCGGATTGGGGAACGAACAGGTGAAAATGACCATGCTCTTCCGCCGTCCATTCGGCCGGGTCGTGGGCATGGTAGTAGTACCGCGCGCCACTGACCGGATCTCGCGCGTCGTCCCGCGGGAAATGCGCCCAGTAGTCGAAACCGTTGTCCCGGTGATCGCGGAACAGTTCGGTCAGCACGGTCTGGTGATCGGCGACGAGCGCCGCCTGTATCGAGCGCCACTCGTCACTTGCCGCCAGACCGGCATCGAGCCAGTCCTCCGGGAGTCGTTGAATCGGCATTTCAGGCATTCATGCCCCTCGGCCCGTGAATCAGTGGCGGAAAGTCACTGCCCTCGGGGAGCGCAGGGGTTGTCGCCACGGGACGACGGGGCACAGGGATTGCCACCGCGCGACGACGGGGCGCAGGGATTGCCGCCTCGCGACGATGGAGCGCAGGGATTGCCGCCACGGGACGACGGAGCGCAGGGGTTGCCACCGCGCGACGACGGGGCACAGGGATTGCCACCGCGCGACGACGGGGCGCAGGGATTGCCGCCTCGGGACGACGGAGCGCAGGGGTTGCCACCGCGCGACGATGGAGCGCAGGGGTTGCCACCGCGCGACGACGGCGCACAGGGATTGCCACCACGGGTCTGCGCCGCCGCCGACGCCGGCAGCATGCCCGTCGCGGCAAGCGATGTCCCCACCGTGAACGCCACGGCCGGCACGGAAAGCTTGAGCGCTCGGCGCGCACGCGCCTGCCGGGTGATCTTTCTCGAATCCATCTGATCCATTCTCCTTCTGACTTGAGCGGCCGGTCACCTGACCGACCGCGGGTATCAAAGCATCTCGTCGACTCAGTCTGTCCCTTCGCGACGCGCGCCACTGGCTTCCTGGCGCAGGTCTCGACCAAGCTCGCCGCCTGCCCCCGGCGTCCGTCCCGCGGTGATGTCATCGGCGGTATACACGCCGTGGCTGCGCCGTTCGAGGGCACGGCCGGCCAGGAAGCCGCCGGCGAGCATCAGCAGCATGGCGACCACCACCAGCCACGGGGAAATCCCGAGCATGTCCGGCACCGTACGGGCCGATACCGGCGACCCGCCGACCACCGTCTGGATGAAATCACTGTCGTAGATGCCGGCGAAGGCCCAGACCCCCACCACCATGCCCAGCATGAACACCAGGCCGTCGATCCGGCCACTGCCGAGCCCGACGGCCGACGTGCCCGGGCAGTAACCACCGATCGCGAACCCGGCACCGATCAGTGCGGCGCCGAGTACGGTGCCCCAGAGGTACATCTCGGCGACGTAGAAACCTCGTGCGCCGAAGGTGTCATCGATCTGCAGCAGCAGAATGCCGATCGCCGCGACGATGATCGCGGTGAACATCACCTTGAACACAGACCAGTCGGTCAACCGGAACTGGGCGGTGAGCTTGCAGGGGGAGCCGAAGCCCGCCTGCTCGAGCACGAAGCCAAACAGCAGACCGGTGGCGAGCGCGGTACCCGCAGTGCCGTAATCCATTACCAGACCCTCCGCATCGCGAGGCTCACAAGGATCCCGACCACGAAGAACACGGCCAGAAAGACGAAACCGGCCACGCCCAGCATGGCGGTATTGGACAGGCCGACGCCGCTGGTGCATCCGGCCGCGAGGCGCGATCCGAAACCGGCGAGCAGACCGCCGCCCAGGGCGAGCAGCAGGCGCGAGGAGACACCGATGCGACCGGAGCCGCGATCGACCTTGAGGCGGAACCGCCCCGAGGAGACCGAGGCGAGGATGGCGCCGACGAAAATGCCGACCACGGCCAGCACGATCCACGAGGCCAACGGGTTGTCCTCGGCCATCCCGCCGAGGTAGGCGTTCTCGCGGGTTGCCTCGGGGGCGACCTGCAGGCCGATCTCCGCGGCGAATCGGGCGAAGGCACCGGACGAACCCATGCCATTGCCGACGAGTATGAAGGTGAGCAACACGACCAGGCCGAGAACGATCCCGGCGACGAACGGTGGCCACAATGGCCGGACTTGGCAAGACATTCCCTGCTGGACCTCCTGGAATCAGCGTTTGCAAAACGATCCGTCAAGGCCCGCGCTCCCGGCGGGCCAGTCGTCAAATCCTGTCGAGTGGCGGCCGCGGCCGCCGGGGCGATTCGTGCAGAGTTTCCCTAGAACGCTTCCGCCTCGGCCTCGAGAAACGCCAGCGAAGCGTACTTGCCGATGTTCTCGTTGAAGCCGTCGGTGACCCTCGCGTAATGCTTGACCCGCTCGTCCTCCAGCGCGTAGGTCTTGGCCTGGTCCGGGCCGGCCATGTCCTCGACGGCCTTCTCGGCGGCTTCGTAGATACCCCGGAAGAAGATGCGGTTGTGCTCGATCAGGTCGTGGGCCGGGAAGCCGTGGGCCGGAACCCAGTAGGCTTCCGGCACCGCTTCCTCGAGCTTGTCGAAGGCCTTGAACGTGCCCTGGAAACTCCCGTCGTCCATGAAGGCGATGCGGTTGTTCATGGCGATGTCGCCGACGTGGACGATCTTTTTCTCGACCAGTTCGAGGCTGATGTCCGAAGGCGTATGCGCCGTGCCGTAGAAATGCACGCGAATGGTGAGATTGCCGAAATCGATCTCGTCGCCGTGACCGACATCCTTGGTGGGCGGCGTCACCACGGTGCCCTCGATCGCGTTGTCGGTCGAACGCTCCATCAGGCTGACCCAGAAATCGCCCTGGTTGCTGCGGATGGCCGAGGCGGTCCTCTCGTGCGCGTAGATCGGCACGTCCGGGTTCTCCTCGACGAAGGCGTGGTTACCCAGCCAGTGATCGCCGTGGTAGTGGGTATTGAAGACCGCCGCGATCGGCTTGTCGGTGAACTTGCGAATCTGGCGCAGCGCCATGCGACCGATCTGCAGCGAGGCCCCGCTGTCGATCACCACCACGCCTTTCTCGGTGATGGCGAAGGTGACGTTGCTCATCATTCCCTGGTTCTCCTCCGAGGGGAACCCCCAGGGCGAGACGATCACGTAGACGTCATCGGCGATCTCGGTGGCCGGGATATCGGGCATCTCCGGCCCCTCGATCACCAGCTCCTCCTCGGCGAAAACGCGCGAGGACCATGCCAGGGGGGCGACTGCCACGCCGGCGGTCAATCCGACGTTGCGCAGGAAACGACGACGCGATGACAGGAACTGCCGCTTGAATTCCATTGCCTTCTCCTCCAGATGCCCGCTTTCGCCCTCGGACCTCCTCGACGCATCGGTCGACCGAGCGGCCCGGGGGCGAGCGGCTCTTTGTTTATTAGCTAACGCTAAATAATGATCGCCGTACCTTGAAATTTCAATGCCATGGCGATCGACATTGTTAATCCAGCGTCAAGTTTGTTTCTGCGCTCGACGCCGGACCACTACACTATGATGGTTTACTGACTTCACGATGTCCCAGAATCAATGTCCTGTGCAAATCACGACCAGTGCATCGACGATGCCCTCGCCCGCGCCGAAGCGATCTGCGCGCGTTCCGGCGCGCGCCTGACGCCGATCCGGCGCGAGGTCCTGCGCGAGGTCTGGTCCAACCACGAGGCGACGAAGGCCTACGAGCTAATCGAGCGCCTCTCCCGGCACGGTGGTCAGGTAAAGCCGCCCACGGTCTACCGGGCGCTCGACTTTCTCCTCGAGCAGGGCCTGATCCACCGCATCGAGAGCCTCAATGCCTTCATCGGCTGCGAACACCCGCAGGAGCCGCACCAGGCCATCCTGATGATCTGCGAGCGCTGCGGCGACATCCTTGAAGAAGACGACCAGGCCGTGCACGACGCGCTGAGCCATCTCGCCCAACAGGCGGGCTTCACCACCCGCTCCGCGGTAATCGAACTGCGCGGGCTGTGCCCGGCCTGCCGCGCCGCCCATTGACAGCCTTTCTCCCCAACAACCCATCGAGTGACCCCGCCCGCATGAGCCCAGCGCCCACCGCCCGGACCATCGACGCCCTGCGTCGCGACCAGATAATCGACTGCGAACTGCTCGGCCAGCGTCTGACCCTGCATTCGACATGGGGGCTGTTCTCCCCGCGCGAGATCGACGCAGGCACCCGCCTGCTGCTCGAGCACGCGCCGGTCCCGCCCGCGGGCAGCACCATCGTCGACCTGGGCTGCGGCTACGGCCCCATCGGTGCGGCCATGGCCAAGGCCTGCCCGGAGAGCCGGGTGATCCTGCTGGAAAAGGACTTCGTCGCGGTCGACTACGCCCAGGGCAACCTGGGGCGCAACCGGCTGACCAATGCCGAGGCGCGGCTTTCCAACGGCCTGTCGGCGGTGGATGGCGAGGGGTTCGACCGGCTCTACTCGAACGTGCCGGCCAAGGTGGGCAAGGAGATGTGGCAGATCATGCTGTTCGACACCTGGCGGGGCCTGAACCGCGGCGGCGAGGTGTGGTTCGTGTCGATCAACGGCCTGCGCGAGTACTTCAAGCGCACGATGAAGGAACAGTTCGGCAACTACGAGAAGGTCAAGCAGGGCAAGACCTACACCGTGCATCGCGCCGTGAAGGAATGAACACCGCCCCAAGGGCTCCCTGACAAACGGATTACGCGCCCTCGGGCGTTCTCAAACGACTCTCTTGCGGATGCGGTAGATCGCGTGTTCGCCGAACCAGTTGGGCATGGCGCGCAGCAGCGGCGAGCTGCGCCGGTTCTGGTCGACCACGGCCCGGTCGAGGATCTCGATCCCGAGCCCCTCGCAGAGCGACTCGAAGTCGCGCAGGGTGCACAGGTGGATGTTGGGCGTGTTGTACCAGGGATTGGGCAAGGCCTTGGTGGTCGGCATCATCCCTTGCACGCCCAGCTGCCAGCGATTGCGCCAGTAGCCCATGTTGGGGAATGTCACGATGCCCTCCGAGGCGATCTCCAGCATCTCGCCGAGCAGGCGCTCGGGATGCCGGATCGCCTGGATGGTCTGGCTGACGAGCACGTAATCGAAGCTCTTCGCCTCGAACCAGTCGCGGATGCCGTCGTCGAGATCCGCCTGGATGACGTTCAGATCGGCGGCCACCCCGCGGGCGACGCGCTCGTCGTCGACCTCCATCCCCACGCCGCGCACCGAGCGCTCGGCGATCAGGTGACGCAGCAGCGCGCCGTCGCCGCAGCCGAGATCCAGCACGCGTGCGCCGTCGTGAATCCAGCCGGTGACGATGTCCCAGTCCGGGCGGTTCATGCGCGACCCTCCTCGGTGATCGTGCGGGCGATGTTGTCGAAGTAGCCACGCAGCACCTGGTGGTAATAGGGAATCGGCATCAGGAAGGCGTCGTGCCCCTGGTGCGCCTCGACCTCGGCGTAGGAGACCGACTTGCCGGTGGCGAGCAACGCGCGGACGATCTCCTTGGAGCGCGCCGGCGAGAAGCGCCAGTCTGAGGTGAACGACACCACCAAAAAGCGGGCCGTGGCCGGTGCCAGCGCCATGGCGAGATCGTCGTCGGCCTCGGCGGCCGGGTCGAAGTAGTCCAGCGCCTTGGTCATCAGGAGATAGGTGTTGGCGTCGAAGCGGTCGACGAAGCTGGTGCCCTGGTAGCGCAGGTAGGACTCGACCTGGAATTCGACGTCGAAGCCGTACTGCACCTTGCCCGAGCGCAGCTCGCGGCCGAACTTGG
>CAYUAO010000035.1:0-7250 GCA_964442775.1 uncultured Halothiobacillus sp. | reverse complement strand
GCATGGCGTCATCGGAAAGATAGGTGATGTGCCCGAGCATGCGCGCGAGCATCAGCCCGCGCCGCGGGATCACGCCGTGCTCGGCGTAGCGCCCGTCGTGGAAGTCCGGGTCGGTGATGATCGCCTGGCGGGCGACCTCGTTGAAGGCGATGTTCTGCGCCGAAAGCTTGGGCGCCGCGGCGATCACCACCGCGTGGGCGATCGCCTCCGGGTAGCTGATCGCCCACTGCATCACCTGCATGCCGCCGAGACTGCCGCCGGTGACTGCCGCCCAGCGCGAGATGCCGAGCCTGCGCATCAGCGCGTGCTGGCTGTTGACCCAGTCACGCACCGTCAGGATGGGGAAGTCTGGCCCGTAGGGACGTCCGGTCTCCGGATTCTCTGAAAGCGGCCCGGTCGAACCCTTGCAGCCGCCCAGGTTGTTGACGCAGACGACGAAGAAGCGCTCGGTGTCGATCGGCTTGCCCGGGCCGATGGCGGTATCCCACCAGCCCGGCTTGCGATCCTCGGGGCGGTGGCGGCCGGCGGCGTGATGATCCCCCGAGAGCGCGTGGCAGATCAGCACGGCGTTGTCGGCATGCTCGTTGAGCTTGCCGTAGGTCTCGTATACCAGGTCGTACGACTCGATCCGCCGGCCGCAGTCGAGCAGCAGCGGCGTGTCGATATGCGCGGTCTGCGGCTCGACCAGCCCGACCGAGCCCGGCTGGTGAGTCTCGCTGTCGACCGGCGGATGCGTTGTAGTGGTTTCGCTCATCGAGGTCCTCTCGGCGTTCAGCCCATCAGCAGGTTGCCGACCACCATCTGGGCGACCTGGATGATCAGCAGCACGGCCAGCGGCGACAGGTCGATCCCGCCGATCGGCGGAATCACGCGGCGCACCGGATCGACCACGGGATCAGTGAGATCGGCGAGGAAGGCCACGCCCGGGGAGCCCTCGTTGCCCAGCCAGGAAGCGACTGCCCGCAGCAGCACGGTCCAGAAGAACAGGTTGGTCACCGTCAGGAACGTGAAGTAGATCGTGCCGATGAACACCCCGGTGCCGGTCATGCCCACCCCGCGCATGGCGGTGATCGCCCAGACCATCAGCGCCACCGTGACGATGCCGAACAGCAGCGCGGCCAGGTCGTGCCGCCCGACCGGCCTGATCACCGCCCGCAGCGGGTTGAGCAGCGGGTCGGTGATCTTGACGATCGCCTGGGTAACCGGGTTGAAGAAGTTGGCCCGGAACAGTTGCAGGAAGTACCGGGCGAAGGCGACGAAGGCCACCAGCTCGAAAAGGACCCGGACCAGGAAAACGCTCGGATCACCGAAGCTACCGCTCATTCTGAAATCACTCGACAGGTTGGATGATTGACGGCCCGCGGGCCGCCGCGACTCTACACCGACTCAGTCCGCCGATCGCCTGCCGACGTCGGCGGCCAGCTCCCGGCTGCGGTCTCGCGAGGCGCGGATCGCGCGACCGAAGGCCTCGCGCACGCCAGACTCGTCCAGCGCGGCGATCGCCCGCTCGGTGGTCCCGCCCGGCGAGCTGACCCGGCGGCGCAGCTCGGCCGGGGAGTCGTCCGCCGCCAGCGCCAGCTTGGCCGCGCCGAAGACGGTTTCCAGGGTGAGCAGTCGCGCCACGTCGGGCGCCATGCCCATCTCCTCGGCCGCCGCCTGCATCGATTCCATCAGGTAGAAGACGTAGGCGGGACCACTGCCGGACAGCGCCGTGACCTCATCGATCTGCGCCTCCTGGTCGAGCCACTGGACCACGCCCACGGCGCGCATCAGCGACTCTGCGTCGCTATGCTGCTCGCGGCTGACCGCCTCGGCGGCGAACAGGCCGGTGGCGCCACAGCCGACCATCGACGGGGTATTGGGCATGGCCCGCACGATCGCGGCATGGCCGTCGAGCCAGCGAGCCAGGGCTTCGACCGGGATGCCGGCGGCGATCGAGACCACCAGCTGCCCGGCGGCGAGATGCGGGGCGATATCCTCCGCGACCGCCTGCATCATCTGCGGCTTGACCGCCAGCACCACCAGTTGCGCGCCGTCGATGGCCGCGTGGTTGTCCCCGGTCGTCTCGATGCCGAGCTGATCGCTCAGCGCACGCCGACGCTCGGCATCCGGCTCGGCCACCACGATCGACGGCCCGCCGCCCGGTGGCGCGTCCTTGAGCATGCCGCCGACCAATGCGGCGGCCATGTTGCCGCCACCGATGAAAGCGATTCGCGAGGCATTCATAGTCCCACCTGCCTTTGCTGCCTGATTTCTGGACCCAGAAAAATAACACGAATGGCAAGCGCCGACCGTGGCTTGGGTAAGGTCTGCGAGAATGCCATACCGCTGAAGCGCGCCTTGAGCCGGGCAGATGCAAGGCGCTCGTCCGCCGCGGAAGAGTCATTCTCTTTCCAAGGACGACAACGCAGCAGGTGCCCGGCTCAAGGCGCGCCCTGCGGGGCTTGGCGAGTCGTTCCGGCCTCGCGGCGCTCGGCGCTTCCCGGGCTGCGGCGTGCCACTGGCACGCCGTTCCGGGTCGCCCATGCTCGGCGTTGCGATGTCTTGACGTGGCCACCGGCACGCCGGCATTCAAGCGCCTTGAGCACGAACGACTCGCCAAGCCTTCAGTGGCATGGCATTCGTGCAGACCTTCCTTAGGAATCGCGCGGCCCGAACAGCGCCGTGCCGACGCGCACGATCGTCGCCCCGGCGGCGATCGCCGCCTCGAAATCGCCGCTCATCCCCATCGACAGGTCGGGCAGCGGCTCGGCCAACGAGCGGTTGATTGCCGCGAGCTCGTCAAATGCCGCCGTGTTGCCCGGCCGCGGGATGCACATCAGTCCGCGCAGCTCGAGCGCGGGATATTCGGCACAGACCGCGGCGATGGCGGGCACGTCCGCCGGATCGGCCCCGGACTTGCTCTCCTCGCCGTCAACGTTCACCTGGATCAGGACCTTCAGCGGCGACAGCGAGGGATCGCGCTGCTCGCCGAGACGGTGCGCGATCTTGACGCGATCGACGCTGTGCACCCAGTCGAAGGAGGCGGCGATCGCACGGGTCTTGTTCGACTGGATCGGGCCGATGAAATGCCAGGTCAGCGGCAGGTCGGTGAGCTCGCGCTGCTTGTCCAGGGCCTCCTGCAGGTAGTTCTCGCCGAAATCCCGCTGGCCCAGGCCGGCCAGTGCCCGGATCGCCTCGACCGGCTGGCGCTTGCTCACTGCCACCAGCCTCACCTCGCCGGACCGTTCGGCGCTCGCTGCCGCGATGCGCTCGACGATGCCACGGTATGCGCTTTCTCGTTTTCCCATTCCCATCTTGCACCTTGTGCGTGTTCGTTTTACCTTGTCTGTAGCGAAGGTCGGCCCCGTCATCACGGGCCTGTGCGCCTTCGGCAGGCACCACCAATGGACTTGAAACGGGGCCTCCCCCGCAAAGGACGATCGCATGGCCGAATCCCGAGATATCGACTCCCTGCTGATGTTCACCGTCAAGAACGGGGCATCGGACCTCCACCTTTCGGCCGGCGAGCAGCCGCGCGTGCGCATCGACGGCGACATCCGCAAGGTCAACGTGCCGGTGATGGACCACAAGGATGTCCACTCCATGGTGTACGACATCATGAACGACCGGCAGCGCAAGGAGTACGAGGATAACCTCGAGGTCGACTTCTCCTTCGAACTGCGCGGCCATGCGCGCTTCCGTGTCAACGCCTTCAACCAGAATCGCGGCGCGAGCGCGGTCTTCCGCACCATCCCGAGCAAGGTACTCACCCTCGAGCAACTCGATGCCCCCCGGGTCTTCCAGGATCTCTGCGACTACCCCAACGGCATCGTGCTGGTGACCGGCCCGACCGGCTCGGGCAAGTCGACCACGCTCGCGGCGATGATCGACTACATCAACGACCATCGCAACGACCACATCCTCACCGTCGAGGATCCGATCGAATTCGTCCACGAATCGAAAAAGTGCCTGATCAACCAGCGCGAGGTCCATCGCGACACCCACAGCTTCAACGCCGCGCTGCGTTCGGCGCTGCGCGAAGACCCCGACGTGGTCCTGGTCGGCGAGCTGCGGGACCTCGAGACTATCCGCCTGGCGCTGACGGCCGCAGAAACCGGCCACCTCGTGTTCGGCACGCTGCACACCAGCTCGGCGGCCAAGACCATCGACCGGATCATCGACGTTTTCCCGTCGGCGGAGAAGGACATGGTGCGGGCCATGCTTTCGGAGTCACTGCGCGCGGTCATCTCGCAGACGCTCCTGAAGCGGATCAGCGGCGGGCGGATCGCGGCACACGAGATCATGCTGGGCACGGCGGCGGTCCGCAACCTGATCCGCGAGAACAAGATCGCGCAGATGTACTCCTCGATCCAGACCGGCCAGGCCCAGGGCATGCAGACGCTCGACCAGAACCTCAAGCAGCTGGTCACCCGCGGCGTGGTCTCCAAGGATCACGCCCGCAGTCGAGCGAAGAACAAGAACGACTTCATGTAGGTCGCGGAGCCTGACCGCCGCCCGCGTAGAGAGAGCGGCGGACGGCATACGGGGCGACGATCGCCCACCTATCCCACCCACGCCGACCGGCCGAAGCCGGTCGGCAGGACGAGCACGCCGGGAACCCACAAATGGACCGTCAGCAAGCAGCCAACTACGTCCAGGCCCTCCTCAAGCGGGCCGTCGAGCACAACGCCTCCGACCTGTTCGTCACGGTCGGCGCCCCGCCCTCGGCGAAGATCGACGGCAAGGTCGTCCACCTGACCGATCAGAAGCTCTCGGTGGAGAACACCCAGATGCTGGTGCGCTCGATCATGACGGACAAGCAGGTGGCCCACTACGAGGAAACCCACGAGGCGAACTTCGCCATTTCCCTGCCCGGCGTGGCGCGCTTTCGCGTCAACGCGTTCATGCAGCGCGGCAGCGAGGGCATGGTCCTGAGGATGATCCGCTCGGACATCCCCGACTTCGGCGAACTCAAGCTCCCCGACGTGCTCGGCGATATCTCAATGACCGCGCGAGGCCTGGTGATCTTCGTCGGCGCGACCAGTTCGGGCAAGTCGACTTCGCTCGCCGCGATGCTCGACTACCGCAACCAGAATTCGCGCGGCCACATCGTCACCATCGAGGACCCGATCGAGTTCGTCCACAAACACAAGGGCTGTCTCGTGACCCAGCGCGAGGTAGGCGTGGATACCGAGTCCTTTGGCGCCGCACTCAAGAACACCCTGCGCCAGGCGCCCGACGTGATCCTGATCGGCGAGATCCGCGACCGCGAGACCATGGACCACGCCATCGCCTTCGCCGAGACCGGCCACCTCTGCCTGTCGACGCTGCACGCGAACAACACCAACCAGGCGCTAGATCGGATCATCAACTTCTTCCCCGAAGATCGTCGTCAGCAACTCCTGATGGACCTGTCGCTGAACCTCAAGGCGGTGGTCTCGCAGCGCCTGCTGCGACGCGCCGACGGCGAGGGGCGGGTGCCCGCGGTGGAAGTGCTGATCAACACGCCCCTCATCGGCGACCTGATCTTCAAGGGCGACGTCTCGGAGATCAAGGAGGTAATGAAACGCTCGCGCGAGCTGGGCATGCAGACCTTCGACCAGGCCCTGTTCGACCTCTATGACAGCGATCAGGTCGACTACGACGAAGCGATCAGCAAGGCCGACTCGGTCAACGACCTGCGCCTGCGCATCAAGCTCGAAAGCAAGCGCGGCCTGCCCAAGAGCCGCCAGGACGACTCCGAAGACGACCTCAAGGTCGAGGCCGACTGACCCGACCGCCATAACTTACTGCCGGGCTGGCGCGCCGGAGTGCGATCCGATTCGTGCAGACCTCCCGTAACCGACCAGGACGCTGCCCCATGAGCCAACTGAGCCTCGAACCCTATCTCAAGCTGCTGTCCGACAAGGAAGGGTCCGACCTCTACTTTTCCACGGGTACCACGCCGGCCATAAAGATCCAGGGCGAGATGCGCTTTATCGGCAAGGACCGCCTGCGCAGCGGCCAGGTCGAGGAACTCGCCCGGTCGGTGCTCAACCAGCACCAGGTCGACGAGTTCCTCGAGAACCTCGAACTCAACGTCGCCCTCTCCCGCCCCGGCATCGGTCGCTTCCGGATGAACGTCTTCATGCAGCGCGGCGAGTGGTCGCTGGTCATCCGCTATATCCAGGAGGCGATTCCGCGGGCGGCCGACCTCAACCTGCCGCTGGTGGTCGAGGACCTGGTCACCGAGCGCCGCGGGCTGATCCTGGTGGTCGGCGCGACCGGCTCGGGCAAGTCGACCACGCTGGCGGCGATGATCGACTACCGCGCCGAGGAGCGCCCGGGGCACATCCTCACCATCGAGGACCCGATGGAGTTCGCCTTCAAGCACCGCAGCTCGGTGGTCAACCAGCGCGAGGTCGGGGTGGACACCCGCAGCTACGCCGCGGCGCTCAAGGAGGCCCTGCGCGAGGCGCCGGACGTCATCATGATCGGCGAGGTGCGTGACCGCGCCACCATGGAGCACGCGCTGGCCTACGCCGACACCGGCCACCTGTGCATCAGCACCCTGCACGCCACCAATGCCAACCAGGCGCTGGACCGGATCATCCGCTTCTTCCCCTCGGAGTCGCGCGACCAGTTGCTGATGGACCTGTCGCTCAACCTCAAGGCGATCATCTCGCAGCGTCTGATCATCGGCAGTGGCGGCAAGCGCTTGCCGGCCGTGGAAATCATGATCAACACGCCGCTGGTCTCGGACCTGATCAAGCGCGGCGAGGTCGACGCGATCAAGGAGTCGATGGAAAAGAACGCCTCGGCCGGGACCATGACGTTCGACATGTCCATCCTCGAGCTCTTCAACAAGGGGCTCATCTCGCGCGACGAGGCACTGGCCAACGCCGACAGCCGCAGCAACATGGAATGGCTGATGAGTTTCGGCAGCGGGCGGGACGAGCTCAAGGCCGCCGCCGCCGATTCCAGCGGCATCAAGACCGACAAGTCCGACAGCGACGAACTGCCGCCCCTCGATTGACGCAACCGTCGCCCGGCCGGCTTGCGTTTGCGCCGACGGGCCACGATAATCCCCGGAGTTGTTCCCGCTGCCCTTCCCGCGAGGCCCGGTCCGGTCGACATCCGCAGGCCAAGCGACGCCCCTGAAAAGGGTCGCCACCAGGCCATGTCGACCCGGCCCGCTCACAGCGAGCAGGAATCGTGGCGGGACACAGCAGCCTTGCGGGTGTAGCTCAATGGTAGAGCAGAAGCTTCCCAAGCTTAAGACGAGGGTT
>CAYUAO010000034.1:0-16178 GCA_964442775.1 uncultured Halothiobacillus sp. | reverse complement strand
CCTCGACCGCCTTGGTGAAGTTCGCGGCGACGGCCACGGTGATGGTTTCCGCCCGGGCGGTCATGGTGGCCAGCAGGCTGCCGCCCAGCAGTGCGGCCGTCAGTGTCTTCTTGATCATGGGTCCCTCCGGGATGGTTGGTCGTCTTCGATGGGTTGTCAGGTATATCTCGCGATGCCTAAAAAAGGCGAGCCTCGTCCATGGCGGGCCCGCCGATCCTCGACGCCGTTGTCTTTCAGTCGTCCACGCCCAGGATGACGTGGCTGGCCTTGATCTGCGCGCAGGTCTTGCCACCCTCGCGCAGTCCCAGTGTCTGGATGCTGTTGCTGGTGATCACCGCCGTCAGGCGTGCCCCGCCGGGCAGGGCGACAACCACCTCGCTGTTGACCGCACCGGCCTCGATCCGCTCGACCCGGCCGCAGAGGTGATTGCGCGCCGAGGTGCGGCTGGCGGCGTCGGCCAGGATCACGAAGCTCGCCTTGATCAGCGCGTGCACCGCGCTGCCCTCGGCCAGTCCCATGTCCTCGGCGCTGCGGCGCGTGATCACGGCGACCAGCTCGTCGCCGCCGGTCAGCGCCACGATCACCTCGCTGCTCACCGGGCCGTGGGTGATTGCCTTCACCCGACCGGCCAGGGCGTTCCTTGCGCTGGTCTTCATCTCGATTCTCCGCAGCAGGTCCAGGTCGTCGGTCAGTTGGTTGCGTTCGAACAGGGCCAGCAGTTCCTGCTGCATCCCGTTGAGGCGCTGCCAGGCGGCCAGCAGCCGGCGGCCTTCCTCGGTCAGTTCCGCGCCGCCGCCCTTCGACCCGCCGTGGCGGGTGGTGACCAGCGGCCGGTCGGCGAGGTTGTTGATCGCGTCGATCGCGTCCCAGGCCGCCTTGTAGGTCATGCCGATGGCACGCGCCGCGCCGCTGATCGAGCCGGTCCGGTCCAGCGCGGCCAACAGCCGCAACCGCCGGTCGGAGACCTCGCCGTCGCCGAGTTTCAGACCGAGGGAGCCGGTGAAGGCCCCGATATGTTTCGAACTATATACCGACATGATGTGCGTCGCAAGGGGTGGGTTGGAGAGGCCATGGTAGCGCGCCAATCGGTCAGTCAGCGCTGGTAGTCCTTGATCTGCTGGAAGGCCTCCAGCGCCCGTTCGCGCGAGGCCTTCAGATCGACGATCGGTTCGGGGTAGGTCTCGCCCAGGCGCACGGCGGCACGATCGAGGGTGGCGAGACTCGCCTCCCAGGGCGCATACAGGGCCTTGTCCGGCAGGTCGGCCAGCTCCGGCACCCAGCGGCGGATGAAGGCGCCCTCGGGGTCGAACTTCTCGCCCTGCAGGACGGGGTTGAAGATGCGGAAGTAGGGCGCGGCGTCGGCGCCGGTGCCGGCCACCCACTGCCAGCCGGCGGTGTTGCTGGGCAGGTCCGCGTCGACCAGCGTGTCCATGAACCAGTCCGCGCCGATGCGCCAGTCGACCAGGCAGTTCTTGGTCAGGAAGGAGGCGACGATCATCCGCGCGCGGTTGTGCATCCAGCCGGTGGTCCACAGCGCGCGCATGGCCGCGTCCACCACCGGGATGCCGGTCTCGCCGCGCTGCCAGGCGCGGATGTCGGCCGGGTCGTTGCGCCACTCGAGCCGGTCGAAGCGCGCGTCGAGGTTGTCACGCTCGGTCTCGGGGAAGTGGAACAGCAGGTTGGCGCCGAACTCGCGCCAGCCCACCTCGCGCAGGAAGTGTTCCGGGCCCTTCTCGTCGAGGGCGTTCGGGTAGCGGCTCCGCACCCGCGCGACGACCTGCCGAGGGCTGATCTCGCCGAAGTGCAGGTGCGGCGAGAGCCGCGAGGTGCCGTCGAGGTCGAGCCGGTTGCGCGTCTCGTGGTAGCGGGAAATGTCGTCGAGAAACGATTCGAACCGTTCCCAGGCGCCGGCCTCGCCCGGCTGCCACCACTGGTCGAACGACGCGGCCCAGTTGCGCTCGGGCAGCAGGCCGAGTGCATCGAGCGGTTCGCCCGCGATCGCCTCGGGCACGGCGGCAAGGCGCGCTGGCGGCTGGTCGACGGGCTGGTCGATCCCCAGCGAGAGCAGCGCCTTCCAGTAGGGCGTGAACACCTTGTAGGGCGCATTCTGCTTGTTGAGCACGTTCCAGGGCTCGTGCAGGTAGTTGCCGGGAAACGAGCGCGCCGTCACGCCGTCGTCCTGCAGGCGGCGCTTGATCTCGCGGTCGATCTCGATGCCGGCAGGCTCGACGCGGCGGTTCCAGTGCACCGCCTCCGCCCCGCTCTCGGCGACCAGCGCCGGGATGATCTCGCGCGCATTGCCCCGCCGGACCAGTAGCCTGCTACCCTTTTCCCGCAGTGCGGCGTCCAGCGCGGCGAGGCTGTGATGCAGCCACCAGCGGCTGGCCCCGCCGTTGACGAAGCCGTCGCGGCGCTCGTCCTCGGGCGGCAGGACGTGGACGGGTAAGATGTCGCCATGCTCGGCGGCCCGTGACAGGGCCGGGTTGTCGGCGAGGCGCAGATCCTGGCGGAACCAGACGAGGGTGGTGGGCATGGGGACGGGATTCGTGGGTGGTGAATTGAGGAAAGCGCGGTGAGTATGGCAAACCCCGGACGGATTTTTCGCGGCGTGCTGGCGCTGCTGGCGCTCGCGGCAGGCCATGCCGCCATGGCCGCCGACAAGCCCCGGGCGAACGACGACGGCGACCGGCCGCCGGTGGTGCTGGTCGCCCCGGTGACCGCGGGCGTTGCCAGCGCGCCGCCACTGGTGGGTGAGGTGATCGCCGAGACGGTCAGCCGTGTCGGTTTCCAGGCCGAGGGGCGTATCGAGGGGCGGCCGGTGCGCTTCGGCGAGCGTGTCACCGCCGGCGAGCCGCTGGCGCGCCTCGACGACCGTGATCTCGCCGCGCGGGTGGATTCCCTGCGCTCGGACCTGGAGCGCGCCCGCGCCGAGGCGCGGCTGGCCGAGCAGGAACTGGGCCGCACCCGCGACCTGCACGAGCGCAATGTCGCCAGTCGGAAGCAGCTCGACCAGGCCGTCTCCCGGCAGCAGACCGCGGCTGCCACGGTGCGCTCCACGGCCGCCCGCCTCGAGGAGGCGCAGAACGCGCTCGACTACGCCGAGCTGGATGCCCCCTTCGACGGCGTGGTGGTCGAGATCCTCGCCGACGTCGGCGACGTGGTCGGGCCGGGCCAGGCGGTGTTCCGTCTCGCCGAGGACGAGGGCCGGCTGGTCGAGGTGGCCGTGCCCGAGCGGCGGCTCTCCCGCCTGCCCTCCAGGGCGACCGCCCGGCTGGCCTCCGACGACGCCTCCGTGCCCGTCGAGCGGGACTCGATCAGCGGCGCGGCCGACCCGGCCAGCCGCACCTTCGCCGCACGCTTCCGCCTGGACGAGCGCGAAGACCGGCGACCCTGGTCGATCGGTCAGACCGCGACGCTGACCTTCGCCGGCGAGACCTCGCGGTTGCGGGTGCCGGTGGGCGCGCTGTTCGCCCGCGACGAGGCGCCGCGGGTCTACCGGCTGGTCGACGACCGGGCGGAGGCCGTCGAGGTGACCGTGCACGCCATCGAGGCGGACCACGCCGTGATCGGCGCCGAACTGCCCGAGGGCGCGCTGGTGATCGCCGCGGGCGTCAATCGCCTCCATGACGGTCAGCGCGTCACGCCCCGCCGTGCCGGGGAAATGGCCGCGGGCGCGGCGGAGGCGCGGCCTTGAGCGACACCGTGGTCGGCCGCTTCAACCTCTCCCGCCTCGCGGTGCGCGAGCGGTCGGTCACGCTCTATCTGATCCTGCTGGTGGCCGCCGCCGGGCTGTATGCCTTCGTCTCGCTGGGGCGCGCCGAGGACCCGGTGTTCACCCTCAAGGTGATGCTCGCCGAGGCGCACTGGCCCGGGGCGACCGCTGAGGAGATGCAGGAACAGGTGGGTGAGCCGCTGGAACGGGCGCTCGCCGACGTGCCGTATTTCGATTTCGTCGAGACCGTCGCCCGGCCGGGGTCGGTGTACCTGCGGATCAACTTCGAGGAGTCCACCCCGCCCGGGGAAGTGGACGACGTCTTCTACCAGGTGAGAAAGCAGCTCTCCGATGCCGGCCCCGAGCTGCCGCCGGGCGTGGACGGCCCGCACTTCGACGACGACTTCACCGACGTCTACTTCACGCTCTACGCCCTGACCGCGCCGGGGGTCGACCAGCGCGAGATGGTGGAGGCCGGCGAGATGCTCCGCCGCGAGGCGCTGCGCGTCGACGGCGTGGACAAGGCGCACCTGATCGGCGAGCAGGGCGACCGCGTCGAGATCCGCCTCGACCCGGAGCGCATCCAGTCGCTGGGGCTCTCGCTCGACGCGGTGGCCGAGGCGGTCGAGGGACAGAACCGTATGGTGCCGCGCGGGCAGATCGAGACCGACGGCCCGCGGCTGTTCCTGCGGGTCGGCCCCGGACTCGACGGTGACGGCACGGCCTCGATCGAGCGCATCGGCAACGCCCCGCTGACCGTCGACGGACAGGTGGTGCGCGTCTCGGACGTGGCCGAGGTCACCCGCCGGCTGGCCGACCCGCCCGCCTTCGTGGTGGAGAGCGACGGCGAGCGCGCCCTCATGGTGGGCGTGATCATGGGGCAGAACGTCAACGGGCTGGCGCTCGGCGAGCGGCTGGCCGACTTCGAGGAACGCGTGCAGGGGCAGCTGCCCGCCGGCGTCTCGCTGGAGAAGGTCACCGACCAAGCCGACGCCATCAGTCTCGCGGTGGATACCTTCCAGGTGAAGTTCCTGCTCGCCCTCGGCGTGGTGATGCTGGTGGGGTTCCTCGCCCTGGGGCTGCGCGCCGGGCTCGTGGTCGCGCTGGCGGTGCCGTTGACACTCGCGATGACCTTCCTCGTCATGCAGGTCACCGGCAAGAACCTCGACCGCATCACGCTGGGCGCGCTGATCCTCTCGCTGGGCCTGCTTGTCGACGACGCGATCATCGCCATCGAGATGATGCTGGTGAAGCTCGAGGAGGGCGCCGACCGGGTCAGTGCGGCGGCGCATGCCTGGACGGTCACCGCCATGCCCATGCTGGTGGGCACGCTGATCACCGTGGTCGGCTTCGTGCCCATCGGGTTTGCGCAGTCGAACGTGGGCGAGTACGCCGGCAACATCTTCTGGATCCTGGGGATCTCGCTGATCGCCTCCTGGTTCGTCGCGGTGGTGTTCACGCCGTATCTGGGAGTCAAGCTGCTGGGGCGGGTGAAACCGCAGCCGGGCGAGATGTACGACACCCGCGGCTACCGCGCCCTGCGCCGGCTGATCACCGGCTGCGTGCGCCATCGCTGGTGGGTGATCGGCGGCACGCTGGTGCTGTTCGCCGCCTCGGCGGTGCTGATGGGCAAGGGCGTGGCCAAGCAGTTCTTCCCCAGCTCCGACCGCCCCGAATTGCTGATCGACATCCAGCTGCCCGAGGGCAGTTCCGTGGCCGCCACCCAGGAGGTCGCCGAGCGCGTCGCCGCGGCGATCGAGGACGACCCGGCGCTCGAATCGCTGTCGACCTACATCGGCCGCGGCGCGCCGCGCTTCTTCCTCGCGCTCAACCCCGAGCTGCCCGACCCGGGCTTCGCCAAGATCATCGCGGTGACCGAGGATGCCGAGGCGCGGTCCGCTCTGAAGGAACGGCTGGACGAGATGATCGCCGAGGGAGCCTTCCCCGAAGCGCGCGTGCGCCCGCACCCGCTGCTCTACGGCCCGCCGGTGGTCTGGCCGGTGCAGTTCCGCGTCATGGGTCCGGAGGTCGAGCGGCTGGCCGAGATCGGCGAACGGGTGCGCGCGGTGATGGCGGAGAACCCGCACCTGGTCGACCCGCACCTGGAATGGGGCGATGCCGTGCCCACGCTGCGCGTCGAGCTCGACCCCGTGCGGCTGGCCCAGCTGGGCGCGACGCCGGTGGATGTCCAGCGCCAGCTCGCCGGGCTGATCAACGGCCAGGTGGCCACGCCACTGCGCGAGGGCATCCGCGGCATCGACGTGGTGGTGATGGGCGACCCGGCCACCGCGCGCGATCCGGCACGCCTCGAGACCCTGCCGATCCGCACCGGATCCGGCGAGAGCGTGCCGCTGGCGCAGCTCGGCGACGTGGTCGTCGAGGACGAGCTGCCGGTATTCAAGCGCCGCAACCAGACGCCCTACATCAACGTGAATGCCGAGATCCGCGGGGCGCAGCCGCCGGACGCCACCTTCGCCAGCTGGGACGATCTCGCCGAGATCCGCGAGGACCTGCCCGCAGGCTACCGCCTCGAGATCGGCGGCACGGTGGAGCAGTCCGGTCGGGCGCAGGACTCGCTCAAGGCGGTGATGCCGCTGATGGTGGTCCTGATGCTCACCCTGATCATGCTCAACATGCGCTCCTTCCCGGGCCTGTTCATGGTGCTGCTGACCGCGCCCCTGGGGCTGATCGGGGCGGCCGGCGCGCTGGCGCTGTTCGGCAAGCCGTTCGGCTTCGTCGCCCTGCTGGGGCTGATCGGCCTGGCCGGGATACTGATGCGCAACACGCTGATACTGGTCGGCCAGATCGACGAGAACCGCCGCGCCGGCGACGACCGGCACACCGCCGTGATCGAAGCGACCATCCGCCGCGCCCGCCCCGTGGTGCTCACCGCACTCGCCGCCGTGCTCGCCTTCGTTCCCCTGACCACCTCCACCTTCTGGGGACCGCTGGCGGTCACCCTGATCGGCGGCGTGACCGTGGGCACCATCCTGACCATCGTCTTCCTGCCGGCAATGTACGCGGTGTGGTTCCGGGTCAGACCGCCGAGCCCGGCCTGACGGCCGGGAGCCTGAAGCGGCTCAGTGTGAAGCTGGAAGAGATGCGCGTAGGAGCGGCTTCAGCCGCGATGGCTCGCAAGAAAACTGGATGCGTGCCCGGGGCGGCCACGAGGTGTAGCGTAAGTTGGGCTGCAAAGTCGAACAGAAGCGTGGATTGGGCTGAATGCAATGAAGCCCAACGATCTCCAACCGGAGAGGCCCCGGCTGTTGGGCTTTGCAGATCAACCTACGATTGCGGGAAGGCGGCGATGCCGTCTTCTCCATAGAGTTGACCGCCAGCAGTGCCTCGCGGACCCTCTCGCCCGGCTTCCAACTCTCAGCTCTCCCAACGCCTGCCCGTATCCAGTCGGATCACCGCCTGGTTGATCAGCGGGCAGGCCATCAGGTAGTCGATCGTCTGGCTGACGACCCCGGGACCCGGCTCGAAGGGCAGCAGGCGGCGGTCGAGGCGGTGGCGGCGGTACTCGGCGTCGTCCTCGGGGTGGAACATCAGCAGGCCGGGTGCGATGGCGTTGACCCGCGTATGCGGGGCGTAGCGCAACGCGAGCGAGCGCACCGAGCTCTCGATCGCCGCCTTGGAGGCGATGTAGTGGATGTGGTCGGGTTCGCCCTCGTCGATGTGCGCGTCGGTGATGAAGACCACCTGGCGATCGGCGTGGCCGTCGTCGCGCTCGCGGGCGGGCAGGGCGCGCTGGAGGTGCTCGGTCAGTTCGATCGGGCTGGTCACGTGCACGGTGTACATGTCGGTCGCCAGCGACGGGTCGGTGGCGACGTCCTCGTCGCGGTGCCAGATCGAGGCGTTGTGCACGATCAGGTCGAGCCGGTCCGTTTTCTCTGCGACCTGTCGGGCGAACCCGGCCAGCCGGTCGCGTTCGAGCAGGTCGAGTTCCAGGGCGACCAGCCCCTGCTCGATCAGGGCGGCGAGGGCGTCGGTCTCGCGTCGATACGTGCCGATGACCTGGTGGCCGGCGGCGAGCAGGTGCTCGGCGAGGTGGGCGCCCACCCGGCGCGTCACCCCGGTGATCAGGATGGTCTGGGGACGTGAATTCACCGCGTCAGCCCCGTGACACGAGTTGCAGGAATTCGTTGCGGGTGGCTGCGCTCTCGCGGAACTGCCCGGTCATCCGCGAGGTGATGGTCTCGGACTCGACCTTCTCCACGCCGCGCATCGCCATGCACATGTGCGCGGCCCGCACCTGGACGGCGACGCCGGCAGCCCCGGTGGCCTGCTCTACCGCCTCGGCGATCTGCTGGGTCATGTTCTCCTGGATCTGCAGGCGGCGGGCGTAGAGGTCGACGACGCGGGCGAGCTTGGACAGTCCGAGCACGCGGCCCTGCGGGATGTAGCCGATGTCGACGTGGCCGATGATCGGCAGCATGTGGTGCTCGCAGAGGCTGTAGAACTCGATGTTGCGCACCACCACCATCTCGTCGTTGTCCGACGCGAACAGGGCGTTGCCGATCGCCGACTCCAGTCGCTGGTCGAGACCCTGGGTGAGGTAGAGCAATGCCTTGGCGACGCGCTTGGGCGTGTCGACCAGCCCCTCGCGACCGGGGTCTTCGCCCAGCTCGGCGAGAATGGTGCGAACCGCCGCGGCGATCGTCTCGACGCGTTTCGTTTCCGCGCCGACCGGTTCGGGGAAGTCGTCCTCGTGCAAGGCAGCCATGTCGGGGTATCTCTCAGTAAAAGGGTCGAAAATGCTCGCGCAGACTTTAGCAGGTGGCGCGGGGGCTGTCCGGCCCCGGGGGAGCGACTTCATGGCACGGCGGTTGGTCGCCGGCGTGCTTGCCGCTAAACTGTCGCGTTCTTTCCCGGCGCCGATATCGGCGCCCGCGCCACGTTTTTCAAGCAAGGGGTCAGCCCGTCCGTGAAGGCCGTAATCGAACAACGTCTCCAGGCCGTCTGCCAGCAACTGGTCGCCGAGGGCGACCTGCCCGCCGAGGTGTCGGTCAAGCCGGTGCTGACGGTGCCGAAGGACCCGGCCCACGGCGATTTTGCCAGCAACCTCGCCATGCAGCTGGCCAAGCCGATGAAGCAACCCCCGCGCGCGATCGCCGAGCGCATCGTCGCCGCCTTCGCCGACGCCGAAGGGGTCGAGCGCGTCGAGATCGCCGGCCCGGGCTTCATGAACTTCTTCATCGAGGCCGGTGCGGCCTTCGCCCTGATCGACCGCATCCTCGATGAGGGCGAGCGCTTCGGCCGCTCGGATGCCGCCGCGGGGCAGCGGGTACAAGTGGAATTCGTCTCGGCCAACCCGACCGGCCCGCTGCATGTCGGGCACGGTCGGGGCGCGGCCTACGGCTCGGTGGTGGCCAACCTGCTCGAGGCGATCGGCGCGGAGGTCGAGCGCGAGTACTACGTCAACGACGCCGGCCGGCAGATGCACATCCTGGCGGTCAGCGTCTGGCTGCGCTACCTCGAGGCGCATGGAGAGGCCGTCGTGTTCCCCTCCAACGGCTACCGGTCCGAGGGCTACATCCTCGACATCGCCGCCGCGCTGGCCGACGAGCATGGCCGACGGCTGGTGGTCGACTCGGACAAGGTGTTCGCCGACCTGCCCGAAGACGCCCCGATCGGTGACAAGGAACGCCACATCGACGCGCTGATTCGTCGCATGCGCGAGCTTCTCGGCGAGACCGACTACCAGATCGTCTTCCGCGCCGCGCTCGACTCGATCCTCTCCGACATCCGCGCGGACCTGGCCGAGTTCGGCGTCACCTACGACAACTGGTACTCCGAGCAGAGCCTCGCCGACCGCGGCCTGGTCGATCGCGCCATCGAGCGGCTCGAGGCCGCCGGGCACCTCTACGAGCGCGACGGGGCGCTGTGGTTCCGCTCGACCGATTTCGGCGACGACAAGGACCGGGTGGTCCGGCGCGACAACGGCCAGACGACCTATTTCGCCTCGGACATCGCCTACCACCTCGACAAGTTCGAGCGTGGCTTCGACCAGGTGATCGATATCTGGGGCGCGGACCACCACGGCTACGTCCCGCGGGTGCGCGCCGCGCTGACCGCGCTGGGCAAGCCGGCCGACCGCCTGGTCGTCTCGCTGGTGCAGTTCGCCATCCTCTACCGCGGCGGCGAGCGGGTGCCGATGTCGACCCGCTCGGGCAGTTTCGTCACCCTGCGCGAGCTGCGCGAGGAGGTGGGCAACGACGCGGCGCGCTTCTTCTACGTCATGCGGGCGGCCAACCAGCACCTCGATTTCGACCTGGATCTGGCCAAGAGCCAGAGCAACGAGAACCCGCTCTACTACATCCAGTACGCCCACGCCCGGGTGGCCTCGGTGCTGCGCCAGTTGCCGCTGCGCGGCCTTGCCCACGAGCCCGCGGCCGGCCGCGAGGCCTACGCGCGGCTGACCGAGTCGCACGAGCAGGCCCTGTTCAAGCGCCTGTCGCAGTACCCGGCGCTGGTCGAGCGGGCTGCCTCCGCGCACGAACCGCACCAGCTGATCCACTACCTGCGCGATCTGGCCCAGGACTTCCACAGCTACTACAACGCGCACGCCTTCCTGCTGGGCGACGACGCCCCGCTGCGCAACGCCCGCCTGAACCTGGTGGTGGCCACGCGACAGGTCCTGGCCAACGGGCTGGGGCTGCTGGGCGTGAACGCGCCGGACGAGATGTAACCCCCATGGCGAGCAACGCACGCAGGAAGGTCAATCGCCCCCGGTCCTCGGGTGGCAATCGCGCCGCCAAATGGGCGCTGCTGATCGCCGTGCTGCTGTTGGTCGGGCTGGTCGTGCTGCTCTCCCGCCTGACCGCGGAGAAGAACAGCCAGCCGCCAGCCCCGTCGGAGTCGGAGCAGACCGACACGCGCAGCGTGGAAAGGTCATCCGAGAAACCGGCCGCTTCGTCGGAATTCCAGTTCTACACCCTCCTGCCCGAAGAGGGGAACCGGCCGCCCCGGCCCCGGACGGAAGACGAGGCCCCGGCTTCCGAACCGCCGGCCGACCAGGCGGAGTTGACGCCGGAGGCGAGCTACCTGGTGCAGGCCGGTTCGTTCAGCAAGGCGGGCGACGCCGAGGCGCGCAAGGCCGAACTGGCCCTGCTCGGCGTGCAAAGCCGCGTCGATCCGGTCGAGGTCGGTGGCAAGCGCTACCACCGCGTGATCCTCGGCCCCCTCTCCGGCAAGGAAGTCGAGGTGCTGCGAGGCCAGCTCGAAGAGGCCGGGATCGAGACCACCACCCCCCGCCGCAGCGACGGTTGATCCCGCGGCAGGGAGATTGCCCCGGTGCCATACTCGGAATAAGGTGAGCCATAGGCACGAGGGGGCGTGATGCCCGAATGTCGCGGCAGGCATGGCATCCGTGCAGAGTTTCCCTAATGACTGGCCCATTCCGGGGATGGCGCATGATGGGAGGAGATACCGGCGAGCGGATGGACGCGGGCTCCCGTGCGCGAGCGCGTTGCAGACCGGTGTTCTGCTGGTGTCTGCTTGCATTCCTCCTGACGGTAGTCCCGATCGCACAGGCCGAGGTCGACCTCCTCTCCGAGGCCCGGTGGGCCGTCAGCGATGAGCGTCTCTCGCCGGGCGAGGCGAGTGCCCTCGACTACCAGCGTGCCGGTGCCGCGTCCCTCAACCTGGGTCCGTACCAGGGGTGGCTCTGGTTGCGGGTTCGGCTGGACGGCGAGTCACTGGCTGAAACGGCCGTGGACGAACCGCGCTGGTTAGCGGTTCGCTGGCCCTACTTTCGCGATCTGCGCGTCTTTCTTCGTGATCCCGCCGCCGCGCCCGGATCGGCGGCGGGCGAGTGGCGGGAGGTGCGCGAGGCGAGCGAGGTCGGTGACCTGCTCGACATGCCGGATCATACGGGGCGCCTGCTGGCGCCGTTCGACGGCGAGCGTGAGTTGCTGATCCAGTTGCGTGCAGACGGGCCGTCGGCCCTGCGGCTCACCCTGGGATCGATCGACGAGGAGCGCGCCCACTCCCTGGTGCGCTATACCCTCTTCGGCGTCTACCTCGGCGCGATGCTGGGCATGGCCGCCTACAGCCTCTTCCTGATGCTGGCGGTGCGCGAGCGCACCTACCTCAGCTATGCCGTCTTCCTGGCGGTGATCGTCCTGTACATCGGCTTGCGCTACGACATCCCCACCCCCTGGTTGCCCGAGTGGCTCCGGTCCGTTCCCCCAGGGGCGCGAGCCCAGCTGGGCGTGGCGCTGGTGGCGCTGTCGGCCGTCTGGTTCATGCGGCGCTTCCTGCGTACCCAGCGGGATGATCGGCGCGTCGACCTCGTCCTCCTCGGCATCATGGTGATAGCCCTGCTGTCGATGCCTGTCTCGATCTGGCTGGCCGGCGTGGCCTCGTTCACCGTCATCGCGGTCTACTCGGTCGCCACGGTGATCACGATCGTCTGGGCCGCACTCCGGGCGATGCGACGAGGCTTCGAGCCGGCTGGTTACCTCCTGCTCGGCTGGTCGGTGTTCGCGCTGGCTGCGCTCCTTTATCTGGCCATGCTGCTGGGTTGGCTGCCCTACACCACATCACTGATGCTCGCCCTGCCGATCGGCTCGCTCGCGCAGGCCCTGTTGCTGGCGTTCGCCCTGGGCAATCGCATCCGACACAAGCAGCGGGAGGAGGCAGTGCTGGCTGGGGAACGGGATCGCTATCGGTTCCTGAGCGAGCAGGACGGGCTGACGGGGCTCTTCAACCGGCGAGCGCTCGACCGCCGCCTGGATCTGGCGGTCGCGGCGAGTCTGCGTGCCGGGACGCCGCTGAGCCTGATCGTGCTGGATACCGATCGCTTCAAGGATTACAACGATCGCTACGGCCATCTCGCCGGTGACGACGTCCTGCGCTGCCTGGCCCGCGTGATGGAGGCCAACGTGCGCGAGGGCGACCTGTGTTTCAGGTACGGCGGCGAGGAATTCGTCGTCCTCCTGCCCGGGCAGGCGCTCGCCCAGGCGACGGTGGTCGCCGAGCGCATCCGCGAGGCCTTTCGGGAAAGTTCGGCGTCCGATCTTGGCCCAGGGGGCACGGTCAGCCTCGGGGTGGCGCAGTTGCGCGAGGGCGATACCGCCAACACGCTGCTCGCCCGCGCGGACGCCGCCCTCTACCACGCCAAGGAAGGCGGGCGTGACCGGGTCGAACTGGCCCACTGACGCCCCTGCCGCAATCCCGCTCGGAGTGATAGACTCGCGGATTTGCGCGCGCCGCGTTAATTGATCATTCAATGCGCGCCGCGCGGCACCGGTTCACTGCTCTGCGAGGCAAACTGCAATGTCGATGGAAGATCGCGATGGCCTGATCTGGCTTGACGGCGAGATGGTCGAATGGCGCGAGGCCAAGACCCACGTGCTCACTCACACGCTCCACTACGGCATGGGCGTGTTCGAGGGCGTGCGGGCCTACAAGACCGACCGGGGCACCGCGATCTTCCGCCTCGAGGACCACACCCGCCGGCTGCACAACTCGGCCAAGATCCTCGGCATGAAGCTGCCCTACACCGAAAGCCACCTCAACGAGGTGCAGCGCCAGGTCGTGCGCGAGAACAACCTCGAGAGTGCCTATATCCGGCCGATGGCTTTCTACGGCTCCGAGGGCATGGGTCTGCGCGCCGACAACCTCAAGGTGCACGTCATGGTCGCCGCCTGGCACTGGGGCGCCTATCTCGGCGCGGAGAACATCGAGAAGGGCATCCGCATCCGCACCTCGAGCTACTCGCGCCACCATGTCAACGTCACCATGTGCAAGGCCAAGGCCAACGGCGCCTACATGAACTCCATGCTCGCGTTGCGCGAGGCCACCGCCGCCGGTTACGACGAGGCGATGCTGCTCGACACCCAGGGCTTCGTCGCCGAGGGCTCGGGCGAGAACATCTTCATCGTGCGCGACGGCGTGCTCTACACCCCGGACCTGACCGCGGCGCTCGACGGCATCACCCGGCGGACGATCATCGCCCTGGCGGACAAGTTCGGCATCCCGGTGGTGGAAAAGCGCATCACCCGCGACGAGGTCTACATCGCCGACGAGGCCTTCTTCACCGGCACGGCCGCCGAGGTCACGCCGATCCGCGAGGTCGACGATCGCCCGATCGGCAGCGGCGTGCGCGGTCCGATCACCGAGCGCCTGCAAAGTACCTACTTCGATCTCGTCGAGGGCCGCTACCCGCCGCTCGCGGACAACTGGCTCGATTACGTGGAGGCAACGGCATGAACCCGGATACCGCGTCGCACCCGGACGATTTCAAGACCCCCAACGCCGATCGGGTGATCGAGGTGACCCAGGCGGACCTGCCGGTCTATTGCCCGCCCGAGGACGAGGCCCTCTGGAACTCCCATCCCCGGGTCTACATCCACCTCGAGCACAAGGGCGACGAGGCACGTTGCATCTACTGCAGCGCGGTGTACAAGCTGGTCGACTGACAAAGAGGCCGGGCGTCTGAAGGCTTCCATTGTGGGTCGGACTTCAGTCCGACTTCGACTGTCTGGTCGACTTCCCCAATCGCTCCACGATCGCCTCGGCCACCATCGCCGTGTCGTCGACCGGGTCGTATTGCCATTCGGCCAGCTCGCCGTCGAACCGGCGGGTGACGCCTTCCTCGCGCAATGCCCGGTGGAACCGTTCCAGCCGCTTCGAGTAGCGGCCGAAGTCGATCACGTAAAGCGGCTTGCCCGTCGAGGCGGCCTCCGAGACCATCGAGGCCGAGTCCCCGGTGACCACCAGGTGGTCGGCCAGGGCGAGAATGCCGAAATAGGGGTTCGGCCCCTCGCGTTTCCAGAGCAGGTGCGGGACGTCGGCGATCGCCTGCGCGAGCGCCCGGGTGTTCTGCTCGCCGGTGCGCCGGGACGGCGTGACCAGCAGGGCGCCGCCGTGCGCGCGTGCCGCGGCGGCCAGCTGTTCGCCGATCCGGCGCGCCTTGTCGGGGGTCAGCGTCATGGTCCGGTTCGAACCGCCCAGCAGCACGCCGATCCACGGGCGGGGCAGGTGGGCGAACCGTTCGCCGAATTCGGCGGCGGCCTCGAGTTTCGCCGTCGTGACGTGGTGGATCGCCCCGCGCGTGGGCAGCACGTTCGGCCCGGTCAACCCGTCGTGGCGCGGGGGTGCGACCAGGTCGAAATGCCGTGGCGGGATCAGGGGGTCCTGCACGTGCACCGTGAAGCAGCGTCCGCCGCTCGCTCGCCGGATGCCGATCGAGACCGCCGCGCTGCGCCGGCCGCAGGTGATCAGGACCCGGGGCCAGGGCGGAGCGATCTCGTCGGATTCCGGCGTGAGCTTGGTCAACGGGCGCGGCACCCAGTGCATGGGCAGGGCGCGCCAGGGGCGGCGCATGCCGATGGTCTTCTGCACGACCGGCCAGCCGGTGCGTTCGGCGAGGGCCTCGGCCAGCCCGCGGGCCTGGTTGGCCATGCCCGCCTCGCCGGTGGTGATCGCCCAGATTTCGTCGGCGGTCTCGGGGGTATCATGCATGCGGACATGATAGCCTCTCGGCTGATCGCCGGGGACCAGTGGGAGAGCAGGAGTTGGCAGGGAACGCAGACAAGGGTGACGGTCCGGCCCGCCGACTGACCGTGGTGCAGATGTTGCCCGCCCTCGAGGGCGGTGGTGTCGAGCGCGGTACCGTCGAGATCGCCGAGGCGCTGGTGCGGGCCGGCCACCGAGCGATCGTGGTTTCCGAGGGCGGCCGGCTGGTCGAGGAACTCGTCGGCCTGGGCGCCGAGCACGTCAACCTGCCGGTCGGCCGGAAGTCGCTGACCACGTTGCGCTACATCCCCGTGATTCGCCGCCTGCTGCGCGACGAGCAGGTCGACATCCTGCACCTGCGCTCGCGCCTGCCGGCCTGGATCGGCTGGCTTGCCTGGAAGGGCATGCCGAGCGACTCGCGGCCGCATCTGGTCACCACCGTCCACGGCGCCTACTCCCCCGGCTGGTACAGCGCGGTGATGACCAAGGGCGAGCGGGTGGTCGCCGTCTCCGACAGCATCGTCGAGTACATTCGCAGCAACTACCCCAAGGTCGACCCCGAGCGGATCGTGCGCATCTACCGCGGCATCGACCCCGAGCGCTACCATCCCGGCTTTCGGCCCAGTGACGCCTGGCGCGAGCGATTCTTCCGCGAGCACCCGCAGCTGGCGGGCAAGTGGATCCTCACGCTGCCGGGGCGGATCACCCAGATCAAGGGGCAGCTGGACCTCGTCGAGATCGTCGCCGGACTCAAGGCCCGCGGCGTGCCGGTGCACGCCCTGCTGGTCGGCGGCGTCCACCCGCGCCGGCAGGAGTACTGGCAACGGGTGCAGGCGGCCATCGCGGAGAAGGGGCTGGCCGACGACATCACCTGGCTGGGCGCGCGCAGCGATCTTCGCGAGGTCATGGCCGTCAGCGACGTGGTGCTCTCCCTGACCACCAAGCCCGAATCCTTCGGCCGGACGGTGACCGAGGCGCTGGCCCTGGGACGGCCGGTGCT
>CAYUAO010000033.1:12304-16429 GCA_964442775.1 uncultured Halothiobacillus sp. | reverse complement strand
GGGTCGGGCTTCAGCCCGGCAACCTCGCGGCGCGGATCAGGCGCTGCACCGGTGCGGGCAGGCCCACGGGTGGGTCTTGGGCCAGTCGGTCGATCGAATGCCACTCGCCGGCGGGCTCGGCGACGCCATGATGGGCGACGTGGGCGGCAATCACCCGAGCGTCGAGTTCGAAGTGGCTGAAGACGTGGCGCAGGCGGTCGTGCTCGCGCCAGTCATCACGGCGTTCCAGGCCGAGGGCGTCGAGTCGTGTTTCCGCGTCGATGGCGGGCTCGACCACCGGCAGGCAGGCCAACCCGCCCCAGATGCCGGTCGCGGGGCGCTTTTCCAGGAACAGACGGCCGTTCTCGTCCTCCAGCCAGAGCATCACGCGTTCGCGCACGGGCTTGGGCTTGCGCCGTCGGCGCACGGGCAGTTCGGTGGTGCGGCCCTCGATGCGCGCCCGGCAGTCCTCGGCGACCGGGCAGGCCTCGCAGCGCGGCCGACCGCGGCGGCAGACCGTCGCGCCCAGGTCCATGATGGCCTGGCTGTAGTCGGCGGGACGCGTGTCGGGCGTGTAATGGTCGGCGAGCGCCCAGAGGCGGCGCTGGGTGGCGGCGGTTTCCTGCGGGGTGTCCACGGCGGCGTGCCGCGCGAGCACGCGCTTGACGTTGCCGTCGAGGATCACGGCGCGCTCGTCGAAGGCCTGCGCGACGATCGCCGCGGCGGTCGACGGCCCCACCCCCGGCAGCGCCGCCCAGCCCTCGACCGTTTCCGGCACGCAGGCCTCGGCCATCCGCCCGGCAGCGGCGTGCAGGTTGCGGGCGCGGGCGTAGTAACCCAGTCCGGACCAGAGCGAGAGCACGTCGTCCGCCTCGGCGGCCGCGAGCGAATCGATATCAGGGAAACGCGCCACGAAACGCTCGAAGTACGGGATCACCGTGGCAACCTGGGTCTGCTGGAGCATGATCTCGGAAAGCCACACCCGGTAGGGCGTGCGCGGGTGCTGCCACGGCAGGTCGTGCCGGCCGTGGCGATCGAACCAGGCCAGCAGGCGGTCGGCGAACGCGTTCGTCACGAGCCGGCGGAAAGAGGCATCGCAGGCCGCCTCACAGGCCGAAGCCCTTCAACAGTTCCTTCACCTTCTCGCCGCCCTCGTCCTTCAGACGCTTGTCGACCTCTTCCTCGATACGCTTCTTCGCCTCGCCCTTGGCTGCCTCCTTCGCGAGGGACTCGAGGTCGAGCGAGATCGACGGGTCGCTGAACGCCCCCTTGATGCGGATCGGCACCGGCACCTGCTTGAGGCGCTCGAGGTCCTCGCCGCCCTGGCCGGTGGCGGTGTTGACCACCGTCGCCGTCAGTCGATAGTCGATCTCCTCGCGCGGGAGGTCGACGTCACCCTTGCCGGCGACCCGCAGCAGCGGCGAGGCCCCGGCGAGATCGTCGTTGCTGACCACGCCGTTGCGAACGGTGGCCGTGCCGGTAATCGAGGTGAAGTCGGTGGACAACTCCTCGGGCTCGGGCTCGGTCCTGCCCTCGAGGCGCGCCTGGGCCCGCCGCAGCAGGTAACCGACATCGAAGCCCTTGACCTTGCCGTCGCGCAGGGCGAAATCGGCGGTGCCGTCGAGCCCCGACTCCAGCTGGTCGACGCGCTTTCCCTGGGTGGAGAGGTCGAAGGAGACATCGCCGCGACCGAGCAGCCGGTCCTCATCCATCACCGCGGTCAACAGCGGTTGCAACGAGACACCCTCGACTCGCGCCTTGCCGGCGTAGCTCGGCACCTCGCCACGCACATCCAGCGCACCGCTGGCGTCGAGCGAGCCGTCGAAGGCATTGGCCGCGAGCTCGGCGAGCTGCACGCGGCCACCGGACGCCGTGACGTGCACGATCGGGCTGGTCAGGCGGTAGTCCTCGTAGCGCAGACCGGCCAGTTGCAGCCGCGCATCGAGCTCCAGCCCGCGCAGCGCCTCGACCGGCAGATCGATCTCGGCCTTGTTCGCGGCGGCCGACGACTGGTCGCCGCCGCCACCCGAGCTGGCGCCACGCTCGTCGTCCTCCTGTCCCTCGACCTTCGGCGCGAGGTAGGGATTGACGTCGACATCCCCGCCTTCGAGACGGGCGAACAGGCGCCCGGATTCGAGGTCGTCGATGCCGGCACGCCCGGTCAGTTCGCTGCCGTCGAGCGACACGCGCAGGTCGTCGAGCATCGCTCGCGAGGAACTCGCGTCGAGCCGACCGGCCAGGGCGAACTCGCGCAGCGCCTCGTCCGATCGCATCTCGGGCACCGTCATGCCAAGCCGGTCCGCCAGCCCGCGCGGGTCGAAGGCGGCGATCTCGATCGGCCCGCTGACGACCGGCTCGCCGCCGTCGAGCCCGGCGATGTCCAGTCGACCGGTGGCCTCGACGGGATCGGAGAACAGCCGCAGGTCGTCGATGGATGCGGTGCCGGCCTCGAGGTCGGCGCTCACCGCGGCGTTCGCCGCCACCCGGACCGTCTCACCCACGTTCGGCAGGCCCTTGAGGTCGGCCTCGATGGCCAGGCGCGACAAGTCGTAGCGCCCGGTCGACCAGTCGGCCTCCAGCACGGTCTCGATGCGGCTCTCGAGGTAGCTCAGCGGGCCGACCGTCTTGCCGTCGAGATCGAGCACCACGCCATCGAGTCGCAGCTGCGACTCGCCGGCACGCACATCGGCCCTCTCGACCCGCAGCAGCGCCTCGATCCGTTCGGGCAGACCGGCGTCGGTGTTCCCTTCCTCCTGGCTGGTCACGACGTTGAGCTCAAGCCCCTCGAACAGCATCTCCTGGCGATCGAGCCATACCCGGGCCCGGCTGGACAGGTCGACGCTGCCGCTGACGGGTGGCATGCCGGGCATCGCCAGCCGGAAGCCGGAAACCAGTTCGACGTCGGTCGGTTCGCCGTCAGCCAGTTCGCCCGTGCTCAGGTCCAGCCCGTCGATGGTCATTTCCTGGCCGGCCTGCTCGTCGCGCCAGTGCAGCGTGGCATCGCGGACGTCGACCCCGCCGACGGTCAGCGCCATCGCCGGGCCTTCGCCGCCCTCCGGCTCGACCTTGTCCGAGCCGTCGTCGGGCGCTTCGGCGGAACGCTCGGCCAGGTCCTCCCAGTTGTTGTGCCCGTCCTCGCGGCGGGTCAGGTGAATCTCGGCCTCCTCGAGCAGCAACGTGCCGATCTCGAACTCGCCGCGCAGCAACGGCAGGAGCGCAGCCTGCGCCTCGAGGCGCTTTACCGAGACCATGTGTTCCGGCTCGAAGCCCTCGGCGTTGGCCAGCACCACGTCCTCCGTGGCCGCGCCCAGCCAGGGGAAGATGGTCACGGAAAGATCACCGTTGAACTGGACGCTGCGCCCGGTTTCCTTTTCCACCTGGGCGGCGATCTGCGGCTTGTAGTCGTTGGGATCGAAGGTCAGCGCGAAGGCGACGATCGCCAGCACGGCGACCAGCACGATGGCGACGAAAAGCAGGCCGATGCGCTTGATCCATTTCATGCGGGGACGTCCTCGAATATCGGTGGCGGGAGCGCGGTCCGGCCCGCCCTGCCTCCCGCGGCACTGCGGTCAGACCCGGGGCGGGAAATCCGGGCTAGGATTGCTTCAGACTTTAGCAGACAATATGTCATGGCTGACCGGCCGTCGAGATGCGTCGAGACGACCGGCAGCGTCGACATACACCGCCAGCGAAACGACCGACCATGAGCATCACCGTCCGCCTGTTCGCCAGCCTGCGCGAGCGCATCGGCTTCGACGAGACCCGCCTCGACGATACCCCGGCCACCGTGGCCGAGGCCTGGGGGCAGGTCACCGAGATCGAGCGCCCGAGCAACACCCTCGCGGCCGTCAACCATGAATACGTCGATCTCGACCACCCGCTTTCCGACGGCGACGAGGTCGCCTTCTTCCCACCGGTGACCGGAGGCTGATCGCCATGGCCAGGAACCGCTCCCCCAACGACATGCACCGGGAAATGCGTCAGATCATCACCCGCCGCCGTCGGCTGATCCGCATCTGGCCAGTCGTGGCACTGCTGCTCGGCACGTTGACCGTGGGGTTCTACGCCTGGGCCTTCATCCAGCGACCGATCCTGGTCAACCCGCTGCACGTGCTGGAACTGATGCAGACCGGCAACCTCGACTCG
>CAYUAO010000033.1:10614-12294 GCA_964442775.1 uncultured Halothiobacillus sp. | reverse complement strand
GGCACTGCTGGCCGTGACCGCACCGATGCTGTTTCTCGCCGTGGGCCTGCTGGTACTCCTGCTGCTCGCCTTCGTCACCGCCGGACTGGTCAGCGAAGGGCGCCTGATGCGCGTGCTGGAGAAGAACCTGACGCGTTGATGCGCTTGCCGCCTGGCACTGGTCACGAAACCGTCAAGAAAAGCCGGTAAAGAGGAAGTCGTCGGGTTGCCCCTAGGCCCGCGATGGGCTACTAAACCCGAGCGAGCAAAGGGCGCTCGGTCCGTTGTTCAACCACCAGAGGGAACAGGCCATGGCGATCACGAAAAAGCCACTCAAGGTGCGGCCGGAATGCCGCGTCACCTTCAGCTATCAGCCGGAAGACGGGAAACCGCATCGCGTCGAGCTGCGCGGCGACTTCAACGGCTGGGGCGAGGACCACCTGCCGCTCAAGCGACAGCGCGACGGCAGCTACCGGGTGACGCTGAACCTGCCCAAGGACGGCGAGTACGCATTCCGCTACCTGATCGACGAGGAATGCTGGGACAACGACGAGGCGGCCGACGGCTACGCTCCCAACCCGTTCGGCACCGGTGACAACGGCGTACTGCGGACCTGAGGAGCCCTGCCCGCGTTCAACCGCGGGTCAGGCGCAGACGCTGCAGCCGCATCACCTCGCGGTCGATCAGCTGGCTGTCGCGCGGCGGAAGGGCGGCGAATTCCAGCCCGTAGACCATGCTCTTGCCGATCCCCGGGCGCCGATTGCGCACGACGAATTCGATGCGGATGTCGATGCCGTCGCCGACCTTGAGGCGCGCGGCGGCCACCTCGTCGCCCGGCTTTAGGCCGGGGTCCCTGTCCTCCACCACGCTCACGGCGCAACCGGTGGCCGACAGGTTGACCACGTCCCCCGAGATCACCGCCCGCTGCCCGGGTGTGCAGAAGGCCAGGGTGCCCGGCACGTCGGGCGGCAGTTCCACGCGGAATGCCGCCCGACGCTGCAGGCGCTGCAGCAACTCGGGATAGCCGACGGAGAGATAGCAATCACCTTCCTCGTCGCGGGTGACGAGATCGGAGGAATAGAACCACGTGAGCAGGCCGTCGACGACCGCCTGTACGCGCACCTTTTCGGCGTGCAGCACGTGGCGGAGCACCACGGGCTCCGGGCAGTCGATCACCAGGCGGCGCGCTTCGGGTTCGTTGCCCACCACCTGCACCTGGCCCTGGAAATCGGGATCGTCCTCCGGGATCAGCCAGACGTGGCCCCGGGCCTCGAACAGCCGCTCGAGGGAGCGCTCGATGACACGGGGAGCGCGGACGGTTTTGATGTCCTGATCGTCCAAGACCGATGACTCCGGGTCTGATTAGGGATGAGGGCCGGCGGCGCACGCGACCCGCGCATTGGCGCCGACAAGCATACCCACTTTGCCGCCAGCCTGCAGCCACCCGAAGCCACGTGCCGACCGGGCGGGTCGCCCGCGGTTCGGTTGCCGCCGGCGATCGGTTACCATAGTCGACCCTCGAGCGGCGGATCCGCCGGACAGGGTGACTCTGAATGCCCCGCGCATTCAAAGACTTCCTGTCCACGAAACCCCGTTTACCCATTCGACTGACACAGAGGATCTACCCATGTCTGAAGCCAAGCGACTTTCGCAGTACCTGGCCGAGCACCAGCGCCAGGGCCGCGTCGACGCCGACTTCGT
>CAYUAO010000033.1:0-10604 GCA_964442775.1 uncultured Halothiobacillus sp. | reverse complement strand
TTCCGCGGATCGCAGGCGCAGATCGGCCGCCAGATCGGCCGCGCCGTCGCCGCCGGCGGCGGGGGGGCGTGATGACGAAACACCTAAACAGGGACTTTCCGCGCGACGTGGCCGCCGGCTGCAAGCTGATCGCCGACCAGGTCGGCCGCGGCAACCTCATCGGCCTGCTGGGCTCCGCCGAGACCGAGAACGTTCAGGGCGAGACCCAGAAGAAGCTCGACATCATCTCCAACGACGAGTTCACCGACATCCTCACCGAGGGCGGCCACGTCGCCGGCCTGGCCTCCGAGGAGATGGACGAGGTCTACGACCTGCCGGCCGGCAAGCACCGCGGCCCGTACCTGTGCACCTACGATCCGCTGGACGGCTCCTCGAACATCGACGTCAACGTCACCGTCGGCACCATCTTCTCCGTGCTCAAGGCCCCCACGGGCAAGGAGAACCCGACCGAGGAAGACTTCATGCAGCCGGGCACCGAGCAGGTCGCCGCCGGCTACGTGACCTACGGCCCGTCCACCATTCTGGTCCTGACCATCGGTGACGGCGTCGACGGATTCACGCTCGACCGCTCGGTCGGCGAGTTCAAGCTGACCCACCCGAACATGACCATCCCGGAAGACACCGCGGAGTTCGCCATCAACATGTCGAACATGCGTTTCTGGGACGCGCCGGTCAAGCGCTACGTCGACGAGTGCCTCGCCGGCAAGGAAGGCGAGCGCGACAAGGACTTCAACATGCGCTGGGTCGCCTCCATGGTCGCCGAGGTGCACCGCATCCTGGTCCGCGGCGGCGTGTTCATGTACCCGATCGACAGCAAGCACCGCGAGCGCGGCGGCAAGCTGCGCCTGATGTACGAGGCGAACCCGATGTCCATGATCGTCGAGCAGGCCGGCGGCCTGTCGATCACCGGCCCGGACCGGATCATGACCATCGAGCCGGAAAAGCTGCACCAGCGCGTGCCGGTCATCCTGGGCTCCAAGAACGAAGTCCAGCGTATCTGGGATTACCACAAGGAGGGCTAAGCCTCTCCGCGTCGCAGACGTAAGAAAGCCCCGCGGGTCGTCGACTCGCGGGGCTTTTCTTTTTTCGAGAGCTGGAAGCTGACAGCCTGAAGCTGGAAGAAGGTGGCCGAGGTGCAGGAGCGAGCGCTGCGCTGTGCGAGCTTGCTGGGCCAAGCGAAACGTGCCGGCGGGCGCGTGTCCCGGTTAGCGGCTCACTCGGTGCCGGACGGAGACGGGGACGGGGACGGCGGCTGACGCCGCCTTCGCGGGCGAGGCCCGTTCGCACAGGGGAGGATGCCCCCCCTCTTCCAGCTTCCGGCTTAGCCGTAACGACCCGTGATGTAGTCCTCGGTCCGCTGATTGTCGGGCGTGGAGAACATGGTGGCGGTGTCGTTGTACTCGATCACCTCACCGAGGTGGAAGAAGGCGGTGTAGTCGGCGACGCGTGCGGCCTGCTGCATGTTGTGGGTGACCACGACGATGGTGTAGTCCTTCTTGAGCTCATACATCAGTTCCTCGACCGTGGCCGTGGAAATGGGGTCGAGCGCGGAGGTGGGTTCGTCCATCAGGATCACGGAGGGCTGTACGGCGATCGCCCGGGCAATGCACAGCCGCTGCTGCTGACCGCCGGAAAGCGAGGTGCCCGGCTTGTCGAGCTGGTCCTTGACCTCGTCCCACAGGCCGGCGGCACGCAGCGACTTCTCCACCAGCTCGTCCTGTTCCTTGCCCTTGGAGACGATGTCGTGCATGCGCGGGGCGTAGGCGACGTTCTCGTAGATGCTCTTGGGGAACGGGTTGGGCTTCTGGAAGACCATGCCCACCTTCTTGCGCAGGGCGACCTCGTCCATCTCCTTGGAGAGCACGTTCCTGCCTTCCATGATCACTTCACCCTCCGTGCGCGCCGTCGGAATCAGGTCGTTCATCCGGTTGAGGCAGCGCAGGAAGGTCGACTTGCCGCAGCCGGAAGGCCCGATCAGCGCGGTGATGTTGTGCTGGTAGACATCCAGGTCGATGCCTTGCAGTGCCTGCTTGTCCCCGTACCAGAGCTTGAGATCGCGCACGGTCAGCTCGAGATCGTGGGTGGTCTCCTGGTTAAAGGTGACCGGGGCGCCGGGGGATGCGAGTTTGGTTGTCATGCTCGCTGTACCTGTCGTTGATGGACGTTCATTGGATGGTCTCGACTTTCTTCGCCGGCATTACCAGCGGTGCTCGAATTTCTTGCGCAGGTAAACCGCCGCGGCGTTGAGCGTGATCAGCACCGACAGCAGCACGATGATGCCGGCGGCCGTGCGCTCGATGTAGGCCGACTCGGGCATCCCCGCCCAGGTGAAGATCTGCGCGGGCAGCACGGTGGCCGCCTGGGTAAAGCCGGTGGGAGCGTCCGGAATGTAGGCGATCATGCCGATGATGATCAGCGGCGCGGTCTCCCCCAGCGCCTGGGCCAGGCCGATGATCGAGCCGGTGAAGATGCCCGGCATCGACAATGGCAACACGTGGTCTCGCACGGTCTGCCAGCGGGTCGCGCCCACGCCGAAGGCCGCCTGGCGGATCGAGTCCGGCACCGCACTCAACGCGGCACGTGTCGTGATGATGATGATCGGCAAGGTCATCAGGCCCAGTGTCAGGCCACCGGCCAGCGCCGAGGATCGCGGTGCGCCGAAGAAGTTGATGAAGATCGCCAGCCCCAGCAGGCCGAACAGGATCGACGGGATGGCCGCGAGGTTGTTGATGTTGATCTCGAGAAAGCGCGTAAAGCGGTTGTCCGGGGCGAATTCCTCAAGGTAGATCGCCGTCATCACGCCCACCGGGAAGGCGAAGGCCAGGGTGACGATCATGACCAGCACCGAACCGATCGCCGCGGAGGCGAGGCCCGCCATTTCCGGCAGCTTGGAGTCACCGTTGGCGAAGAACTCCTTGTTGAACTGCAGTTCGGCACGTCCTTCCTCGACCATTCGGTCGACCACCTCGACCTGCTTGTCCTCGAGTCGGGACTTCCTCCCCTTGAGGTACTGGTCGACCGCGTCGTCCGCCAGCACCCATTCCGTCTGCTTGGTGCCCAGCAGCGACTCGTCGTCGTCCATGCGACCGGGGATCAGCCGCAGGTAGCCGCGGCTAACCAGCTCGCGGTAGTCGGCCTCGACCGCCGCGAGCGGCAGGTCGTAGGCGCGCTCGCTGTAGTCCACCTCGACCTCGATGTAGGCCTGCTGGAAGGCCGGCATGCCCTTGATCAGCATGTCGGCGAGGAAGAACAGCAGGAAGGCGGCCGCCGCGATCAGCGCGGACATCGACAGCCACTTCATCCGGGCCGTCTTGCGGTGGCGCTTCTTCAGTTGGCGGGAAATGTCATCGAGAGACTGGGCCATGACGGAGACTTTCCGGTTGATCGGGTTACAGGTTGCTGACCGCGTACTTCTCGCGGAAGCGGCGGATCATGATCACCGAGACGAAGTTCAGCGCCAGGGTGACCACGAAAAGCATCAGGCCGAGCGCGAAGGCCGACAGGGTCGCGGCGGACTCGAACTCGTTGTCGCCGGTAAGTGCGGAAACGATGCTGACGGTAACGGTCGTCATGTCCTCCAGCGGATTGGCGGTGAGATTGGGACGCATGCCCGCCGCCATCACGACGATCATGGTCTCGCCCAGCGCGCGCGAGACCCCAAGCAGGGTCGCCGAGATGATCCCCGGCAGGGCGGCAGGCAGTACCACGTGGCGGATCGTCTCGGCACGGGTGGTGCCCAGCGACAGCGACCCCTCCCGCATGGCCGTGGGCACGGAACTGATCACGTCATCGGAAAGCGAGGAAATGAACGGGATGATCATGATGCCCATGACGATCCCCGGGGCCAGCGCGTTGTTGAACGAGGCATCCAGCCCGACCGAATCCGCCCCGGCGACGATCAGCGGCGCGACCGTGATGGCGGCGAAGAAGCCGTAGACGACCGTCGGGATGCCGGCAAGCACCTCGAGCACCGGCTTGGCCACGTCGCGCACCCTGGCCGGGGCATACTCGGACATGTAGATCGCCGCCGAGACGCCGATGGGCACCGCCACCAGCATGGCGATGGCCGTGATCATGAACGTGCCGGCGAACAGCGGCACCGCCCCGAAGTTGTGGCCGCCCTCGGCCTCGACGTCCTCGCCATCCAGCTCGCCGCCGAGGCGGCCGGCGCCCTCGAGGAAGGCGTCGCCCGGCGCCCAGGTCGTGCCGGTGATGAAATACCAGAAGCTCTCCATCTGGAAGAAGCGGAGCGCCTCGAAGACGATGGAGAACAGGATGCCGAAGGTCGCGAAGATCGAGATGGAGGCCGCACCCAGCAGCGAGAACTTCACCGCCCGCTCGAGCGAATCGCGGGCGCGCAGCTCCGGCCGGACCCGGTTGAGCCCCACGAACAGGCCGAACGCGCCCAGTCCCAAAGCGCCGACCACCGCGAGCCAACCGGGGAAGGCGTTCTCGAACACTCCCAGGACGATCGCCGCGACCATGGCAACGACGATGGCCGGCCCGGCCGCACTGAGCACCGTGAACCAGGCGTACTGGCCCGGCTGCGAGTGCATGTGCGTGCCGCCGGCGCGAACCCGGCTGGCCTTGGAGCGACCAAGGTAGAACCCCAGCACCCCGAGCAGGAGCACCCCGGCGAAGAACGTCATCAGTATCTGGTCGGTCTGCATGGTCGGCGCGTTCCGTCTCGTTTCCAGTTCTGCCACGGCCAGGCCGGGCGTGTTCGGGTTGGGCCGGTCAAAGCGGCCATTATTGAGAACTTGGCTCCTGTTGCAAGCATTCGGCGTCTCGACGACAACAAAATGCTTGCGACAAGAGAAAGCCGGCAGAGCTTCCCGCCGGCTTTCCCCATCCCTGGGAGAGAGTCCGCTCCCCCGTCCCTGGGGTTATCCCTCGCTTACTTGAGGTCGGACTTCTTGAGCTTGACGCGATCCGCGACGCTCTCCTGCCACTCTTTCAGTTCAGCTTCCGGCAGCACGATCAGGCCGATGCCCTTGAGGTAACCGAGATCGCTGATCATCTTGTCGTCCATGAACATCTCGACGTATTCGTCCATGGCCGGGACCTTGTCCGCGTGGCTGTTCTTGATGTAGAACCACAGCGAGCGGGCGATCGGGTAGTCACCCTTGCTGATCGCCTCCGGCGTGGGCTCGACACCATCGACGCTCGAACCGACCAGCTTGTCGCTGTTCTCGTCGAGGAAGGAGTAACCGAAGATGCCGAAGGCGTCGGTGTCCTTCTCGAGCTTCTGCACGATCAGGTTGTCGTTCTCGCCGGATTCGACGTAGGCACCGTCCTTGCGCAGGTTGGCGTAGGGCTCGCCGTACTCTTCCATGTTCTCGGTCACGGCCTCGAGCACCAGCTCCTCGAAGGCGTCACGGGTGCCGGAGGTGGTCGGCGGACCGTAGACGCGGATCTCGCGGTCCGGCAGCGAGGAGTCGACGTCGCTCCACTTCTTGTGCGGGTTGTCGACCAGCTTGCCGTCGACCGGCACCTTCTCCAGCAGCGCCATGGCGATCTGCTCGCGAGTGAGGTTGATCTTGTCGTTCTCGTTGCTCTGGGCGAAGGCGATACCGTCGGAACCGATCATGGCCTCGGTGATATCGGTGACGCCGTTCTCCTGGCAGCGATCGAACTCGGACGGCTTCATCCGACGCGAGGCGTTGGTGATGTCCGGGGTGTTCATGTCGTCGCCTTCGCAGAACAGCTTCAGGCCGCCGCCCGAACCGGTGGACTCGATGACCGGAGTCGGCCAGTCGGTGGTCGCACCAAACTCCTCGGCCACGTAGCTGGCGAACGGGTAGACGGTCGACGAACCGACGATGTTGATCTGGTCACGGGCGTGAGCCGTGCTGATGGAAGCGGCCATCGCGACGGCGACGCCAATTGCAGAAATCGCGAACGGTTTCATAGTTTGATACCTCTGGTGAAATGCAACACAACGCTTGTGCGGGATGCATCCTCCTACCGGTAGATGACAGGAATGTGACTTCGTGACAACGATTCGGTGACAAGGAGAGCGGGAAGCTGAGGACTGGGAGAACGACTTCAGTCAGGAAGGATGGACAAAGAGGTCGGAGGCTTGATTGCCTGTCTCCGGGTTCCCTTTCCTTTCAGTCCCACAACCGCCGCCGCACGAGCGCCACGGCGAGGTAGTAGGCGGCCACGGCGAAGCCCGCGAGCACGGCGAGGTGGGCGAGCAGGTGCTCGACCGGGTCACCGACGACCAGGGGGCGGATCACCTCGATGGCGTGGGTCAGCGGCAGGACGAGCACGGCGGTCTGCATCCAGCCGGGCAGTGTCTCGATGGGGAAGAACACGCCCGAGAGCATGAACATCGGCGTGACCACCAGCACGAAGTAGTAGTTGAAGAAGTCGTAGTTGTCGGCGATGGCGGTCATGATGATCGCCGGCCCGGCGAACGCCAGCCCGAGCAGGAACACTACCGGCAAGGCCCACAGCGCCGTCCAGCCGCCGGGCACCGCGCCCAGCAGGGCGGCGACGATCAGGATCGCCACGGCGCTCAACAGCCCCTTGAAGGCCGCCCAGACAGTCTCGCCGAGGATGATGTCGTCGATGTCGAGCGGCGTGGCCATGATCGCGTCGAAGGTCTTCTGCGGCACCATGCGGGTGTACACGGAATACATGCCCTCGAAGCTCACGGAGATCATCGCCGAAGAGGCGATGATGCCCGAGGCGAGGAAGACGAGATACGGCAACCCGCCGATATCCCCCACCAGCGCACCCAGACCGATTCCCAGGCCCAGCAGGTAGATCACCGGCTCACCGAAATTGAGCACGATCGCCGGGCCGAGCAGCTTGCGCCAGACGAGGAAATTGCGGGCGAACACGGAAAACGCCGCCAGGCGGGCGCGGGGGACTTGCCAGATCGAACGGTTCATCGCCACCTCACTCGCGCAATTCGCGGCCGGTCAGGTTGAGGAACACGTCCTCCAGTCCGGCCCGGCGGTGGATGACGGTCAGCCCGTCCGGCTGGCCGAGGAAGTCGAGAATCGGGGCCGGCGCGCTGGTGTAGACGTAGACGGCAGTGCCGTGGCGCTCGACGCGCAGGGCCATGGAAGTCAACGTGGCGAACACCCCGTCGCTGACCGAACCGCGCAGCTCGATCACGTCGGGCTCGACGTGTCGCCGGATCAGCTCGCCCGGCGTGCCCTGGTCGAGTATCCGGCCGTTATCCATCACCACCAGCTCGTCGCACAATCGCTCGGCCTCCTCCATGTAATGGGTGGTCAGCACCAGGGTGACGCCCCGGGCGCGCAACTCGGCCAGGCGCCCCCAGATGACGTGTCGCATCTGTGGGTCCAGCCCCGAGGTGGGCTCGTCGAGAATGACCACCTCGGGATCGTTGACCAGCGCCCGGGCGATGGTCAGGCGGCGCTGCATGCCGCCGCTCAACTGGTCGACCCGCGCCTCGGCCTTGTGGGTCAGGTTGGCGAATTCGAGCAGCGCGTCGATCCGTTCGGCCACCTCGCGCCGCGCCAGGCCGAAAAAACGGGCGTACATGAACAGGTTCTCGCGGACCGTGAAATCCGGGTCGAGATTGTCGCCCTGCGGCACCAGGCCCACGCGGGCGCGGATGGCGCGCGCCTCGTCGGGCAACGCATGGCCGAGCACGGAAAGCGAGCCGGCATCGAAATCCGCCAAGCCCATCAGCATCTTGAGGGTGGTGGTCTTGCCGGCGCCGTTCGGCCCCAGAAAGCCGAAGCAGCGACCAGCCGGGATGTCGAAGTCCACCGCATCGACAGCACGCAGGGGGCCGAAGCACTTGACCAGCCCGCGGGCACGAACGACCGACCGGGCTGTGGACTTGCGTGCTGTCGAGGATGGCGAATCGGGCAGGGTCACGGGCGGAATCTCGAACGAAAGGCGTCCGGATGATGGTCGACGACCCCGGGGTTTGCAACTCCTCCGGCGAGACCCCGCGCCGGATCGGCATGCAGCGCTACCCGTCCACGGGTGGCCGGACCTCGCCCTCGTCGAGTTTCACGGAAATCCCGGCGAGCAGCACGAACCGTCCGCTTTCATCCCGGATCGGGGTAAGCGTCGTGTGCCACCACCCGCGACCCGCCGGCAGGTCGAGCGTCTCGTGGTAGCGAATTGCTTCACCCGCCTCCAGGCAGGATTGGTAGCGGCGATTGACGTGGGCGGCGACCTCCGGCGGCAGGATCTCTTCGGGGAAGGCCCCCGCCAGCCGCGAGCGTTCCAGGCCGGTGGTCCGCTCGTGGGCCGGATTGCTGGTGACGTACCGGAAAGAGCCGTCGGCGTTGACCGCGACCACGAAGATCGCCTCCTCGACCCCCTCGACGATCGAACGGTAGAGGCGCTCGCTTTCCGCCAGCCGCGCCTCGAGCCCGACCGTCTCGCGCGAGTCGATCAGCGCCCCGACGACGCGCTCCGGCCTCCCCTCGGCATCGCGGAGCAGACGGGCGTGATCCGTGACCCACAACGCCGTGCCGTCGGGCCGCAACAACCGGTACCGACTGCGCTTGCGGTCGTCCTGCCAGCGGGTGAAGTCCGCTTCCTCCTTCGCCCGGACGCGGTCCTCGGGATGGAGGGTCTGCTCCCACCAGTCCGGCCCGTCGATCAGTGAATCCGGTGTGTAACCGAGGATTTCCTGAATGTTGGCGCTGACGTAATCGAGGCGGTCGGGACGGTCCGTCCGGAAGGTGTAGATCACCGCCGGGCTGGCGGCAAGGAAGGCGTCCAGGCGATTGCGCTCGGCCTGGGCCACCGCGGCGGCGCGCCGTTCGCGATCGACGTCGTGGTAGAACCACCACAGACGGGCCGGGCGACCGGCCTCGTCGGCGATCGGGACGACCTGGACCCGGAACCATCCCGACCCGCCCTGCAATGCCGGCAGGCGCAGCGCACCATTCCAGCGCTCGCCATGGGCGATCGCCCGCTCGAACGCCTCGAGTTGCAGGCCCTCGAGCCCGCGTGCGGACCAGTCGTTCACGTCCGCGCCCCCCGCTGCGTTGCCGAACGTGCGGTGGAAGGCTTCGTTGGCCAGCAACGACCGCCCCAGCATGTCGGTCAGCTCGATGGGCTGGGGACTGAGTTCGAACAGCGCGTCGCGCTCGGCCTCGGCACGATCGATCACCACCATCCAGCGGGTGCGCTGCCAGCGTGACAGCAACCAGAGGCCCGCGGAGGTCAGCAGGAAGGCCACGATGACGGCGACCAGAAGCGAGGCCATCCGGGCCTGCATTGCCGCGTGAAGATCGGTCACCGGCTCGACGACCACCAACTCGGCCGGGGCGCTGCTTTCCTGGGTGAGTATCGGCACCGAGCGCGAGACGGTCAGCCACTCCTCGTCTCCGCTGGAGAACAGCCAGCGGTCCGGTGGCTCGCCATCGAGATGGCGCAGCGCGGCAGCCAGGCCGGCATCGTCGACCTTGGGTCCGTCGACGTAGTAATCTCCGTTGCCCACCGGGGCGATGCGCCGCCGTTCCCGCATGTCCTCCCAGATGTTCGCCTCGGCGAGTTCCCCGGGCAGGAGCAGCGTGGCGCGCGCACCCAGGCTTTCTTTCAGGTAGTTGTCGACCGGCGTAACGCCCGTGCCTACCTCGACGGTGCCGATGACCTGGTTCGACCGACCGGAACCGGCGGGATTCGGTGCCCACACGGGCTGGGCCGCGCGAAAGCCGGAAAAGACACGACCGACCTCGAAGCCCTTCGCGCCACGTCCGCTGCGGTAGACATCCACCAACAGGGGGCGGACATCGGCCAGTTCGTCACCGTAACGGTCCGGCTCGTGCACCCGCAGGAAACTGACCACGTCGGGACCGAGGTGAAACTGCATCACGCGATCCTGGCCGTGTATCAGTTCGCTGGCAATCGGCGTCACGGCGCGGGCGAGTTCGCGCCGCAACCGCGCCGCTCCCTCGCCGCCGCCCCCGCCCCCTTCGAGCTCGACCATGGCCCGGGCCTCCGCGAGGATCTCGCGCACCCGCTCGTCGAAAGCGAGAATCCGGGCGATTCTCGCCAGTTCGGCCTCACGACTCGACAGGGCGTACTCGGCCGTGTCCAGCAGGCGGTCGGCGCGGTTTTCGACCTCCGTCTCGTAGTCGCTCTGCACCAACAGCGCACCGAGCACGCCCAGAAACAGCCAGCCCAGCAACACCACCAGCCAGACAAGACGAAGCCCCGGGCGGCGGTCGACCGGCACCCGGGGCACGTCCTCGTCCTTGTGTGCGTCACGTCCCATCCAGCGATTATCACGCATTTGTCGGCTCTCGCCTATGCCCGACCTTCCCCACGGACACGAAAAACCCCGCCGGTAGGCGGGGCTGTCGGTTCGGCGATGCCGGGATGGGCCCGGCGCCAGAAGATCAGCGGATCTTCTGCTTGAGGCTGCCGGACTCGTAGCGCTTGTACATCTCTTCCAGGGAGATCGGGCGGATCTTGGAAGCCATGCCGGCCGAACCGAAGGCCTCGAAGCGCGCCTTGCAGATCGCCTGCATGCCGGCGGTCGCTTCCTTGAGGAACTTGCGCGGGTCGAAGTTGGCCTTGTTCTCGGCCAGGTGCTTGCGAACGGCACCGGTGGACGCCATGCGCAGGTCGGTGTCGATGTTGACCTTGCG
>CAYUAO010000032.1:12716-17100 GCA_964442775.1 uncultured Halothiobacillus sp. | reverse complement strand
CCCACTGAACGACAGGCGCGTAGCTCAGTTGGTTAGAGCACCACCTTGACATGGTGGGGGTCGTTGGTTCGAATCCAATCGCGCCTACCAACACTGAAAGCCCGGCAGCATCACGCTCGCCGGGCTTTTTCGTGTCTGGCATCCTGCCCGGCTATTCAAATCCCATTTCAAAAGGTCGGGGCCGGTTCGCGGGTGCCCGCGTCGATGGCACGGGTTGCCCAGGGGGTGCAGGCACGGGGCTTCGTAACAGTCTAGGCTTGGTTTGCTTCCCGAGACGGAAACATCCCTTCATGACCGACCAACCCACCGACACCGCTCGACCGACTGTCTTTTTCGACGGCTCCTGCCCGCTGTGCGCCCGCGAGATTCGTCACTACCGCCGCCTGCCGGGCGCCGAGGCAATCCGCTGGGTGGATGCAAGTCGTGATGCCTCCGCGCTCGAGTCGGCGGGGCTGGACCGTGACACGGCCATGCGCTACCTCCATGCCCGCGAGGCCGACGGGGGCTGGGCCATCGGCCTGGATGCCTTCCTCCTGATCTGGCGCCACCTGCCCCGGCATCGCTGGCTGGGCCGCGTCCTGGGTGCACGCCTGCTGCGACCGCTTGTCGTCCGCCTCTACGACGCCTTTGCCGGCTGGCGTTATCGTCGCCGCTGCAAGGACGGTTGCTCGATACCGCGGGAGGACTGAATGGGACGGCATGTGCTGATTGTCGGTGGGCAAGGCGGCATCGGCGAGGCTCTGGTCGACTTACTGCGTCATGAAAAGTCGGTCGATGCCATTCACGCCACCTGGTATCGGCGTGAACCCGAACCACTGGACGGGGTGACATGGTGGCAACTCGATGTGACCGACGAGGCCTCGATCCGGTCGCTCGCCGAGCGAATCGAGACTCTCGACTGGCTGATCAACGCCGTCGGCTGGCTGCACGACAAGGGGGCCGGACCGGAGAAGCACTCGCGCGAAATCGACCGCGAGAACTTTCTCCGCGCATTGGAAATCAACGCCCTGCCCAGCCTGCTGCTGGCCAAGCATTTCCGCCGGCAGGTCAAGCGCTCGAACGCCGGCGTGTTCGCCACCGTCTCGGCTCGACTGGGTTCGATCGCCGAGAACGGGCTGGGCGGCTGGTACAGCTACCGCGCCAGCAAGGCGGCACTGAACATGGCGCTGCGCACGCTTTCGGTCGAATGGCGCCGTGAATTGCCGTCGGCGACGGTCGCGGCCCTCCATCCCGGCACCACCGACACGCCCCTGTCCCGTCCGTTCCAGTCCCGGGTGCCGTCGGAACAGCTATTCTCCCCAAAGCGGACGGCCGGTTATTTGCTCGACGTGATCGGCGGTCTGACCCCGGCCGTCAGCGGCCGATTCTGGTCGTTCGATGGCAAGGAGTTGCCGTGGTGACCAGCCGCTCGATGGAACAGACGCTCGCCTTGCATGCCCGTCTGGCCGGTTACGCCGGGCTGATCCCCTTCGTCGTCCCGCTGCTGGTGATCGTGTGGCAACCGCAATGGGCCGAACACGCCATCACCGTGCAGCATGCCTATGCGGCGTTGATCCTCAGCTTTCTGGGCGGAATCTACTGGGGTCTGGCGCTGAACCGACAGAGCGCTATCGGCATCTGGTCGAGCGTACTGTCCTCGTTATGGGCCTGGCCGGCGCTGCTCATGCCGGCGACGGCCGCAGCGGCCATGCTGGCGACAGGGTTCGCCCTGATGTTCCTGCTCGATCGTGCCGCGCGGCGGCGGGGCTGGATTCGCCCGTGGTTCTACCGACTGCGGATTGTCCTCGGGGTAGTGGCCATCGTGACGTTACTGCTCGGGTCGATGGGTTAGGGAAACAGGCGGAGGCAGGCGGCTTGGTGGCGAGTTGTCGGATTGGAATCGGAAACGATCCAGCCGGTAGGCATTGACCTCGACGAGGCGACCCGCCCATTCCACAACATCATTGACCTCGCATATGTAGAATGCACACAAACGAGTGGAAATCGTCGCGGCAAGGCCGTGTAAACATCGGATCGTTTTCCGACTCTCTCGATGCACGCAACGTCTCGGAGTCAACATGTCAGCAAGCCGGATCCTCCGACTTGTCACCCTTTTGCTCGTCTGCTTTTCGCCGTTTCAGGCGAGCAGCGCGGGGAGCATTTCCTTCGATGGGGGTGGCCCGGTCGAGATAGACGGCCCCTGGGAGTTCTACTGGCAGGCATTCATTCCACCGGGTTCCTCCACGGATAGCGATCCGACCGCCTTGACGTCCATCCCCGGTAGCTGGACAAACCTGCAATTGCGGGGCGAATCCCTGCCCCCCGCCGGTCATGCCAGCTATCGGCTGGCACTCGAGCTCGGTCCCAACCCGCCCGACGCCCTCGTCCTGCGTGTACCCATGGTGTATTCGGCCTATCGCCTTTTCGTCGACGGCGAACGGGTGGCGAGCGTGGGCCGGGTTGCCGAACGTGCCGATCGGGCCGAGCCCGACTACGGCGAACGTCGCATCCGCCTCGACGACCCGGGCGAGCGGATCGAACTGGTTCTGCACGTCAGCAACTACACCGCGCGGTCCGCCGGCATTCCCAAGCCCATCGAGATCGGCAGCCCTTCCGCGATCACCACCAAGGTCGTGGGAGAGCTGATGAGCACTGCCGCCCTGGCCGGCGGGTTGGCATTGATCGGGCTTTCCCAACTGGTGCTGTTCGTGCTTCGGCGCCGGGAGCTGGCCTATCTGTTCTTCGGTCTGACGGTGATCTTCTGGTCACTGCAGACCCTGCTTTCAGGTCAGCTGCTCGACCATGCCGGATGGCACATTCCCGTCGACCTCGCACGCCCCCTCGACGGATTCTCCGCCCTGGCCACCGGCGCGACCTACCTGTGGTTCATCTCGGCATTCTTCCCTCGGGAACTGCCGTTTCGCTACACGCGCTGGGCGGTCGCCCCTCTGCTCATCTATCTGGTCGTCACGATCGTCGAGCCGGGCCTCACGCGCAGCCAGGTCGTCGGCTGGCTGCTGTATTTCATCGTCGGCCTGCTCACCCTCGCCCTGTTGGCGATCCTGCGGGCATGGCGAAACCGTGAACCGGACGCCGGCCTTATCCTGCTGGGGTCGGGGGCCGTCGCTGCCACGGCTGTCCTGCAGATCTACTGGTTCAACGAGTCGGGGGTCCGCGACGCGATCGCGAACGTCGGCATACTCGCCGCGATGGGGCTGCACAGCATCGCGCTGGCTCAGCGCTACGCCCGGGCATTCGAACGAAGTCAGCGGCTGGAAAGGGCATTGCGGCGATCCAACCGGCTCAAGGACGAGTTTCTCGCGAATACCTCGCATGAACTTCGTACGCCGCTTCACGCCATGATCGGGCTGGCCGAATCCCTGCCCCGCGACCACCCGCGTCTGCAACGTGGCCTAGACCTGATCGTGCAGAGCGGTCGGCGTCTCACCCGCCTGGTCGACGACACCATCTCCCTGACGCAGTTGAAGCACGGGGAATTACCCATCAGCCGGCAGCCGATAGCGCTCGCGCCCATCCTGCACACGGTGATGGCTACCTGCCTTCCCCTGATCGGCCCTCGACCCGTCCGGCTGGAAACCGATCTCCCCGAAGACCTCCCCCCGGTCAAGGCCGACCCGGACCGGCTCTACCAGGTCCTGTTCAACCTGGTGGGCAACGCGATCAAGTTCACCGACGAAGGGCACATCCGCGTCTCCGCGCGCCCTTGGAAAGATCACGTGATCGTCACCGTCGAGGACACCGGCATCGGCATGGCACCAGAGGAACTCGACCGCATGCAGCGGCCCTATGAACAGGGCCATGACTCCTGTCTGGACGGCCGGGGCGGTTTCGGCCTGGGGCTGACCATAAGCCGCGCCCTGCTAAAAAGACACGGGGCCGAACTGACGCTCGAAAGCGTGCCTGACCGGGGCACGACGGCGGCATTCCGCCTGCCGATCGCGGCGGCCGATTCGCTCGATTCGAGTGACGAACCATCGTCCGACCTGCCGCTTCCCGTGCAAGCACAGGCCGCCGAACCCATCGTCGATTCGGCCGGAACCCAATCGGAACCGGATCGGCACGCCCCACTGATCCTGATCGTCGATGACGATCACGGAGCGGCCATGGTCCTGGAGGAGCAATTGGGCCAGGCGGGATATCGCACGGCGACCGCGTACTCTGGCGAGGATGCCCTCAGGCGGGTCGAGGAACTCCAGCCACATCTGGTGCTGCTGGACGTGATGATGCCCGACATGAGCGGGCTTACCGTATGCCGCCGGCTGCGCGAGGAATTCGATGCCAACTCCCTGCCGATCGTCCTGGTGACCGCACGCACCCGGCCCGAGGACGTGGTCGAGGGACTGGAAGCCGGCGCCAACGACCACCTGGCCAAGCCGTTCTGGCG
>CAYUAO010000032.1:0-12616 GCA_964442775.1 uncultured Halothiobacillus sp. | reverse complement strand
CCTGCTCGCGCATGCGACCGAAGCGAGCATCCGGCTTGCCGTCGATCGCGTTGTCCAGGTACCGGGCCAGCGAGGGAGTGAGATTCTCCAGCACCATCACGTTTCGCGGTCGTGTCTCGTATTCATCGACCGATTCTCCCGGGACGGACCATTCGACGGTCTGCAGGCAGACGCGGACTTCCTGCGGATTGCCGTTGTTGTCCTGGTAGACGAAACGATCCTGCTCACCCTCGGCCCGGCCCTCGGGGAGATCGACGCCGGCCGCGAGAAAGGCGTTGATCAGATCGTCGTCGCACAGCCGACTGCCGTCTTCGTTGACGCGGCCCGTCGGGTCCGTTTCCGAATCGCCAGGCACCAGGCCGGTCGCGTCGACGTGAGCGTCGTACGCCACCTGCCACCCCTGGACGAAGGTGGTCGCCACCCGCTGGTACTGGGCGTTGCGGTAAAGGTCCTGCCCGATGGTGACCGCGGAGACGATCACGCCGATGATCAGGAGCACCACGGCGATCTCGACCAGGGTGAACCCCCGCTGGCGTGCAGGGTTTCCCTGTCGAGCATGAATCGGCAACCCGGCTGTAATGATGTTCGGCATGGGATCTGTGTCTCGCTCCTTGGATTAAAAACCGCGCTCGTCGGCCTCTTCGGCATTCTCTTCGGCATCTTCCGCCAGGGCCTCGGCGTCCGGCGCCAGGCGGTTGACGCGATCCTCGCGCTCCTTGGCACGCTCCACGCCGTCGATGGCGAATCCCAGCTGGACGGCGGAAGTGACGGTGGCGGCGGTATTGGTCACCACCGCGAACACCCCGGCGGCGATCACCGGCGACAGCGCCCCGTAGGAACCGATCGCCTGGGCGACCCCCAGCGTGGTTTCGGCCACCGCATTGGCCAGCCCGCCGGCCGCGGTCGCGACACCGGCGCTCGCCGTGACCACCTTGGCCTCGGCCGATCGTCGTTGGAGCGCGAGCAGCGTGGCGTACTCGTCGAGGGTGATCGACATCACCCGCGCGCTCGCCGCGGCATTGAAATGGCTGTGGCCGATCGCCGAGAGACCGCGCTGGCAGGAAAGGTGACCATGCAGCGCCTCGAAGCCCGCCGCCACGACCCTATCGTCGTTCTCGCTGCTGCCCCGCTCGCCCGGCGGCTCGAAACGCGGATCCCCGGTGGCGTTGACGCCATCGAAGGGATCGCCGTCCCCGTCCTTGTCCTCGTGGCCGGGGGCGGCCAGGGCGTAGGCCACGTTGCGATCGCCCCCGTCGACGTTGACCCGCAGTGCGTCACCGTCCGGGGCCGCACGCGTCTCTTCTCCCAGCACGTCCAGCGCCGCGCAGAAATCGACCAGGTTCGCGTGGTTCAGGTCCCTTGATTCCAGGTCCCCACCCGGGCTCACGCCCAGAGGCTCGTGCCGATCGATCCGGCGCATCAGGTCGTCGGTGGCGTCCTCGCCCCGGTAGGCCCCGTAGCGAATCTCGCCAAGCTCTCGCTCCGGCACCTCGAGCGTACGCCAGGGGAAGAACCCCTTGCCGTCGACCGAGCAATCCTCGATCCCGCGATCGTCGGATGCCGGACAAGGCAGGCGATGGTTCTCGTAGAGAAAACCCAGCAGCGCCTGTTCGGCCCGGGTCAACTGGCGGGTCTGCTCCTCGGCCACCGACTGGCGATCCAGGATCACCTGGAAACCGACCAGCCCGACGAGCAGCAGGCCCAGGATGGCGAGCACCACGGAGAGCTCGATCAGGGAGAAACCGCGTGTCGATCGATGGTCGGTCATGGCAACAGCCCCCCGTCTTCCTCGCGCACCACCTCGGCCGCGCGCCGAGCCGCCTCGCCGGGCTCGTCGAGAAACGCCCCGGAGCAGGTGACGCCCATGGTCGCCGCCACGGTCCTTCCTTTCGTGTCGTCCTCCTCCCGCTTGACGCGTTCGGCGTAACGAACGGAGTCGCAGGCCACTTCGCGAGCGGTCTCGACCTTGTCTTCGGCCAGGATCAGCGCCACCGTCGCCGCCGCCAACTGCGCCGTGGCGGCGGTCACGGCAAGCACCGCGCCGGCGATCGTCCCCGAGCCGACGCCCTTGGTGGTCGCGGCCAGGGCGATCGACGAGGCCGAGGTGCCGATGGCGTTGGCGAGATTCACGGCGGCCAGCCCCATGCTCACCTCGGCCATGGTCACGTTACCTTCCCGGACGAACAGCGACAGATCGCGAAAGCGCAGGTACATGCCGGCGTCGAGGCGAGGGTCGCTGCCGAACGCCTCGTAGCCCACCACGCGATCGTTCTCGTAGGCGGCCCAGGAAGCGGCCGCACTGGCATTCACCGACGCCATCCGGGACGGGCAGTCCAGGCGCGAGGCCAGTTCGAGGGCCCCGACGGCACGCATGCGGTCGTCGCTGCCGGTCTCGGCGCGTCGCCCGGGCAGGGCGAAACGCCCCCGGTTCTCGTCGGCGAACTCGCCGTCCGGGCCGGGAGCCGCCAGCGCGTAGGCGACGTTCACCGGGGTGTCATCGCCGACCGAGAGCGTGCCACCGTCCATGGCGCGCACGCAGAAATCCAGGCCGTTGGTCTGCGAGAGGTAGACGGTGGACGGAGGCGTGGAAGGGCGGAAGGCCCCGGCGTCCGGCATTTCCGTCAGGCCGACCGAGACGCCGTAGCGAAGCTCGTCGCCCAGCGACGGGTCCAGGTCGAGCGTCTCCCAGGCAACCCCGCCTTCGGTCTCTCCGCAGTCCTCCCGGCCGTCGCCGTCGCTGTCCGGACAGGGGAGGCGGTGACGAGCCAGGGCGAACCCCTCGACGGCCTCCTCGACGCGATCGAGCTCCCGTTCTTCGCCCGCGCTTCCCAGGTCCAGCACCTGGGGCATGAGTCGCCACAGGCCGACACCGATCACGGCCAGAACGAGCAGAACGACACCCAGCTCGATCAGGCTGAACCCCGTCTGACGGGGTGAACGATCGTCCAGGGGCATCATCGGCTCCCTCCTCGTCTGTCGGCTTCCTCGAGGATCGCGTTGGTGTCGTCCCACAGCGACACGCCGTCATCCCCGCTCAGGTCGAGCTCGGGCTCGTCGAACAGGTCGGCGGCATCCTGCGCCTGTTCGCGCTGGTCACGGGCCGTCTCTGCGGCCCGCCGTGCCTCGCGCCACTTGCGATCGGCGGTGAAGCAGGCCTCGTAATCCGAGTCGGCATCGTCCGGATCGTCGTCCGGCCGCTCGTTCTTCGCCTGGTAGTAGTCGTCGATCGCCTCCTCCATCTCGTCGCGGCGATCGTACTCCCTGGTGCGGGTCTTGGTGACCGTCTCGCACTCCTCGTCGTCGCCACTGCCGGTGCACTCCTCTTCCTCGTATTCCTCTTCGTAGGTGCCCTGGGCTTCGTCGATCATCTTGTCTCGCCAGGCGTCGTAGGCGCTCTTCGATCCGTCGAGTTCGCTCTCGGCCTGGTCGATCTGGTCCTGGAGCGCGTCGGTGTCGGGATCGATCTCGTTGCGTTGCGAAACCAGGTCGGCCCGGCTGGACTCGAGCTCGGCCCGGCGCTCCTCGAGCTGGCTGACCAGGTCCTCGTCGTCCCCGGCCTCGTCGATACGCTGATCGACGGCGTCGATCTGGTCGTCGATCTCCGCGATCGCCTCGTCGATCTCCGCCAGCTGTTCCTCGGACGAGGCGCCCGTTCCCCCGCTCGCGATCTGCTCGCGGGTGTCCTCCAGCGCGTCGATCTCCGCCTCGAGTTGCTGGCGCTCCTCGCCGGACGCATCGGCAAGTTCTCCCTCCTTCTCGGCGATCTGCGAGTCGATCTCGTCGAGGGCCTCGTCGAGTTCGTCGCCCGCCGCACCTTCGGCGTCCTGGGCTTCGTCATCGTCACCGTAATCCTCGGAACGCTCGGCGTTCTCCAACGCCTCGATGGCATCCTCCAGTTGCTTCTGGTCGTCCAGGTTCTCGCCGGCACGGCGGCGAAGCTCGTCGACCGAGCCATAGTTGGCGTCGGTCTCGTCGGTGTTCGAGCGCACGTCGGAGATGACCCCCCGTATGTCGTCGTCGAGGTAGGCATCCAAGCCCCAGTTCCATTCATCGACATAGACACGGCAGTTGTAGTCCGAGCCGCAGGAGCAGGCGTCCTGTCGCTCGTCGAAGGCATCGGCCTCGTCCTTCTCGGCGTCCTCGACGGTTTCCTCGCTGTCCTCGAGCTGGTCCTGCAGGGAGTCACGGGCCTCGCCCGAGTCGATCATGGTGCTCAGGTCCGTCAGGTCGACACCCAGGTCAGCAAGTATCTCGCTCTCGGAATTGGCCGTCTCCAGGTCGGTGCCCATCTCGATGGCGACCGACAGGTTGGTCCCCAGTGCCGCCGCGTTGAGCGCGATAGCCGTGGCGTTGGCCGCGATCGCCGCCCCGCCGGCGGCGACCGAAACGGCGCTGGCCGCCACCCAGGCCGCCGCGTGCGGAATCTCGGCGCAACCGACGATCACCACGCAACTGGCGATGGCCGCCGACAACGCCGCGGACGCAGCGCCGAGCTCGACCACGGCCGCGGCGATGCCCTTGGCGGCAATGACGATCTTGACCCCGCCGACGACCATCTGGATGGCATTGGTGACCGCCGCGATCGAGGCGTTGGCGATCAGCCATACCTGCTGGTCCCAGACCTCCGCGACCGCCGCACTGGACAGCGCCAGCGAGTCGATGGAGATCCCCAGGGTCCCGCAGTCCATCGCCACCCCCAGGTCGCCCCGGGCGCGCGCCCGCACCCGGTCGTCGTAGTCGGCCGAGGCCGGCTGCCCCTCGGGAGCGAGTCCCGAACCGCGGGCGTTGGGGCCGTCGAGCAGCGAGCCGCTGCCGTCCCGATCCCGCACCCCCGGGTGGGCGATGGCGTAGGCCGGCTCGTCGGGGTCGCCGCCGAGCTCCGCCAGCCCCACGCAGAAGTCGAGGCTGGTCACGTGGCCATAGTCGAAAAAGTCGCTGCCCTGCGTGGGCGTTCCGAACCGGCTGGACTGATCGAGGTCGCGGTATTCCACCGTCCCGATCTCGGCGGGATCGAAGCGGTCCTTCGCTTCCAGCAGGTCACCGGAATCCACCTCGTAGGCGAGCCCGGAAAGCCGCTCGCGCATGCCCGAGTCCTCGACGCGCAGGTCGCGCCAGGGAAGCGAACCTTCGGTACCGGTGGCGCAGTCCTCGCGCCCGTCGTCGTCGGTGTCGGCACACGGCAGGCGGTGATGTGTGGCGACGAACGCCTCCACCGCCGCATCGGCCGCCTCGAGCACGCGTTGCTGTTCGGCGGCCTGCTCGGCCGGGGTGTCGACCACCAGCCAGAGGAATCCGGCCGTGAGCGACCCGCCGACCAGCAGGGTCAGCAGCAACGTCTCGACCAGACCGAGGCCTGACTGTCTTCCTTGTCGACCGAAGCGTTCCATGATCAGCCTCCCGTGATCTGCATCGCCTGTCGGATGAGGTCGTAGATGGGTAGCAGCAGCGCGACGATGAGGAAGAAGAACAGCCCCCCGGCGACCAGGATGATCACCGGCTTGAGGATCTCGGCGATCGAGGCGACCACCACTTCCAGTCGCTTGCGGTATTCGGTCGCCAGCTGGGTCAGCTGCTCGTCCAGCGTGCCGCTCTCCTCGCCGACCGCGATCATCCGCACGGCCATCGCGGGAAAGCCGCCCACCTCCCGCATGGCCGCCCCGACGCTTTCCCCGCGCACGACCGCCTCGCGCACGCGATCGAGCCGATCGCGGTAGTACAGGTCCGCCGTGCTGTTGGCGAGAATGCGCAGGCTGGTGACCATGTCGAGGCCGGAACGGGACAGGATGGCCAGGTTTTCCGTCAGCGAGGCCATGCCCGACGACGTCGACAGGACCCGCGCCACGGGCACCCGGTGGGCCAGCCCGTGCATCGCACGCCGGGTCGGTGTGTGGTTGCGCAGCATCCAGCCGACGCCCAGGATCAGCGCGGTGAGCAGCAGGAGGATCCAGAGGATGTGCTCGGCCACCGCCTCGGAAAAGGCGACCAGGCCGGTAGTGATCCCCGGCAGGTCGGCGCCGAGCTGCCGGAACAGGTCACCCATCGTCGGCACGACGTAGGTAATCCAGAAGATCGCCACGCCGATGATCGTGGCGAAGACGAAGGCCGGGTAGATCAGCGCGGTACGCACGTCGCGGCGGATGTTGATCATTCGCTCGACGTGTTCCGCCGCCTCGATCAGCATCCGGTCGAGATTGCCCGACTGGTCGCCGATGACGACGAGGTTGCGCACCGTCTCGGGAAAGATGTCGGGGCGACGGTCAAATGCCTCGCTGACCGTCGCACCGGCATCCAGATCGTCACGGAGATGTCGGGCGACCCTCGCGATCGAGCGCGACCCCGCCGTATCGCCTTCCTGGATCAACGCCTGCAGGGCCTCGAGCTGTGGAATGCCGGCGCGCATCATCACGCCCAGGTCGCGCAGGAAGCCGGCGAGATCCTCGGCGCGCAGCTCGGCACGGAAGAATCCGGCGATGCGCCGACCGATCGAGGCCAGTGGCCGCGGCAGACGCCAGAGGGAGACGACCACGCCGTCGAACTCGCCCTCGATCCGCACGCGGGCCGAAAAATCCTGCTCCACCGCCAGGCGGTAGAAACCGCTGCGGATGCCGCCATGGGGCAGCATGACGCGGTAGTAGTAGGTCCGTACCGCACTCATAGCCGGATCTCTCCCACGGCTCGATCGATCTCCTCGATCGAGGTCTCGCCAGACTCGATCCGCCGCCGTGCGAGCCAGCCGATCGAACGCATCCCGTCGGCCTCGGCCTGGCGGCGCAGCTCGGCCCGCGAACTGTCCTCGGCGATGGCGTCGGCCAGGTCGCGGCCGGGCAGCAGCATCTCGTAGACCGGCACGCGCCCCAGGTACCCGGTGCCACGGCAATGCGGACATCCGACCGCGCGGAACACGGCGGCGTCCGGCTCGATGCCGAAACGCTCGGCCTCCTCCGCCGAAGGCGTGGTCGCCTCGCGGCACATCGGGCACAGGCGCCGGACCAGCCGCTGGTTGATCACGCCAGCGAGGTTCTCGGCCACGGTCTCGACGTCCACGCCGAGGAGCTTGAGGCGGGGGACGACCCCGAAGATGCTGCCCACGTGCAGGGTGGAAAGCACCAGGTGCCCGGTCGAGGAGGCGTCCAGGGCCGCGCGGGCGGTCTGCTCGTCACGGATCTCGCCGACCAGGATCACGTCCGGATCGTGGCGCAGGAAGTGCCGCAGCGCGTTGGAGAAACCATAGCCGGAGCGGGCGTTCACCTCGGTCTGGCATACCGCCGGCACCCGGTACTCGACCGGGTCCTCGACGGTCAGCACGTTGCGCTCGATCAGCGGCTGCATGCGGAGCGCGGCGTGCAGCGTGGTGCTCTTGCCCGAGCCGGTCGGGCCGGTAAGCAGGATCAGGCCGTTGGGGCGGGCGAACAGGCGGGCGAGGTCCTCGATGTCCTCGGACAGGAAGCCCAGGTCGCCGAGCTTGTCGAGTTCGCTGCGTTCCGGCAACAGGCGCAGGACCATGCGCTCGCCGTGCTCGGCGATCAGCGTCGAGACGCGGATGGTGAACGGCTGATCGAGCACTTCCCGCGAGAAGCTGCCGTCCTGGGGGAGCCGTTGCTCGGCCACGTCCATCTCGGCACTGAGCTTGATGTAGCTGTTGAGTCGATCGAGCGAAGGGCGCAGGGCGAACATCGGACGCAGCACGCCGTCGACCCGGAACAGCACGTGACGACTGAATTCGGCCGGCGCGAAGTGCACGTCCGTGGCCCGTTCCCGGATCGCGAGCGTGAGGATGTACTCGAGCAGACGCTCGGGACTGTAGACCCGGTCGACGTCGCGCTCGAGCAGGCTGATCTCCCGGGCGATCGCCTGCTCCGGCGGGTTGCCGGCGAAGAAATAGTGCTGGCGGATGGCGCGGGCCACCGCACCGAATTCCCCCTGGAGGAAACGTACCGACCAGCCGGTGCGACGCCTGACCAGATCGGTGATCTCGTCGGGGTCCCCGTCGCCGAGCACGACGGTCAACTCGCGGTCCTTCACGCTCAGCGGGAGAAAACCGCGCGCCAGGCACAGCGCCATGTTGAATGGTTCCGTCGCCTCCGGTGACGGCGCCGGCAGGTCGGTCAGGCTGACGAAATCGGCATCGTGACGGGACTGTTCCGCGAGCAGACGGGCGATGTCCTTCTGCGTGGCCAGCCCGTGCGAGACCAGCAGGTTGCCGAGCCGGCCACCCTCGACGGCCTGCTTCTGCAACACGAAGTCAAGCTCGGCGCCGTTGACCAATCCGCTGCGCTGGACCAGTTCACCCAGCCGCGTGCGGCGATCCTCCATATCGCCTTCCGGGGCAGCCCCGGCCAGATCCGCTTGCGTCGTCATTCTTCTTTCTCCTCGGACATCACCTGAATCACAAGCCGCGTGAGCCGATCCGGCTCGCCGGTCGGCACCAGCCCGTGCCGCTGCTGGAACGCCGCCAGCGCCTTCCTGGTGTCGGGACCGAGGATCCCGTCCACCCCGTCCTCTTCGAGGTCACCCCGCTCGACCAGCCACGACTGGGCCAACTCGACATGCGCCTCGGGCGCCGGCTGCGCCGCCACCGCGTGAGCGATCCACTCGCCGTCGGGGAGATCGACATGGCACCAGTCCTCGAGATCCTCCTCCCCGAGCGCGGGCGGAATCGGGCGCAGCACCACGTTCGACCGACCGTGCTCCTCTGCCAGATCGTCCAGGCAGGCGGAGTCGGCAAGCCCGTCGGGCAGTTCGCGCGCGGACTCCGCAGGCGCCGCCTGGGCCCGATCCCCTTCGCCTCCTTCCGGGCGCCCCGTATCCGGCTCGTCGATTGCCGGCAGCCGCTCCGGGGCGGCATCTTGCGTGTCGTTCGACGGTCCATCGTCTTCCGCCTCGTTCGAGGGTCGCTCGTCTTCCGGTTCCTGCCTCGGTTCAGGGGCCGGGGATACCACATCCTCGGCGACCGCGGGCCAGTCGAACGGATCGAACGCCGTGAATTCCATGACCGCGACCAGCGCGAGGGCAAGGACCACGCCGGCCGCCACCGGCCGCCAGAGCCGGGGAGTCGATCGACCTCGTCCGGGCAGGCCGATGTCGTTGGCGGCCGATTCGACCAGCCCGACGTCGATCTGCGGGTGGTCACGCCCCACCAGGCCGTAGAGACATCGGTCCAGGACGAGATGAAGCCGCCTGAGGTTGCCGCCGGTCCGCTGGTGGAGGCGCCGAGCGGCCGATGACGTGATCGAGAAGCGACCGGTTCCGCCCGCGGAATCGAGGCGGAACTGCACGTAACGACACACCTCGTCGCTTCGGAGCGGTTCCAGTCGGACACGCTTGACGACCCGGCTGTCGAGTTGCCGCAGTTCGCGGCGTGCCATCACCTCTTCCAGCTCGGGCTGCCCGCACAACAGGATCTGCAGGAGCTTCTCCTGCCCGGTTTCCAGGTTGCTCAACAACCGGACCAGCTCCAGGCTGCTGACCGAGAGGTTCTGGGCGTCGTCGATCATCAGCACGCAGGTCTGCCCCTGGGCCCGGCGCTCGAGCAGGAACCCGTTGAGACGATCGAGATTGTCCGCGACGCTCTCAGCCGGTGTCAGGCCGAAATCACGGCAGATCGCGGCAAGCAGGTCGCCGTCCTGCAGGAACGTGTTCAGGACCAGGGCGAAACGGGTCGTCTCGGGGTCGGCACTGTCGAGCAGGTGGCGCAGCAGCGTGCTCTTGCCGAGACCGACCTCGCCGGAGATCAGCAGGATCCCCTTGTGACTGTCCAGACAGTGTTCGACTTCCCGCAGCTCGCGCGCCATGCGCGGCGTCTGGAAATACGCCATCGGGTCCGGCGTCGGCGGAAAGGGGTGCCGACGCAGGCCGAGTTGTTCGATCAGGTCGAAGCGCTGGGCCATGGCCTAACTCCCGATATGCCGCTGGGCCTGCCGGAGGGCCTCGGATTCCGGCGAGTGCCGCCGTGCCTCGGCGATGGCGGCGCGGGCCCGCGAGGGCTTTTCCAGACTCAGGTAGATCGACGCGAGATTGAGCGCGGACTCGACATCGCCCGGCCGACGATCGGTAACCCGGCGGTATCGATCGACGGCCCGCTCGAGGTCGCCTTGCCGGTAGGCCGTCCAACCCTCCATGCGCAGCCGCATCAGGTGGTCCGGCGGCAGGACGTCGCGCACCTCGGCCAGTTCCTCTTTCGCCTTCGCCATGTCTCCGTCGGCGAGGGCCGAGCGCCATGCCTCGTGGCGCGCACGCAGATCGATCCCCGCGGCCCTCGACTCCGCCTTGGCGATGGATTCGGACCCGTCATCCGGTTTCTCGTCGTTTTCCGCGGGAGCCGGATCGGCTTGCCTGGCACGCGCCTCGCCCGTTTCGTCCTCGCGTTCGGCATTGGCGACCCTGGATTCCGGCTCGGTGGCTCCGTCGGACTCGCCCTCCGGTTTCCGCGCCTTCCCGGCTTCGGCCTCCGTTTCGGCAGGGGACGACTCGGACTGCCTGCCGCTCGTCTCGCTCGTTTCGTCCCCGCGCCTGGCCTCGTCGACCGGCTCGGGCTCCGCCTCGGCGTCGGTCGACGAAGCGCGCTCGACGCCTTTCTCTGCCTCGTCGTCCGGCGAGGTTTCCGGGTCGTCCTTCGGCTCGGCCGATACCCCTTCCTCCTCGCCGGAACCCCTTTGCCGGTCATTGCCCGGATCGCCGCCCTCGTCCGCCGCGTCGCCGCCCGACTGCTCTACCCGGGAGTCCGACCGCGCGGCGAGCGAGTCGCCTTGCTCCGACGAGGCGGGCCTTTCGGCTGGCGCACGCGACTCGCTGGCTTGCTGTCCGCTGTCCGGCCCGGCCCCGTCTTCCCCGGGCGAGCCCGGCGAGGCCTCCGAGTCGTCTTCGGCAGGCTCGACCTGCGCGGAAGCCAGATGACGGGACTCTCCGGATGACTCGTCACCCGCCAGCCCGGCGTTCCCGGAACGCTCCCCGGATTCGTCGGGCGTGCCCTCGGCCAGGACCGGCTCCGGATCGCCGGGGGTTTCGAGCAGCGAGCCGTTCCAGGCGGCCCAGCCGCCGAGGGCGGCGGCCGGAATGACCGTGACCGCCACCAGCCACGGCCACACTGGCCCCCGTTTCCGGGCTGGCTCGCCATAGGCGGCCTGGCCGGGCACGACCACGCCGGGTGGCTGGCCACGCTCGCGTTCGGCCCGCTTGAGCGCGTCGTGGATCAGGCTCATATGACCCTGGCGCGCAGGACGATCACGAGTTCACGGGTCTGGGTCAGGCTCTGGCGGGTGCCGAACAGGCGACCGAAGCCGGGCACCGACGACAGCCCGGGTACGCCCTCGTCATCCTTGCTGCTCGACTGGTCGATCAGCCCGCCGATCAGCGCGACCTCGCCATCGCGCAACCGCATGGTCGTGGTCAGCCCCTTGAGGTTCACCTGCGGCAGCGAGACGCGACTGTCTCCGCCGACGTTGACCAGCTCCAGCGAAGCCTCGTCGACCTCGGTCTGCATCGGTCGGACCAGCAGTTCGATATTGCCGTCTTCATGGACGTAAGGAACGACACCCACCATGACGCCGGAGAAGACCGAGTCGGTCTCCACGTCCGCGGTAGTCGTGGTCGCCCCGCCCCCCGGCGCCGTCTGGGTGGACGAGGCACTGGAAACGAAACGCGAGGTCTCGCCCACGCTCAGCAGCGCCGGGGAGCCGTTACGCGCCATGATCTGCGGGTTGGAGAGCACGGAGACGTTGCCGAAAGCGTCGAGGGCCTGGATCACCGCGCCGAAGTTGTTGTCCCGGTAGGCCACGCCCAGGCCCTTGCCCTCGTCACCCGAGATCAGGTTCTGCGATCCCATGTCGATCTCGGCGTCCGGCAACTGGCCACCGGCGTTCGGCAGGACCATCTGGGGAGCGCTGAGGCTGGTGGCGGCGTTCGACACCACGCCACCGAGGTGTTCGCGCAGCAGGGTCCAGTCGACGCCGAACTTGTAACCGTCACTGAGGCGCACGTCGATCAGCTGCGCCTCGATGTAGACCTGGCGACCGACGGTCTGCTTGACCCGCGACATGTAGTCGTCGATGGCATCGATCACGGCCGGGCGCGCCTTCACGTAGAGCGAGGAGGACACCTCGTCGACCGATACGATGACGTCGCGACTGCCCTCGCGGCGACGGACGTCCTCTTCGTCCTCACCCTGTCGCTCCATCGCCTCCCCGGCGATCGCCCGCACCTGGTTGGCCACGGCCTTGTAGGGGTTCTCGGAGGAGCCGCTGCGCGTGGTCAGCGACAGGTCGCCCTGAAGGGCGTTCGAGCCGCCCCCTTCGCCACCCACGCTGCCGCCCGAACCGAAGACGTTGCCGCCGGAGGTGGAATCCATTTCCACCATGTTGTTGAGAAAATCCAGGGCGAAGGACTTCTCCTCCATCATGGAGACCCGCAACGTTGAACCCGACTGATACCCGTGCACGTCGTAAACATCCAGAATGCTGTCGAGCGCCTCGCGCACACTGACGTCCTTCATCGAGAGCGTGGCGCGGTTCTCCAGCCGGGTCACCTCCGGATCGATGATCAGGTTCAGGGAGGACTCCTCGGCGAGGGCCCGGAGCGCATCGGAGATGCTCGCGTCCGAGAGCGAAAGGGAAATGGTCTC
>CAYUAO010000031.1:0-17134 GCA_964442775.1 uncultured Halothiobacillus sp. | reverse complement strand
TCAATAAAGCCACCGGGGATAAAAAGATAATAACCTTGGGCAGAGTATTGCTATGTCAGGACAAACCATTCGAATCCGGCTCAAGAGCTTCGATCATCGCCTGATCGACCGTTCGACTGCAGAGATCGTCGAGACCGCGCGCCGCAGTGGTGCGCGGATCAAGGGTCCGATCCCGCTGCCGACCCGCAAGGAGCGGTACACCGTGCTGACTTCGCCGCACGTCAACAAGGACGCGCGAGATCAGTACGAGATCCGTACCCATAAGCGCGTACTCGACATCGTCGACCCGACCGACAAGACGGTCGACCTGTTGATGCAGCTTGACCTGGCGGCGGGCGTGGATGTTCAGATCCGTCTGAACTGATCCGCCCAGGGCAGTCTTAGCGCGCCGGCCAAAAGCCTTTTGGTCCGGCGCGTTTTCTGTTATAGTGCCGCGCTCTTGTTCAGCCCGATGCGTTCCAGAACCGCGTCGGGCTGGTTTTTTCCGGCGATCCGGTCAATCGAAATCGGCGTCGAAGTGCATAAGAGGAAACAACAATGGCTTTAGGTGTTGTCGGTCGTAAGGTCGGCATGACCCGAGTGTTCGACGAGTCCGGTGCGTCCACGCCCGTGACCGTCATCGAGGTCGAGCCGAACCGTGTGACCCAGAAGAAGGTTGACGATGTCGACGGGTACACCGCCCTGCAGGTCACGGTCGGTGAGCGTCGCCCGGGCCGGGTGACCAAGCCGATGGCGGGTCACTTCGCCAAGGCGTCGGTCGCCGCCGGTCGTGCCGTGCGCGAGTTCCGTGTCGACGAGGACGTGCTTGCCAATTACGAGGCGGGCAACGAGATCACGGTCGAGATCTTCAACGACGTGCCGTCCGTTGATGTCACTGGCACGAGCAAGGGTAAGGGCTTCGCCGGTACGGTGAAGCGTCACAACTTCCGTACCCAGGATGCCACTCACGGTAACTCCCTGTCTCACCGCGTGCCGGGTTCCATCGGTCAAAACCAGACCCCGGGTCGCGTGTTCAAGGGCAAGAAGATGGCCGGTCACATGGGCGACGAACGCGTCTCCGCGATGAACCTCAAGGTGGTTCGCGTCGACGTCGAGAACGGTCTGTTGCTGGTCAAGGGTGCCGTTCCGGGCGCCACCGGTGGCGACGTGCTCGTTCGTCCCTCGGTCAAGATCAAAGCGTGAGGTCGGCAGTCATGGATATCCAAGTCAAGAACGGTTCCGCGCTGAATGTCTCCGAGCAGGTCTTCGGCCGGGAATACAACGAGGCGCTCGTGCACCAGGCGGTTGTCGCGTATCTGGCCGGCGGTCGTGCCGGCACGAAGCGTCAGTTGAGCCGCTCCGAGGTTGCCGGTGGCAACACCAAGCCGTGGCGCCAGAAGGGCACCGGTCGCGCTCGCGCCGGCACCACCCGTGGGCCGATCTGGCGCACCGGTGGCGTCACCTTCGCCGCCCGTCCGCGCGACTTCTCGCAGAAGATGAACCGCAAGGCCTACCGGGCCGCCATGCGTTCGATCTTCTCCGAGCTGCTCCGCCAGGACCGCCTGGTCGTGGTCGAGTCGCTGACCGTTGAGGCGCCCAAGACCAAGCAGGTCGTCAAGGCGCTCAACGATCTCGGCCTGGACAAGGGCAAGCGACTGATCGTCACCGAGGCGATGGACGAGGCGCTGCTGCTGGGTTCCCGCAACGTGGTCGAGCTGGGTTACCGCACCGCGGGCACCCTCGATCCGGTCAGCCTGGTCGACGCCGACAAGGTCGTCATCACCCAGGGCGCGCTGAAGATGGTTGAGGAGTGGCTGTCATGAATTCGGAAATGCTTTACGACGTGCTGCGCGCCCCGGTGGTCACCGAGAAGACCGCCCGCGCCGGCGAGTTCAACCAGTACGTGTTCCAGGTGGCGACCTCCGCCTCCAAGCCGCAGATCAAGGCGGCGGTCGAGCAGGTGTTCGAGGTCAACGTTGAGGCCGTCCAGGTGGTCAACCAGCGTGGCAAGACCCGCCGTTTCCGCGGCATGCCCGGTCGTCGCGCCGACACCAAGAAGGCCTACGTCACGCTTGCCGAAGGTCAGACCATCGATTTCGGCGCGGCCGGCTAAACAGTAGGGGAATCAACACATGGCTTTGAAAGTTGCAAAACCGACTTCTCCGGGTCGCCGTGGCGTCGTCGAGGTAGATCGTTCCAAGCTTTACAAGGGCAAGGGCTACGCGCCGCTGCTCGAGAAGAAGCACGGTTCGGGCGGCCGGAACAACGCCGGTCGTATCACCACCCGTCACGTCGGCGGTGGCCACAAGCAGCACTATCGCAAGATCGACTTCAAGCGCAACAAGGACGGCATCCCCGCCCAGGTTGAGCGCATCGAGCACGATCCGAACCGTTCGGCGCACATCGCGCTGCTGAAGTACGCCGACGGCGAACGTCGCTACATCATCGCGCCGCGCGGCGTCGAGGTGGGCCAGGAGATCGTTTCCGGCGTCGACGCGCCGATCCGTTCGGGCAACGCCCTGCCGCTGTATGCGATCCCGGTGGGTACCACCATCCACGCGATCGAGTTCAAGCCGGGCAAGGGCGCCCAACTGGCGCGCAGTGCCGGTGGGGCCGTGCAGCTGGTTGCTCGCGAAGGGACCTACGCCACCCTTCGCCTGCGTTCGGGCGAGATGCGCAAGGTGCTCTCCGAGTGCCGCGCGACGATCGGCGAGGTGTCCAACCAGGAACACAGCCTTCGCCAGCTCGGCAAGGCCGGCGCCAAGCGCTGGCGCGGGGTTCGGCCCACCGTCCGCGGTGTGGTCATGAACCCGGTGGATCACCCGCACGGGGGTGGTGAAGGCCGCACTTCGGGCGGTCGTCATCCGGTCACTCCCTGGGGTGTGCCGACCAAGGGTTACAAGACGCGTACGAACAAGCGTACTGACAAGTACATCATTCGGCGTCGTAACAAGAAATAGAGCAACAAGAGGGCTTCAAGGTGCCACGTTCACTCAAGAAAGGTCCCTTCGTGGACCACCACCTGATGAAAAAAGTGGAAGAGGCCGCGGCCGCCAACAGCCGCCGGCCCATAAAGACCTGGTCGCGCCGCTCGATGATCCTGCCTGACATGATCGGGTTGACCATTGCCGTGCACAACGGTCGTCAGCACGTTCCGGTGCTGATCAACGAGAACATGGTTGGCCAGAAACTCGGCGAGTACGCACCGACGCGTACCTACCGTGGTCATGCCGCCGACAAGAAAGCCAAGCGTTAAGGAGGCTCCGTGATGCAAGCAGTAGCACTACACCGGTTTGCCCGGATCTCCCCGCAGAAGGCTCGTCTGGTGGCCGACCAGGTGCGTGGCGTGAACGTCGCCAACGCGCTCGAGTCGCTCCAGTTCTCGACCAAGAAGGGTGCCGCGATCATTCGCAAGGTCGTCGAGTCGGCGATCGCGAATGCCGAGAACAACGAGGGTGCGGACGTCGATCGTCTCTGCATCTCCGAGATCATGGTCGACGAAGGCCCGACCCTGAAGCGATTCCGTGCGCGGGCGAAAGGCCGCGGTGTGCGGATCCTCAAGCGGACCAGCCACATCAAAGTCGTCGTCAGCGAGCGCTAAGGAGCAGTCATGGGTCACAAAGTACATCCGGTAGGCTTCCGGCTTGGGATCTCCTCCGACTGGAGCTCTCGCTGGTACGCCGACAACAAGAGTTTTTCCGAGCACCTCGAGCAGGACGTCCGGACGCGCCGGTACATTCGCCAGCGCCTGAAGGACGCCTCCGTTTCGCGGGTCCAGATCGAGCGTCCGGCGCGTTCGGCATCGGTCACCATTCACACCGCGCGCCCGGGTATCGTCATCGGCCGCAAGGGTGAGGACATCGAGCGCCTGCGTACCGAGATCGCGCCGATGCTGGGCCTGGAGCGCAGCGCGGTGAAGGTCTCGGTCGAGGAGATCCGCAAGCCGGAACTCGACGCCCAGCTCGTTGCCGAGTCCATCGCTCAGCAACTCGAGCGTCGCGTCATGTTCCGTCGCGCCATGAAGCGCGCGGTGCAGACCACCATGCGCCTGGGTGCGGGTGGCGTGAAGGTCAACGTGGCCGGTCGCCTGGGTGGCGCCGAGATCGCGCGTACCGAGTGGTACCGCGAGGGCCGTGTGCCGCTGCACACGCTACGTGCGGACATCGATTACGGCATGGCAGAGGCCCAGACCACCTACGGCATCATCGGTGTCAAGGTCTGGATTTTCAAAGGCGAGGTGTTCGGTGTGCCGGGCAGCGACGACAAGTCGGCCGCCTGATCAACGAATTGAAGTGGAGCTTTGAAAAATGCTGCTGCCAAAACGTACAAAATTCCGCAAGCAGTTCAAGGGCAAGAATCGCGGCGTTGCCAACAACGGCAACAAGGTGAGCTTTGGCGAATTCGGCCTGAAGACCCTTGAGCGCGGAAACATTACTTCCCGTCAGATCGAGGCTGGCCGCCGTGCCATCTCTCGTCACGTGAAGCGGGGCGGCAAGATCTGGATTCGGATCTTCCCGGACACCCCGATTACCCAGAAGCCCCTGGAAGTCCGCATGGGTAAGGGCAAGGGCAGCGTCGAGCACTGGGTTGCCAAGGTGCAGCCGGGCAAGATGCTGTATGAAATCGAGGGGGTCAGCGAGGACGTCGCGCGCGAGGCTTTCGAGCGCGCTTCCGCCAAGCTGCCCGTGAAGACCACGTTCGTAACACGGTTGGTGATGTGATGAAGGCAACAGAATTGCGTGAGAAATCCGTCGACGAGCTGCGCGAAGAGTTGCTGGCCGTCAAGCGCGAGCAATTCAACCTGCGCATGCAACACGCCACGGGCCAGGAGGTGAAGACCCACCTGGCACGCGAGGCGCGTCGCAACGTTGCTCGTATCAAGACCGTGATTGCGGAAAAGGAGCGTGCCTGAGATGACGACGGTATCCGAAGAAAAGAATGTCCGCACCCGTGAAGGTGTGGTGGTCAGCGACAAGGGCGACAAGTCCATCACCGTCGCGGTCGAGCGTCGCGTGCAGCACCCGTTGTACGGCAAGTACATGACGCGCACGACCAAGCTGCGCGTGCACGACGAAGAGAACACCTGTCGCCAGGGCGATCGCGTCGAGGTTCGCGAGACGCGGCCGATCTCCAAGAACAAGAGCTGGACCCTGGTCCGCGTCGTCGAACGCTCGGCTGAGTAAGGAGTTTCGTCATGATTCAGATGCAAACCGTGCTGAATTCGGCAGATAACAGCGGCGCGCGCAAGGTCCAGTGCATCAAGGTGCTGGGCGGCTCGCATCGTCGTTATGCCGAGATCGGCGACGTAATCAAGGTGTCCGTGAAGGACGCGATCCCGCGTGGCCGCGTCAAGAAGGGCGAGGTCTACAACGCGGTGGTCGTCCGCACGGCCAAGGGCGTGCGTCGTCCCGACGGGTCGCTGATCCGTTTCGACGGTAACGCGGCGGTTCTTCTGAACGCCCAGCTGCAGCCGATCGGTACCCGGATCTTTGGCCCGGTCACCCGCGAGCTGCGTGGCGACAAGTTCATGAAGATCGTGTCGCTCGCGCCAGAAGTGATTTAAGAGGGGGTCGAGATGCGCAAGATTCGCCAAGGTGACGACGTGGTCGTCGTTACCGGAAAAGACAAGGGTCGCCGTGGCACCGTGCTGCGGGTCGTCGAGGAAGGCGCCCGGGTGGTTGTCGAAGGGGTCAACAAGGTCAAGAAGCACCAGAAGCCCAACCCGATGATCGGTCGGACCGGTGGCATCATCGAAATGGAGAAGCCCATTGATATCTCCAACGTGATGCTGTTTAATCCGGCCTCCGAAAAAGGCGACCGGGTCGGCTTCAAGACGCTTGAAGATGGCCGCAAGGTTCGTTATTTCAAATCCAACGGCGAAGTCGTTGACGCTTAACAGGAAACAGAGAAATGGCTCGACTTCAGGAATACTACTCCAAGACGTTGCGTGGCGAGCTCGCCAAGAAGCTCGAACTCGACAACGTAATGGCCGTTCCGAAGCTGACCAAGATTACGTTGAACATGGGCCTGGGTGATTCCGCTCGTGACAAGAAGGTAATCGATAACGCAGTGGAAGAACTCGGCCTGATCACCGGCCAGAAGCCGGTGGTGACGTATGCGCGCAAGTCGATCGCGGGCTTCAAGCTCCGCGAAGGCATGCCATTGGGTGTCAAGGTCACCCTCAGGGGACGTACGATGTACGAATTCCTCGATCGGTTGATCCATGTGGCGAGTCCCCGCATCCGCGACTTTCGGGGTCTGTCCCCGAAGTCGTTCGATGGTCGTGGCAACTACAGCCTCGGGGTTCGCGAACAGATCATCTTCCCGGAAATCGACTTCGACAAGGTCGACCAGGTCCGGGGTATGGATATCACGATCACGACGACCGCGAAGGACAACGACCAGGCCCGGGCACTGCTCGACGGCTTCGGTTTCCCCTTCCGTCGTTAACAGAGACGAAACGAGACTATGGCTAAGAAAAGCATGATGGCTCGCGAGGCCAAGCGTCAGAAGCTTGCTCGCCAGTACGCCGACAAGCGCGCCAAGCTGCGCGCGATCGTCGCCGATCCGGAAGTCGAATTCGACGAGAAGATGGCGGCCTCCGCCGAGCTGCAGAAACTGCCGCGCGATTCCTCCCACACCCGCCAGGTACGCCGCTGTGCGCTGACCGGTCGTCCCAAGGGCGTCTACCGGAAGTTTGGCATGGGTCGTAACAAGCTGCGCCAACTGGCCATGGCCGGGGAGATCCCGGGCTTGCGCAAGTCGAGCTGGTAAGGAGAACGCGTAATGAGTATGAACGATCCGATCGCGGACATGCTGACACGCATCCGCAACGGCCAGGCCGCGCGCAAGACCGAGGTCCGCATGCCGGCGTCCAAGTTCAAGAAGGCGGTCGCCGAGACCCTGCTGGCCGAAGGCTACATCGCCGACGTCCGTGTCGAGGGCGACAAGAAGCCGACGCTGGTCATCGGCCTGCGCTACTTCGAGGGCAAGCCGGTCATCGAGAAGCTGAACCGTGTCTCCCGCCCGGGGTCGCGCAAGTTCTTCGGCGCCGACAACCTGCCGCAGGTCATCGGTGGCCTCGGGGTTGCCGTGGTCTCCACCTCCGAGGGTGTGATGCCGGACCGCGAGGCCCGTCGCCGCAACATCGGCGGCGAAGTCGTCTGCTTTGTATCGTAACCGGTTGGGGGATATATGAGTCGAGTAGCACGAAAGCCGGTCGCGGTCCCCAAGGGTGTCGAGGTCAAGCTTGTTGACCAGGTTCTGTCCTTCAAGGGCAAGAACGGCGAGCTGACCCTGAACGTTCACCCGACGGTCGGCGTGACCTTCGAGGACAATCTGATCCGTTTCACGCCGAACAGCGATGACAACATCCCGATGGCGGGCACCATGCGCTCCCTGGCGCAGGGCAGCGTCGACGGTGTCGCCAACGGTTTCGAGATCAAGCTCCAACTGGTCGGCGTTGGTTACCGCGCTCAGGTCCAGGGCCGTTCCCTGAACCTGCAGCTGGGGTACTCGCATCCGATCGACTACCCGTTGCCGGACGGCGTCACCGCGGAAACCCCGTCGGCGACCGAGATCGTCATCAAGGGCGCGGACAAGCAGAAGGTCGGCCAGGTGGCTTCCAACGTGCGGGCGCTGCGTCCGCCGGAGCCTTACAAGGGCAAGGGCGTGAAGTACGCGGATGAACGGATCCTGCGTAAGGAAGCCAAGAAGAAATAATCGAGGGTGACGCGATGAACGAAAGTACCAAACAGCGGCTGCGCCGCGCACGTCGCGCCCGGGCCAAGATCAAGCAGCTCGGCGTGCACCGCCTGAGCGTGCACCGGAGCAGCAACCACACCTACGCCCAGGTCTTCGCGCCGGAAGGTCAGGTGGTCGCCACCGCTTCGACGCTCGGCAAGGGCGTGCTCGCCGACGGCGAGTACGGCGGCAACGTAGAGGCCGCCAAGAAGGTCGGCGAGGCGATCGCCAAGGCCGCCCTGGAGAAGGGCATCGAGTCCGTGGCGTTCGATCGCTCGGGTTTCATTTACCACGGGCGTGTCAAGGCAGTCGCCGACGCGGCACGCGAAGCCGGCCTGAAGTTCTAAAGGGGTGCAAAGATGAGCCGTAATGCAAAAGACGTCTCGAACGAAGGCCTGATCGAGAAACTGGTCACCATCAACCGTGTGTCCAAGGTGGTCAAGGGTGGTCGCCAGTTCTCGTTCACCGCGCTGACCGTGGTGGGTGATGGCGAGGGCCGTGTGGGCTATGGCTACGGCAAGGCCAAGGAAGTCCCCGCCGCCATCCAGAAGGCGATGGACCGTGCGCGCAATAGCATGATCGACGTGCCCCTGCGTGACGGGACCCTGTACTACCAGACCAAGGGCCGTCACGGCGCCGGTCGGGTCTTCATGAAGCCGGCCTCCGAGGGTACCGGCGTCATCGCCGGTGGCGCGATGCGCGCCGTGTTCGAGGCAGCCGGGGTCCGCAACGTTCTGGCCAAGTGCATCGGGACCCGCAATCACATGAACGTGATCCGGGCGACCATCAACGGTCTCTCCCAGATCCAGTCGCCGGAAACGGTTGCCGCCAAGCGCGGCAAGCGCGTCGAGGAAATCCTGGGGGATGAGGCATGAGTCAGAAGTCCAATGGCAAGATCCGGGTGCGCCTGGTTCGGTCGATGAACAATCGACTCGAGTCCCACAAGGCCTGCGTTCGCGGGCTTGGCATCCGCCGTATGCATCAAGAGGTTGAAGTGGCCGATACCCCCGAAAACCGGGGCATGATCAATCGCGTCCACTACATGCTCGACGTACAGGAAGCGAAGTAATGCGTTTGAACAAACTTTCCCCCGTCGAGGGTAGCCGCAAGGACGCCAAGCGCGTCGGTCGCGGCATCGGCTCCGGGCTCGGCAAGACCGGCGGTCGTGGTCACAAGGGGCAGAAATCGCGCTCCGGCGGCTTCCACAAGACCGGCTTCGAGGGCGGTCAGATGCCGCTGCAGCGTCGCCTGCCGAAGATGGGCTTCAAGGCGGCCAAGTCGCTCTACCGTGCCGAGATCCGTACCGCGGAGCTCAATCGGCTCGATGGCGAGGTCACGCTGGAGTCCCTCAAGGCCGCGAACCTGATCCGCAATGACGTCAAGAGCGTCAAGATCATCCTTCAGGGTGACGTGGAGAAGAAGTTGCAGGTCAAGGGTCTGGCGATCAGCAAGGGTGCGCGCCAGGCGATCGAAGCCGCCGGTGGTTCAGCGGAGTAAGGTGTGGCACAGGCAAACTCAGGGATAGGCGCACTTGCCGGGGCCGGTCGACTGACCGAGCTCCGGCAACGTATTTTCTTCGTCATCATGGTGCTCGTGGTGTACCGGATCGGGACATTCATCCCGCTGCCGGGCATCGACGTGGACGTCATGAAGGCGTTGTTCGAGCAGAACTCCGGCGGAATCCTGGGCATGGTCAACATGTTCTCCGGCGGGGCGCTCTCGCGCATGTCCCTGTTTGCCCTGGGCGTGATGCCGTACATCTCGGCGGCGATCATCGTCCAACTGCTCACCGCGGTGGTGCCTTCGCTCGAGAAGCTGAAGAAGGAAGGCGAAGCCGGTCGGCGCAAGATCACCCAGTACACGCGTTACGGCACACTTGGTCTCGGCCTCGTGCAGGCGCTGGGTGTTTCGATCGCGCTGCAGGGTCAGTCGGTGGGCGACTCTCCGCTGGTATTCGCGCCCGGCATCGGCTTCGTTTTCATTGCGACCCTGACGCTGGTCGCCGGCACCATGCTGCTGGTGTGGCTGGGTGAACAGATCACCGAGCGTGGTGTCGGCAACGGCATCTCCCTGATCATCTTCGCGGGCATCGTCGCCGGTCTCCCGAGCGCGATTGGCGGGACCGCCGAGCTGGTGCGCACGGGTGAGCTCCACCTGTTCACCATGCTGATCTTGGGCGTGCTGATCCTGGCGGTCACCGCCTTCGTGGTCTTCGTCGAGCGCGGCCAGCGTCGTATCACGGTGAACTACGCCCGTCGCCAGCAGGGGCGTGGCATGGCGGGGCAACAGTCCTCGCACCTGCCGCTGAAACTCAACATGGCCGGTGTTATCCCGCCGATCTTTGCCTCGAGCATCATCCTGTTCCCGGCGACGGTGGGTAACTGGTTCGGCCAGCAGGAAGGCATGGGTTGGCTTGCCGACCTTTCCAATACCCTGTCGCCGGGTCAGCCGCTGTACGTGATGTTCTACGCCGCGGCGATCATCTTCTTCTGCTTCTTCTACACGGCGCTGGTGTTCAACGCCCGGGAGACGGCAGACAACCTCAAGCGTTCGGGTGCGTTCGTGCCGGGTATTCGTCCGGGCGAACAGACCGCGCGCTACGTGGACAAGGTTCTGACCCGCCTGACCTTCTGGGGCGCGATCTACATCACGGCGGTCTGCCTGCTGCCGGAGTTCCTGATCCTGTACTGGAACGTGCCGTTCTACTTCGGCGGTACGTCCCTGCTGATCATCGTGATCGTGCTGATGGACTTCATGTCGCAGGTCCAGTCGCACCTTGTCTCGCACCAGTACGACAGCCTGGTTCGCAAGGCACATTTCAAGAACGGGCTGTAACAGACAACGGCCCGTCGTTTCCGTTTGCTATTGACGGCGCGTTGCGTTAAGCTCTCGCGCTCTTTTTTGGGGTGATATATCGATGGCACGTATTGCTGGGATCAACATTCCCGTTCAGAAACATGTGGTCATTGGCCTGACTTCCATCTACGGAATCGGGCGGACCCGCGCCAAGCAGATCTGCGACGCCACCGGCGTGGCCGAGGATCGAAAGGTGCGCGACCTGTCCGAGGCAGAGGTTGAGGCCCTGCGTGCGGAAGTCGGCAAGTATGTAGTCGAAGGCGATCTGCGCCGTGACGTCTCCATGAACATCAAGCGTCTGATGGACCTTGGTTGCTATCGTGGTCTGCGTCATCGTCGCGGTCTGCCCCTGCGTGGTCAGCGCACACGCACGAACGCACGGACTCGCAAGGGTCCGCGTCGCCTGGTCAAGCGCTAATCAGGCTTAATATTCTTTCGAGAGTAGGATCTTAATGGCTAAAGCAAGTCAAACTGCCCGTAAAAAGGTAAAACGCGTCGTCACCGATGCGATCGCGCATATCCATGCGTCGTTCAACAACACGATCGTGACGATCACCGACCGTCAGGGTAATACCCTCAGCTGGGCGACTTCCGGGGGTTCGGGTTTCCGTGGCTCGCGCAAGTCGACTCCGTTCGCGGCGCAGGTCGCGGCCGAGCGCGCCGGCGAGGCGGCCAAGGTGTATGGGGTCAAGAACGTCGACGTCGAAGTCAAGGGCCCTGGCCCGGGTCGCGAGTCAACCATCCGCGCGCTGAACGCCGTTGGCTTCAAAGTGGGCGTGATCACCGACGTTACCCCCATCCCGCACAATGGTTGCCGTCCGCCCAAAAAGCGTCGCGTTTGACGGTGCGTTCGTAAGGAGTATTTGACTTATGGCTCGTTATCTCGGTCCTACTTGTAAACTCGCCCGTCGCGAAGGCACGGATCTTTTCCTCAAGTCCGGCGTCCGTGCACTGGAAGACAAGTGTCACCACGACCGCGCCCCTGGTCAGCACGGCTCCGGCCGTCGCCAGAAGGTGTCGGATTACGGTTTGCAACTGCGCGAGAAGCAGAAGCTGCGCCGCGTTTACGGCGTCCTCGAGCGTCAGTTCCGCAACTACTACAAGCGTGCGGCGCAAATGAAGGGTTCCACCGGCGAGAACCTCCTGCAGATCCTTGAGTGCCGGCTGGACAACGTCGCGTACCGGATGGGTTTTGGCGCGACTCGCGCCGAGGCACGCCAGCTGGTCTCGCATCGCGGTCTGCTGGTCAATGGCGAGGTGGTCAACATCCCGTCCTACCAGGTTTCCGCCGAGGACGTGGTTTCTGTGCGCGAAAAGGCCAAGAAGCAGCAGCGCGTGAAGGATGCCCTCGAACTGGCCTCCCAGCGTGAAATCGTGCCGTGGGTCTCGGTCGACTCCAGCAAGATGGAAGGCACGTTCAAGGCCGTTCCGACTCGGGACGAACTGCCGGCGGACATCAACGAATCGCTCGTCGTCGAGCTGTATTCGAAGTAAACGGTTTTCGGGGGTACGTAATGCAACTGGGTTCTACAGAGCTTCTCAAGCCGCGCCTGGTCGACGTGGAAACGATCGACGACACCCATGCGCGCGTGGTGTTGGAGCCGTTGGAGCGTGGGTTTGGCTACACGCTGGGCAATGCGTTGCGGCGTATCCTGCTCTCGTCCATCCCGGGTGTCGCGGTCACCGAGGCCGAGATCGAGGGCATCCTGCACGAGTACAGCGCCCTCGAGGGTGTTCAGGAGGACGTGCTCGAGATCCTGCTCAACCTGAAAGGTCTCTCGATCACCATGCACGGCCGTGAAGAGGCGGTGCTGAGCATCAAGAAGACCGGGCCGGGCACCGTCACGGCCGCCGACATCAAGGCGGACCACTCGGTCGAGATCATGAACCCGGACCACGTCATCGCCACGCTGCGCGACGACGCCGAGTTGAACATGACCTTCAAGGTCGAGCGCGGGATGGGTTACGTCCCGGCCAGCGCCCGTCGCGAAGACGAGGAAACCACGGTGGGTCGTCTGCTGATCGACGCCTCGTTCTCGCCGTTGCGCCGCGTGGCGTACTCGGTCGAGCGCGCTCGTGTCGAACAGCGCACTGACCTCGATTCGCTGGTACTCGACATCGAGACCAACGGCTCGATCTCCGCCGAGGACGCGATCCGCCAGGCGGCCGGAATACTGGTCGACCAGCTTTCCGTGCTGGTCGACCTCAAGGCAGAGAAGGCCGAGCCGGTCGAAGAGCAGGCCCCGTCGGTCGATCCGGTGCTGCTGCGCCCGGTCGACGACCTGGAGCTGACGGTCCGTTCGGCCAACTGCCTCAAGGCGGAGAACATCTACTACATCGGCGACCTGATCCAGCGGTCGGAAATGGAGTTGCTCAAGACCCCGAACCTTGGCAAGAAGTCCCTGACCGAGATCAAGGACGTGCTCGCCAAGCAGGGCCTGTCCTTGGGGCAGAAACTGGAGAACTGGCCGCCGGCCGAGCTCCAGAATCTGAGCGAATCCAAGATTTGAACGAAATTTTTTGGAGTATCTGACATGCGTCATCGTCAATCCGGTCGGCAGTTGGGTCGCAACGCCTCGCAGCGCAAGGCGCTGATGCGGTCGCTCACCAACGCCCTGATCGAGCACGAGGTCATCAAGACCACGGTCCCGAAGGCCAAGGAACTGCGCCGCGTCGCCGAGCCGCTGATCACCCTGGCCAAGGAAGACAGCGTCCACGCGCGGCGGCAGGCCTTCGCCAAGGTCGGCAACAAGTCGACCGTCGGCAAGCTGTTCACCGACGTGGGTCCGCGTTTCAAGGAGCGTAACGGCGGCTACCTGCGGATCCTCAAGTGCGGCTACCGCGCCGGCGACGCCGCGCCGATGGCTTACGTCGAGCTGGTCGAGCGCAAGGCCGACGAGCCGGCCCAGACCGTTGCCGAAGAGGCGACCGCGGAGTAATCGGTACCTGCCCGGTCCGTTACCCTGTCATGTGGGCGGGGAACCGAAGAAAGCCCGCCCTCCGGCGGGCTTTTCGCTTTTCGGCGACATTGGATCAGGCGCCGACCGCTTCCTCCAGGATGCGGTTCATCGTTTGTTCGACGTCGGCGGCGACCCGGGCGAGTTCGGTGTTGTCACAGAGCGCGGCGAGCATATCGGTCGGTCGGATCATGGAGACGACCACGTCGCCTCCGCGTTCGTAGACGGCGATGCGGCAGGGCAGGGCGTTGGCTAGATCGATGCGCACGGCCAGCACTTCCGCGGCCCGCATGGGGTTGCAGACCTCGTAGACCCGGCACTGCGGGGCGAAGTCCACCCCTTTTGCGTTGAGCGTGGCGTGAATGTCGTGCGTGTGCATCAGGCCGAAGCCATTTGCCGGCACGGCGTCCTGGAGCCGTTGGCAGGTCGTCTCGAAATCGTGCGGACTCTTGTGTTCGTCGATCATTATCGATCCTCCGAATGGTTTCGTGTCGCCGCAAAGCTTAGCAAAGTGCTCGGTCTCTCTCGGGATCGCCGGCATGCCCGGTTGCGATGCATCGTCGGGTCTCCTACGATGCATGGGGTCTTTATGTATGCCTTGCACGGTTCGATGACGCCTGAAGCGGGACCTCCAAGTGTCCAGAGCATGGCGCAGTTCGCCGTGACGGGCGTTGTCATTCTCGAGGGCGGCAACGCCGCAGACGGTGCCCCTGGAGCCCGCACGGATGATAAAAGGGGGGCTCGTGTTCACCCGGCGTTGCCGTGCCTCGACGGGCCCGGCTTGCTGTGGGCCCGCCTTCGGTTTGGTGCCTCGGTTGCAAACCAACCCTCAAGCCAGGGGTGTCATCGAACCGTGTAGAGGTTTCCCAGACTGCCGGCAGCCGGATTCCGGAATTTTCCGGGAACTTTCGGAATGCGAGGGTTGTCGCACGAATTCACCGGGGATCGGCACCCGGCATTCCCGGATGCGAAGCCGAACCATTTAAACGAGGAGTTATTGCATGTCCGTTTGGAACCAGAAGTTGCGCAAATCCATGGTGGCCGCGGGTGTTTCCGCTGCACTGGCATTCAGCGGCGCGGCACTGGCCCAGGGTCAACCCGCGGCACCGCAAGGTGGCCAGGGTGGTGCGCCCGCACAGGGTCAGGGTGGTGCGCCTGCCCAGGGACAGATGCCTGAGATGTCCGAAGAGCAGCGCCAGATGATGGAAGAGATGCGCTCGGTTCAGCAGGAACTTCAACAGACCCAGGCCGAGCTCAGCGAGATGGAGCAAGAGGCCTACGACAACAATCCCGAGCTGGGCGACAAGCGCGAAGCATTGCAGGACACGATCGCCGAGAAGATGTCGAGCGGCGGCTATGACGCCGAGAAGGAATTCGAGGAAATGAAGGCCACCATGTCCAAGTACGAGGGTGGCGAACAGCAGCCGTCCGAGGAAGAGGTGCAGGCCTTCCGCGAGCAGCAGCAGGAATTCCAGCAGCGTCAGCAGCAGGCCTTCCAGGACGAGGAAGTGCAGAGCAAGGCCCAGGACCTGCGTGGCGAGGTCGAGCAGGTGATGAAGGAAAACAATCCGGAGGCCAAGGAGCTGTTCTCCAAGATGGAGCAGCAATCCGAGGAAATGCAGGAGCTGCGCGAGAAGGCCATGGAGTCGCAAGGGGGTGGCGCGCCCCATGGTGGTGCGCAACCGGGCGGCTGATGGTCGACGCTATGGCACGCCTGAGAGGCCGGTCCCCGAAGGGGCCGGCCTTTTTCTTTGTGCGCGCAGGCACTCCGGCACGGTTTCAGTCGTCGCTGTAGCCCGGCTCGGTGGCGCCGAAGAAGGCCTCCTTGAGCTTCTGCAGTTCGTCACGTGCCTGCGCGGCGGCCTCGAACTCGAGGTCGCGCGCGTGACGATGCATGTCGGCCTCGAGCTGCTTGAGGCGCTTGGCGGCCTGATCCGGGGGCAGTGCGGCGTAGTCGGCCGGCGCCTCGGCGGCCTTGTCCGCCCCGCGGCGTTTGCGTCCCGGCCGGGCGCCCGGGATGCGGGACTCGCCGGCCTCGAGGATGTCCTCGACGCTCTTGATGATGCCGCGCGGCGTGATGCCCATGGCCTCGTTGTGCGCCAGCTGCTTCTCGCGGCGGCGCTCGGTCTCGTCGATCGCCTTGCGCATGGCGTCCGTGATCGTGTCGCCGTAGAGGATCGCCTTGCCCTCGAGGTTGCGCGCCGCCCGGCCGATGGTCTGGATCAGCGAACGCTCCGAGCGCAGGAATCCCTGCTTGTCGGCATCGAGGATGCCGATCAGCGAGACCTCGGGGATGTCGAGGCCCTCGCGCAGCAGGTTGATGCCCACCAGCACGTCGAACTCGCCCAGGCGCAGGTCCTGGATGATCTCGACGCGCTCGACCGTGTCGATGTCCGAGTGCAGGTAGCGCACCCGCACGTCGTGCTCCATCAGGTAGTCGGTCAGGTCCTCGGCCATGCGCTTGGTCAGCACGGTGACCAGCACGCGCTGGCTCTTCTCCGCCCGCAGGCGGATCTCGGAGAGCAGGTCGTCGACCTGGCTGGCCACCGGGCGGACCTCGATCTGCGGGTCGACCAGCCCGGTGGGCCGGACTACCTGCTCGGCGACCTGGTCGGCGTGCGCCTCCTCGTAGGGCCCCGGCGTGGCCGAGACGTAGACGGTCTGTGGCATCAGTCGCTCGAACTCCTCGAACTTCAAGGGGCGGTTGTCCATGGCCGAGGGCAGACGAAAGCCGAAGTTCACCAGCGTTTCCTTGCGCGAGCGGTCGCCCTTGTACATGCCGCCGAGCTGCGGGACGGTGACGTGCGACTCGTCGATGATCAGCAGGGCGTCCGCGGGCAGATAGTCGTACAGACACGGCGGCGGCTCACCGGACTGGCGGCCGGACAGGTAGCGCGAGTAGTTCTCGATGCCGTTGCAGTAGCCGAGCTCCTGGATCATCTCGATGTCGAAGCGGGTGCGCTGCGCCAGCCGCTGCGCCTCGACCAGCTTGTTCTGCGATTCGAGGTCTTCGAGCCGCTCGCCCAGCTCGACCTTGATCTGCTCGATCGCGTGCAGCAGTCGCTCGCGCGGAGTGACGTAGTGCGAGGACGGGTAGACCGTGTAGCGCGGCACCCGGCGGCGCACCTGGCCGGTGAGCGGGTCGAACAGCGTGATCTGCTCGATCTCGTCGTCGAACAGCTCGATGCGCACGCCCTCGTCGTCGGCCTCGGCCGGGTGGATGTCGATCACGTCGCCGCGCACCCGGTAGGTGCCGCGGCGGAATTCCATGTCGTTGCGGGTGTACTGCATCTCGGCCAGCCGGCGGATGATCTGGCGCTGGGTCACGTGATCGCCGCGCACCAGGTGCAGGATCATCTTCAGGTACGCCTCGGGGTCCCCCAGGCCGTAGATCGACGAGACCGTGGCGACGATGATCACGTCGCGGCGCTCGAACAGCGCCTTGGTGGCCGACAGGCGCATCTGTTCGATGTGCTCGTTTACCGAGGCGTCCTTCTCGATGAAGGTGTCCGAGGCCGGGACGTAGGCTTCCGGCTGGTAGTAGTCGTAGTAGGAGACGAAGTACTCGACCGCGTTGTGCGGGAAGAACTCGCGCATCT
>CAYUAO010000030.1:0-17737 GCA_964442775.1 uncultured Halothiobacillus sp. | reverse complement strand
CCGGCCCCGATGATCAATACACTCTGGATATCGTTTCTCTTTGGCATGCTCGACTCACCTGCCAGCCGCGGCTGGGCAGTTGGTTGTTCTTGAAAGGGCGGTGTCAGTGACGGTCGTCGATGCTCTCGACGAACTGATCGAACAGCAGGTCGAGGTCATGCGGCCCGGGACTCGCCTCGGGGTGGCCCTGGAAACTGAAGGCCGGGCAGTCGGTGCGGCGAATGCCCTGCAGGCTGCCGTCGAACAGCGACCGGTGCGTGGCCTCGAGGTGCGACGGCAGGCTGTCCTCCTCGACCGCGAAGCCGTGGTTCTGGCTGGAGATCAGCACGCGCTGGCTGCGGATGTCCTGGACCGGGTGGTTCGCGCCGTGGTGGCCGAACTTCATCTTGCTGGTCTTCGCCCCGCTGGCCAATGCCAGCAGCTGGTGGCCGAGACAGATGCCGAACAGGGGTATGCCGGTCTCGAGGAAGCGCTCGATGTCCCCGATCGCCTTGGTGCAGGCGGCCGGATCGCCCGGGCCGTTGCCCACCAGGATGCCGTCGGGCTCGGCGGCCAGGAGCTCCTCGACCGGCGTGTCGGCCGGGAAGAGCGTGATCCGGCAGCCGCGGTCGACCAGTTTGCGCAGGATGTTTTGCTTGAAGCCGTAGTCGTAGGCGACCACGTGCCGGGTCGGTTCGGGCCGATCGGCGACATCCACCCACCAGGACCCGGCGGCCCACTCGCGGACCTCGCGCGTGCCAACCTCGGGGATCAGGTCCATGCCCGCCAGGCCTGCGAACTCCCGGGCCTTTTCGATGGCGGACGTGGCATCGAGGTGGCCGCCGGCGACGATGCAGCCCTTCATGGCGCCCTGATCGCGCAGGCGACGGGTCAGCTCCCGGGTATCGATCTCGGAGATGGCGACCACGCCATGATCGCGGCAGTAGGCCTCGAGGGACTGCTCGCCGCGCCAGGAACTCATCTGCCCCGAATCGCGGATCACCAGCCCGGCGACATGGACCGAGTCGGATTCGGCATCTTCGGCGTTGATGCCGACGTTCCCGATGTGCGGGTACGTGAGGGTCACGATCTGGCGGCGGTAGGACGGGTCGGTGAGGATCTCCTGGTAGCCCGTCATCGCGGTATTGAACACCACCTCGCCCACGGACTCCCCGTCGGCGCCGATGGAGGTGCCGTAAAAAACGCTCCCGTCTTCAAGAGCCAGGAGCGCCGTGTTGGCCGGGAGCCCGGTGTTCGCGTCTGAGACCGTGCTATCCAAGAACTTTCCCCCACTGGTTTGTCGTCTCGCCCCGCCCGAGTCGGCGTCGGCGGCCGAGGGCGGTCGGCGCGCCTCGGTTTCGGGGCGCAATTATGACCGAAACGCCCCGATCCTGTCCACGACACGGACGCGTGGCGCGGCTTTCCCCCACCCCGTAAATCGCCGATTCCGGTGCGCGGTTCAGTCCGCCTTGAGGCCGAGCACGTGGCTCATGTCATAGAGACCCGGCGGCTGGCCGGCCGCCCAGTGTGCGGCGCGGATGGCACCCTTGGCGAAGGTCATGCGGCTCGAGGCCTTGTGGGTGATCTCGACGCGCTCGCCGATGCCGGCGAACAGCACGGTGTGGTCGCCCACCACGTCACCGCCGCGGATGGTGGAGAAACCGATGGTCTCGGCGGCGCGCTCCCCGGTGATGCCCTCCCGGCCGTAGATGGCCACCTGTTGCAGGTCTCGGTCCAGTGATTCGGCCACGGCCTCGCCGAGGCGCAGCGCGGTGCCGGAGGGGGCGTCGACCTTGTGGCGGTGGTGCGCCTCGATGATCTCGACGTCGTAGTCGTCGCCCAGCATCGAGGCGACCTGGCCGAGCACCTGCAGCAGGACGTTGACGCCGATGCTCATGTTGGGCGCGAACACCACGGGGATCTCCCGTGCGGCCGCCTGCAACGTTTCCTTCTGTGCGTCGGACAACCCGGTCGTCCCGATCACGATCGCCCGTCCGGCTTCGCGGCAAATTTCCAGATGGCGCATGGTCGCGTCGATCGAGGTGAAGTCGACCAGCGCATCGAAATCGTCGCAGTGACCGGGGAGGTCGTCGACCACGGGCACCCCGATCTGGCCGATGCCAGCGATCTGCCCCGCGTCCTGGCCAAGCAGCGGACTGCCGCTGCGAACGAAGGCCGCCCCCATCTGCGTGTATCCGCCGTGGTGGGCCGCCTCGATCAGGCGACGGCCCATCCGACCGTTGGCGCCAACAATCCCGACTCGTGTGCTCATGCTCTTTTTGTCCGACTTTCTAAGTTAAGTATGCGTTGCGAAGGAATCCGGTTTCGGATGGCGGCAAAGTCTAACAACCCCCACCTAGAGCTTGAAAAAACCGGCGCGGTAATGCGACAGCTCGGCAACCGAGCCGCGGATATCGTCCATCGCCTGGTGGGCCGAGGGCTTGCGGAACCCGGCGAGCACCTCCGGCTGCCAGCGACGCGCCAGCTCCTTGATGGTGGAGACATCCAGGTTGCGGTAATGGAAGTATGCCTCCAGCTCCGGCATGAGCCGGGCGAGGAAACGCCGGTCCTGGCAGATGCTGTTGCCGCACATGGGCGACTTGCCCGCCGGCACGTACCGGCGGAGGAATTCCAAGGTGCGGACCTCGCCGCAGCGCAGGTCGCAGTCGCTCTGCCGGACCCGTTCGATCAGGCCACTCTGCCCGTGGACCCGCTGGTTCCACTCGTCCATGCCGGCGAGCATCGCTTCAGGCTGGTGGATCGCGACGACCGGCCCTTCCGCCAGTAGGTTGAGGTGCTTGTCGGTCACCAGGGTGGCAATCTCGATGATCGTGTCTCGCACCGGGTCGAGGCCGGTCATCTCGAGATCGATCCAGATCAGATTGTCTTCCGGTGCGTGCATGGACTCTCTCCTAGTGGCTGCGATTCTCGATTGCCGGGGCAGACGCATCGCCGAACGAACGATGCGCCCCGCGTTCGAGACGCCGTGAAGCCTAGCACGTCATTGGCGCGAGTCCGCCCACCGCCACGGATTCCCCCTGCACCCGGGACCGCGCCGTCCGCTATACTGGCCGCCGGCCGATCCACCCCCGACGGACCCGGTCGCCGTCGTCCCAACCGCCCGGACCCCGACGCTCATGCCCGAGTTGACCGACATCGACCGACAGGAGGAGCTCGACTCGCTGATTTACGAGATCCGCGAGTCGCTCTCGCGGCCGCGAGCGGGCGGTGAGCAGGCGGATTCCGCGGTGGCCCTGTCCGAGCCGAGCCGGCAGGAACTCGCGCGGCTGGCACAGAAGATCGGGCGCCTGCACGCGGCCGACGTGGCCAAGGTGCTCGAGTCCCTGCCCCAGGACGAACGCCTGATCATCTGGGAGCTGGTGCATCCCGACCGCGACGGCGATGTCCTGCTAGAGGTCTCCGACTCGGTCCGGGACACCCTGATCGAGGTGATGGATCGCGACGAGATCCTCAACGTCGCCTCCACGCTCGACACCGACGAACTGGCCGATCTCGCACCGGACCTTCCCGAAGGGATGATGCAGGACGTGTTCACCGCCCTGCCGATCGACGACCGCGAGAAGCTGCGCTTCGTCATGTCCTACCAGGAGGACACCATCGGCGCGCTGATGGACTTCGACCTGGTCACGGTGCGCGGCGACGTGACCATCGAGGCGGCGCTGCGCTACCTGCGGCGGATGGATTCTTTGCCGGATCACACCGACAAGCTGTTCGTAACCGATCGCGATGGCTTGTTCGAGGGCGTGATCCACCTCAAGACATTGCTGCTCAACAACCCGGAAACGGTCGTGGCCGACGTGATGGAGTCCGACGCGGTGCGCTTTCACCCGGAGGACAAGGCGCGTGACGGCGCCGATGCCTTCGAACGCTACGATCTGGTCAGCGCGCCGGTGGTCGACGAGGTCGACCGGCTGGTCGGCCGGGTGACGATCGACGCGGTGGTCGACTTCATTCGCGAGTCCTCCGACGAGGAGCGCCTGTCGCAGGTGGGCCTCTCCGAGGAAGAGGACATCTTCGCCCCGGTGCGCAAGTCGGTGCGAAACCGCGCGCCCTGGCTGGCCGTCAATCTCGTCACGGCCATCGTCGCCGCCCAGGTCATCGGCCTGTTCGAGGGATCGATCCAGGAACTGGTGGCACTGGCAGTGCTGATGCCAATCGTCGCAGGCATGGGCGGCAACGTCGGCAACCAGACCATCACCATGATCGTGCGCGAACTGGCCTTCCGCAAGCTCGGCGGCGGTGACATCCGGCTGCTCTACGGCAAGGAACTGAAGGTCGCCCTGATCAACGGCGTGATCTGGGGCGGCGTGCTGGGTATCGTCACCTTCCTGATGTACCAGAACGCCGGCGTGTCGGCGGTGATGGCGGCGGCCGTCACCCTGAACTTCCTCAGCGCCGCGTTCTTCGGCGTGACCATCCCGATCCTGCGCACCCGCATGGGCCGCGACCCGGCGCTGGGCAGCGCGGTAATGATCACCGCGATCACCGATTCGGGCGGCTTCTTCATCTTCCTGGGGCTCGCCACCCTGTTCCTCCTGTAAGGCGCCGGAATGACTCGCAAGATTCGCCTGAGCAAGCAGCAGCAGCGCCAGATCGATCGGCGTCGGCGCGTCACGGAGCAGGCCGACACCAATCTCGAACCGGGCATCGTCGTGACTCACCACGGCCATGACCTGCTGATCGAGGACGCCGGGCATCGCCTTCACCGCGGGCGGGCACGCCGCACCGTCGGCCGGCTGACCACGGGCGATCGCATCCGCTGGCAGCGTGACGAGCAGGGTAACGTGGTGATCGAGCAGCGCGAAGAGCGTCGCAACCTGTTGGTCCGGCCCGATGCCTACGGCAAGAAGAAGATGATGGCCGCCAACATCGACCAGGTGCTGGTGGTCACCTCGGTCCTGCCCTGGATGAACGTCGACGTGGTCGAACGTACCCTGGTGGCGGTCTTCGCCCTGCCCGCCACGCCGGTGATCGTGGTCAACAAGACCGATCTGCTCGCAACGCTCGCCGCGGAGGAGCGTGAGCGCATCGAGTCGACCGTCGCCCTGTGGGAGTCGCTGGGTTTCGAGGTGATCCGAACCTCGGTGAAGACCGGCACGGGCATCGAGACCCTGCGAGCGAAATTGCACGACCGGGTCACGTTGGCCGTGGGGCTGTCCGGGGTCGGCAAGACGTCGCTGTCACGCGAGATCACGCCCAGCGCCGACGACGCCGCCATCGGCGAGATTTCGGCATTCAACCGCGAGGGGACGCACACCACCCGCGCGAGTACGCTCTACCGCTTCCCCGACGGCGAAGGCGGACTGATCGACGCGCCCGGTGTACGGGACTTCCCGGTCGAGAACGTGCCGCCCGCGGCGCTGGAGGACGCCTTCCCCGAGATCCACACGGCCTCGGCCCGCTGCCGATTCAACGACTGTCGGCATGTCAACGAACCGGGCTGCGCGGTGCGCGCTGCCGTGGCGGACGGGGAGATACTCGAACGCCGCCTGGGGCAGTATCAGGCCTTGCGCGAGGCCAGCGGCTGACCCGAGAGACCTCGCAACGTTCAGCCCGGCGGCCACTGCATCGCTCGCCCGCCCAGCAGGTGCAGGTGCAGGTGATAGACCTCCTGCCCGCCGTCCCGGTTGCAGTTGAAGACCGCGCGATAACCCGACTCGTCGATACCTTCCTGCGCGGCGATCTGGCGCGCCACCACGAACAACTCCCCGATCAGCGGCGCGTCCTCGGGCGTGATGTGGTTTATCGTGGGAATCGGCTTTTTTGGAATGATCAGCACGTGCACCGGCGCCTGCGGGTTGATGTCCCGAAAGGCCAGGACGCGATCGTTCTCGAAAACGATGTCCGCAGGGATCTCGCGATTGATGATCCTGGAAAAGATGGTGTCGCTCACGTGAGAACCTCCACAAAAACGTATGACTCGATGATGCCCACAACATCGTGATTTAGCCGAAAGCTTAGCCTATGTTCACCAGGCTGCCGGCGGCGACGGGCGGTGTCGGGGTGGGCCGGGGCATTCGCGACGCGTCAGCCGGCGAAGATTGCTGCTCAGGTAATCAATTAGTAGACTACCTTTATTGGCGCGTGCCCAAACGGACGCCCGTTACCGCGGATTTTTGTGTTCCACGCCCCGGCGGACCCGTCCCGCCACTCGACACGGTACAGCACCCATGGCCCTGATCCCTTCCCTGCCCCGATCTCCCGTCGACCGACTTCTCGCGGTGGGCGTGTCGGCCATCCTCCTGGCAACCGTCTCCCCCGTCACCCTGGCGCAGCAGGGGAAAGGGGACCAGCCGCCACCGAAAGTGCCGGTCATCGAGATCGAACCGGGTAACGCGGCGGTTTACAAGGAATACACCGGCCGGACCGAGGCGAACCGTCACGTGGAGGTCCGCGCCCAGGTCGAGGGGATTCTCGAGTCGAGGGAATACGTCGAGGGGGCCCGCGTGGAAAAGGGGGACCCCCTCTTCGAGATTGACGACCGCCCGTTTCGTGCGGCGGTGAACAAGGCCGAGGCCGATCTCGCCTCCGCCCGGGCCAGCCTGGCGGCCGCCCAGCGTGACTGGCGGCGAGTCAGTTCGCTGTTCGAGCGCGGTGTCGCCAGCGAGAAACAGCGTGACGATGCCCGTTCCGCCCTGGAAACCGCCCGGGCCGCCGAGCAGGTCGCCGAGGCAAGGCGGGAGACGGCCCAGATCGACCTCGACTACACCTCGGTGACCGCCCCGATCCCGGGGATCGTCGGGCGACGGGCGGTCGACCCCGGCAACCTGATCGGCATCGGCGATCGGCTGGTGAGCATCGAGGAGATCGACCCGATCCAGGTGACCCTGTCCTACCCGGTCGACGACCCCTTCGCCGATAGCGACGCGCTCAACCCCACGCCGGAGCGCACCACGCCGGCCGAGATCGCCGGGATCACCGGGCCGGACGGCAACGCGCTCACCGGGGAGATCGACTACCGCTCGTCGAGCATCGACCGTGGCACCAACTCCATCGAACTGCGCGGCGTGTTTGACAACCCCGGCGACACCCTGCGCCCCAACCGGTACGTGCGGGTCAAGGTCAAGGTCGAGGAAGTCGAGGACGCCGTGATCATTCCGGAGACCGCGATCGGCACCGGCGCAGAACCCAACAGCACCGTCGTCTACGTGCTCGACGACGACAACAAGGCCTCGCAGAAGCGCGTGGATCTCGGCCCGATGAGCGACCGCGGTCGCATCGTCGAAGCCGGCCTGGAACCGGGCGAACGCCTGATCGTCGACGGCCTGCTCAAGGTTCGCCCCGGCGCGAAGGTCAAGCCGCAGGATCCCGACAAGGACGACGACTGACGCGTCGTCTTTTCACCTTGAACACCACTCGCCCGTGACCCCCTTGGTGACGCGGGCATCGGAGCGCACCGATGTTTTCCAGGTTCTTCATTGACCGGCCGATCTTCTCCACCGTCCTGGCGATCGTGATCATGATCGCCGGTGGTGCCGCCTTTACCGGCCTGCCCATCGAGCAGTACCCGGAGATCGTCCCACCCGAGGTCGAGGTCCAGGCGAACTACGCCGGCGCGGATGCCGGCACGATCGCCGAGTCGGTCGCGGCCCCGCTCGAACAGGCGATCAACGGCGTCGACGACATGCTCTACATGAAGTCGGGTAGCTCGGACGCCGGCCAGATGAATCTGTCGGTGACCTTCGAGACGGGTACCGACCCCGACCAGGCCACCATCGACGTCAACAACCGCGTACAGCGCGCCCTGCCCCAGCTGCCGCAGGAAGTGCGCGACCAGGGCGTGGTCGTCAACAAGAAGAGCAGCTCGCTGCTGATGGTGATCACGCTGATCTCCGAGGACGAGGAGTTCGACACCAAGTTCCTCAGCAACTACGGCCTGATCAACATCCTCGACTCGCTCAAGCGGGTACCGGGCATCGGCGACGCACGGCTGTTCGGCGCGCAGGACTACTCCATCCGCGTCTGGTTCGACCCGGCGAAGCTGGCGCACTTCGATCTCACCCAGGACGACGTCGCCGAGGCGATCAGCGAGCAGAACGCCCAGTTCGCCGCCGGCAAGTTCAACGACGCGCCCAACAAGGAAGGCGAGGCCTTCACCTACACCATTACCTCGGAGGGACGGTTCTCCGAGGTCGAACAGTTCGAGGACATCATCCTCTCCTCCTCCGAGGACGGCGGCACGCTGCGTCTCAAGGACGTCGCCGAGATCGAACTGGGCACCAAGACCTATGGTTTCAACGCCACCTACAACGGTGCACCGACGGTCCCGATGGGGCTCTACCTCGCCCCGGGCGCCAACGCGCTGGACACGGTCGCCCAGGTCCGAGAGCAGATGAAGGAGCTTTCCGAGCGCTTCCCCGGGGACATGAACTACCGGATCCCGCTCGACACCACGGATTTCGTCCGCATCTCGATCGAGGAAGTGCTCAAGGTCCTCGTCGAGGCGCTGGTGCTCGTCTCGCTGGTGATCTTCGTCTTCTTGCAGAAACCCCGCGCGACCATCGTTCCGCTGATCGCCATCCCCGTGGCCCTGATCGGGGCGCTCGCCGGCCTGTTCCTCAGCGGCATGTCGATCAACCTCCTGACGCTGTTCGGCTTCGTGCTGGCGATCGGCATCGTGGTGGACGACGCGATCATCGTGATCGAGAACGTCGAGCGCCTGATGCGCGAGGAAGGACTCAAGGCCCGCGAGGCCACGATCAAGGCCATGGAACAGGTCACCGGCCCGATCGTGGCGACGACGCTCGTGCTGCTCGCGGTTTTCGTTCCGGTGGCGTTCATACCGGGCCTGGCCGGCGAGATGTATCGCCAGTTCGCCGTCGCATTGTCGATCTCCGTGGTGCTCTCCGGCGTGGTCGCGCTCACACTCACCCCGGCCATGACCGCCCTGCTGCTGAAAAACCACAAGGACAAGGAGCCCGTGCTGCCGTTCCGGCTCTTCAACCGCGGCTTCGATGCCTTCCGCAATGGCTACATGAAGGTGGTGAATTTCTTCCTGGTTGCCTGGCCGGTGGGCCTACTGGTGTTCGCCGGGGTGGTGATCGCCGCGGTGGTGATGTTCCGCAGTACCCCGACCGGCCTGGTCCCCGAGGAGGATCCGGGCTACTTCATCTCGACACTGAACCTCGACCCGGCAGCCAGTCTCTCTCGTACCGGGGAGGTCCGCGACCAGTACTCGGCCATGATCCGCGAGAACCCGGACGTGAAGATGCAGGTCGGCTTCGCCGGTTTCGACCTGCTCGCCGGTACCCAGCGCCCCTACAAGGGCGTGGCCTTCACCCGGCTCAAGGACTGGTCGGAGCGACCCGACGAAGACCAGAGCGTCCAGGCGACGGTCAAGAAGGCCATGGGCGCCGGCAGCCAGATCGAGGAAGGACAGGTGATGGCCTTCGTACCGCCGCCGATCCGTGGCATGTCGACCACCGGCGGCTTCGAGGCTTATCTGCAGCAGCGGGGATCGGCGGACGTCAAGGCGCTGGCCGAGGCGGCCAACGCGCTGGTCGCCGCCGCCAACAAGCGCCCGGAACTCGATGGCGTGCGCACCACGTTCGTCGACAACACGCCACAATTCCGGATGGACGTCGACCGCGAGCAGGCCTACGCGCTCGACGTGCCGGTGGCCGCGGTGTTCCGCACCATGCAGGGCACTTTCGGTACCCGTTACATCAACGACTTCACCCTGTTCGGGCGCAACTTCCAGGTCAACATGGCCGCCGACGCGGACTTCCGCGCCGATCCGCAGGACCTGGAGAACGTGTTCGTGCGCAGCGGCGACCGGCAGCTGGTTCCGATCAGCTCGGTTGTCAGCCTCACCCGCACGACCGGGGCGGACGTGATCGACCGTTTCAATATCTTCCCTGCCGCCAAGATCATGGGCAATCCCGCCGAGGGGTATTCTTCCGGTCAGGCGCTGGACGCCATGCAGGAGGTCGTCGACGAAGCCCTCGGCGGCGGCGACTACACCCTGGGCTGGGTAGGTTCGGCCTTCCAGGAGCTGTCCAGCGGCTCGGCCGGTGCCATCGCCTTCCTCCTTGGCGTGATCATGGTCTTCCTGATCCTTGCGGCGCAGTACGAGCGCTGGTCGCTGCCCTTCGCGGTGATCACCGCCGTGCCCTTCGCGGTGCTCGGCGCGCTGATCGCGATCTGGATGCGCGGACTCAACATCGACATCTACTTCCAGGTCGGGCTGCTGGTGCTGATCGCCATGTCGGCGAAGAACGCCATCCTGGTGGTCGAGTTCGCCTCGAAGATGCATACCGAGGATGGCCTGTCGATCAAGGAGGCCGCACTCAAGGCCGCGCGCATCCGTTTCCGGCCCGTGATCATGACCTCGATGGCCTTCATCCTCGGCGTTCTGCCGCTGGCCCTGGCCACCGGCGCCGGCGAGGCGGCGCGCAATTCGCTGGGCACGCCGATCGTCGGCGGGATGATTCTCGCGACCTACGTCGCCATCCTGTTCATCCCGATGTTCTTCGAGCTGCTGCAGACAACCAGTGAAAAACTGTTTCGTCGCAAGAGGAAGTCGGCCTGACGGGCTGGAGCGAAATGACCGCCATCAGGCATGAAACCCTGCTGCCGCTCGGTCCTCGGGAAGAACCGGGCAGCCACAAGCTCCGGGTGCGCCTGACCGTCAGCGACGGGATACTGGCGCGTATGCAGGTCGAAGGAGACCCGGTCGACGGAGCGACTCCCGATCACGCTCTGCCGAGCGGATACAGCGACGTCGAGCGGGCGTTGTATGACTGGGCGGCGAACGTCGCCCCTGGGTTCGACTGGACTGCCCATCCAGGCTTTCCCCGGGTGGGATCCGCGTTTCAACGGTCGGTCTGGTCGGCGCTATGCCAAGTGCCCTGGGGGGAATCGATCGGCTACGGGGAGCTTGCCCGACGGGTGGGCCGGCCGCGGGCGGCCCGGGCTGTCGGGCAGGCGGTGGGTGGGAATCCCTGGGCGCCGCTGATCCCCTGCCACCGGGTCCTCGCGGCCAATCACGGGCTGGGCGGTTACGCGCAGGGCACGCGGATCAAGTGGCGGCTGCTAGCGATCGAGGGGATTGCCTACCGCTGAGGCTTCGCCCCTCACCCCTTATCCAGACGGCGGTTCGGACGATCGCGGGGTCCGTTTTTCGCTCGCCTGCTCGTCAAGCTCGTCCCAGTACCTCATCCGCTCGGCGATATTGCGCTCCAGCCCGCGCTCGACGGGCGTGTAGAAGCGCGTTCCGGCCAGCTCGTCGGGCAGATAGGTCTCGCCCGCGGCATAAGCCCCCGGCTCGTCGTGCGCGTAGCGGTAACCCTTTCCCCAGCCCTCGCGTTCCATGAGCGCGGTGGGCGCATTGCGCAGGTGCATGGGCACCGGGTCCGACCCACGGTCCCGGATGGTTGCCAGCAGGGCGTTGTGCGCCTTGTAGACGGCGTTGCTCTTCGGCGCGACGGCGAGGTACATGACCGCCTGGGTGAGCATCAGCTCGCCCTCGGGCACACCCAGCCGGTCGTAGGCGGTCCAGGCGTCGAGCGCGACGCTCAGCGCCCGGGGATCGGCATTGCCGATGTCCTCGGAGGCGATGCGCACCAGCCGCCGCGCCAGGTAGGCGGGGTCGGCGCCACCATCGAGCATGCGCAACAGCCAGTAGGCCCCGGCATCCGGGTTCGATCCGCGGATGGCCTTGTGCATGGCCGATATCTGGTCGTAGAACTCGTCACCACCCTGGTCGAAGCGGCGCGGCGATTGCGTCAGGAGTGCCTCGAGGGTTTCCTCTCCCACTTCCCGGGCCGATCCGTCGGCCGTGTCGACGCCCAGTTGCGCGGCGAGTTCCAGCAAGGTGAGCAGGCGCCGGGCATCGCCGTCGGACGCGGCGACCAGGCGCTCGGCGATCGGCGGCCGCATCACCAGTGGCAGGCCGCCGGTGGTCTCCTTCACGCCCTGCGGATGACCGAGTGCCCGTTCGAGCAGGGTATGCATCGCCGCGTCCTCGAGCGGCTGCAGGCGATAGACGCGCAGGCGGGAGAGCAGCGCGTTGTTCAGCGAGAACGAGGGATTCTCGGTCGTCGCGCCGACCAGCACCAGCACGCCCCGCTCCACCGACGGCAACAGCTGGTCCTGCTGGGACTTGTTGAAACGATGGATCTCGTCGAGAAACAGCACCGTCAGGCGGCCGGCGAGCCGGCGGCGTTCGCGAGCCGCCTGGATCACGGCGCGCAGCTCACGCACACCCGCCTCGACTGCGGACATGTAGACGATCTCGGCCTGCAGGCGCTCGGCGTACAGGCCGGCGAGCGTGGTCTTGCCCACGCCCGGCGGCCCCCACAGCAGGCAGGAATGCGCCTGGCCCTTTTCCATCGCCACCCGCAGCGGCGCGGATTCGCCGACGACGCGGACCTGACCCGCGAACTCCTCGATCTGGCGGGGCCGCAACCGGTCGGCCAGTGGCCGGTAGACCGAGTCCGGAGAGCCGTTCGGCTCCCCCGCTTCCCCGGGGACCTGCCCGTCTGGGGGCGCCGGTTCTTTCGGGCCGAACAGGTCGTCCTGCGGGCTCAAATCGATCGTCCTCCGACCAGACCGGGGCTGCCGGGCGTCACTGGATTTCCGGGGGTTCGCGGGCCTCGACCACGTCGACCCCGTCGGGGGCCTCGAACTCGAAGGTCGACTCGTCAACGGACTGGTTGAGACGACGCGAATCGAAGGAGACCCGGGTCGTCTGGTCGAGCTGGTCGATGAAGCGCATCTCGCGAATGCCCTGGTCGTCGACGCCCAGCAGGACCTCGCGGAAATCACCCTGTTCGTCCCGGGGACGCAGGGCGAACCAGTCCAGGGCGCCTTCCCTCTCGAGGTGACGGACACGGAACAGCTCGTCGACCGGGCGTTCGCCGGTCAGGATGGCGATTGGAGCACCCTCGGTCGCCGACAGCGGTGATCGGCTGGCCTGTCTCAGGTCGGGCTCGTAGACCCAGAGCGTGCCGTCGTTGGCGACCAGCTCCTGCACGTACGGCGTCTCGTACCGCCAGAAGAACTGCCCGGGGCGCCTGAGCACGAAGGTTCCCGAGGACTCGCGGCGCACCTGTCCCTGCGCATCACGGCGCTCCTGCCGGAAATCGGCTTCCAGCGTCTCGATGTCGGCCAGCCGTTCGAGCAGCGCGTCGACCTCCTCGCTCGCCCCGGCGACCGACCACGGCGAGGCCAGGACGGTGGCGAGGAGCGTCAGCAGAGCGAAGATGCCGGTGTGACGGGTTGTCTTTGTGTTCATGGGTCACCAGTTGTTCGGTTGAGGTCGGTTCGACGCGCCGCGTGACGCTCGGTTCCCCGCGACGACCGCGGCGGGAAACCCTCGAGTGGCGCCCCCGGCTTCACTTCGGTGGCGGCGGCGCCAAGACCTCACGACTGCCGTTGGCGCCCAGTTCGCCGACCACGCCGTCGGCCTCCATCTGCTCGACCAGGCGGGCCGAGCGGTTGTACCCGATCTTCAGCCGGCGCTGGACGTAGGAGATCGACGCCTTGCGCGACTCGGTCACGATGGCCACGGCCTGATCGTACAGTTCGTCGATCTCCTCGCCGTCGGCCCGCACCGGTTTCTCGCCCGGCAGGGTCACGTTCGCCGCGGTCGCCTCGGAAAGCACCTCCTCGACGTATTCCGGCTCCCCGAGAGTCTTGAGCGCCTCGACCACGCGATGGACCTCCTCGTCCCCGACGAACGCCCCGTGGACCCGCATGGGCATGCCGCTGCCCGGCGGCAGGTAAAGCATGTCGCCGTGGCCCAGCAGGTGCTCGGCACCCATCTGGTCGAGGATGGTGCGCGAATCGACCTTCGAGGACACCTGGAAGGCGATACGCGTCGGGATGTTGGCCTTGATCAGGCCGGTGATCACGTCGACCGAGGGGCGCTGCGTGGCCAAGATCAGGTGGATGCCGGCGGCACGCGCCTTCTGGGCGAGCCGGGCGATCAGTTCCTCGACCTTCTTGCCGACGACCATCATCATGTCGGCGAACTCGTCGACCACGATCACGAGATACGGCATCGGTTCGAGGGTGGGCGGCGGAAGGTCGGGGTCGAATGCCTGGGCGTGGTCGTAGAACGGGTCCTTGATCGGCTCGCCGCGCGCGATCGCCTCGCGGATCTTCTCGTTCGCCCCGGCGATGTTGCGCACCCCGAGTTTCGCCATCAGCCGGTAGCGACGCTCCATCTCGCCCACCGCCCAGCGCAGGGCGTTGGCGGCCTCCTTCATGTCGGTGACCACGGGGGCGAGCAGGTGCGGGATGCCCTCGTAGACCGACAGTTCGAGCATCTTCGGGTCGATCAGGATCAGCCGCACCTCCTCGGCCGTCGCCTTGTAGAGCAGGCTCAGGATCATGGCGTTGACGCCGACGGACTTGCCCGAACCGGTGGTGCCCGCCACCAGCAGGTGGGGCATGCGGGCCAGGTCCGCCATGATCGGCTCACCGCCGATGTCCTTGCCCAGCGCCACGGTCAGCGGCGAACGCGCCTCGCGGTACCGGCGCGACTCGAGCAACTCGCGCAAGGCGATGATCTCGCGGGAGGTGTTGGGAATCTCGAGGCCCACGGTCGACTTGCCGGGAATGACCTCGACCACGCGCACCGAGACGATCGACAGCGCACGCGCCAGGTCCTTGGCGAGATTCGAGATCTGGCTGACCTTCACCCCCGGAGCGGGCTGGAGCTCGAAGCGCGTGATCACCGGGCCAGGATGGGCGGCGACCACATCGACCGAGACGCCGAACTCGGCAAGCCGCACCTCGATCACCTCGGACATGTGACGCAGGTCGTCCTTGTCGAAGCCGCTGCTCTGCTGGACCGGGCGATCCAGCAGCTCGAGGATCGGCCTGCCGTCGGCCGTCCCCAGTTCGGGCTGGGGCGGCGTGCCGGCTTTCTTCTTCACGGGGGGCTTCACGGCAGGCGCCGCCGGTGGCGGTATCGACGGGGCCTTGGTCTTCGATTTGGGTCGGCTTTTCGCCCGCGGGGATTCCCGGCGACGCTGGCCCTGCTCAACTTCCTCGTAACTCGCACCAACCTCCGGGATCGGCGCCGGGCCCGGACCCCGCGGAAGGGCGAGCCGAGCGGCCAGCCAGGAGCCTGCAGAACGTACCGCCCGGACCACATGCAACGCCGCCGCCCCGATCAGGTCGAACAGCGCAAGCCAGGACAGCCCGGTTGTCGCCGAAACGCCGAGCATCATCAGGCCAAGCAGCACCAGCGTACTGCCCAGCGCCCCCAGCATCCGGACCATGCCCTCGGCAAGCACCAGTCCCAACACCCCGCCTGCGGAAAGCCCGCTCGGTGAGTCCAGTGGCTCGTGATTGATCGACGCCAGGACGCTGACGCACAGCACGAGCAGCAGGACGCCCAACCACTGGATGGCGAACGGCAGGTCGGCCCAGGGGCGGGCCTGACGGGCACGCCGGAACGTACGCCACAACAGCGGCAAGAGTGCCGGCACCAGCATATATGCACCGAATCCGACCAGGTAACGGGCCGCGTCGGCCACCCAGGCGCCAACTAGCCCGGCGGCGTTATGCACATCACCGCCCCCCGTGACGCTGAAGCCCGGATCGTCAGGGTGGTAGCTGAGCAGCGCCACGAGGTATACACCCAGCAGCAGGGCCACGACGAGCAGGGCCAGCTCGACCAGGGCGAGCTGGGGGCGGAAGATCGCGGGCTTGGTCATTCCGGGCATCCTGGCAGGCCTATCTTTCGCTCAGTCAATGGGTTACTCGAGATTGTTACAGTGGGACATCGACTCGCGAGGATACCAAGCCCGGCCGTTCGCTGCCACCCGTGCAACGCGCGTTTTCCGGCAGCCCCGGTCGTCTATCATGGCAGGGACGGCCCGAACGAATTCAAGCGCCCCGAGCACGGCGGCGGCAGTAAAGGCCCGTCACCCTCGAAGGTCCGCCCGTTCCACGCGAGACGTCACGGCAAACGGCGCTCGGCGCCTGCCAAGACTGGGTACTCGGACCGGTTCGGGCCTCGGGCGGACTGTCCCGTACACCGATCGACACCAACCGCTACCGGATGGAAACCATGACGAGCAACGAGACCGATCCCTGGCAAGACAAGCTCAGCGAGGAACAGTACCGGGTCTGCCGACTCGGCGGCACCGAGGCGCCGTGGTCGGGCGCGCTCAACGACGAAAAGCGCCCGGGGCGCTTTGACTGCGTGTGTTGCGGACGGACGTTGTTCGTCAGTGACGCGAAATTCGATTCCGGCTCGGGCTGGCCGAGCTTCTTTCAACCCGCCGGCCCCGAGGCGCTGGCCACCCGACGCGATAGCAGTCACGGCATGATCCGCACCGAAGTCCGCTGCGCCGGCTGCGATGCGCACCTCGGGCACGTGTTCGAGGACGGACCGCCCCCGACCGGGCTGAGGTACTGCATCAACAGCGTCTGCCTGAACTTCGTCCCCGCCGAATCCGACGCGGCTACTTGACCACACGCAAACTGGGGCCGCCCTTGCCGCCGCCGGACGGCGACGTGGGGGGTGGATCGTCGTCTGGGTCATCATCCTTCGGGCCGGCACCACCTCGCCCGTCCGACTCCTTGCCCGGACCCTCCTTGTCCGACGAGCCGTCCTCGCCACCGGAAACGGCGCGCAGGGCGGGACGTCCGGCACTCCCGGACCCGGGCGCCGGGGCACCCTCGATGTCGTCCTCGGAGCGGGGAAAGGTTTCCTCCGGGTCATCCGGAAAGGTCGCCCCCTGACCGGAGTCGCGATCGACGATCGCTCGAACCGCGTGCATCGGCACGAACACCCGTTCGGGCTTCCCACCGAAGCGGGCCTCGAAAGAGATGCCGACGCGATCCATGTGGAAATCGCGCACGGCCGAGGGACTGATATTGAGCTGGATGTGGCCGTTCTCGACGAACTGGGTCGGCACCATCACCTCGGCGGCCTCGGCGTTCACGACCAGGTGAGGCACGTGCCCCTGATCGAGAATCCAGTCGTAGAAGGCGGGAACAAGGTAGGGGCGCTTGGAGAGCATGATCAGCCTTCGCGCATCTCGCGTTCGACTTCGGTGAGACTCGCCTGGAACGTCGGCCGGCTGAACACCCGGTCCATGTAGTCATGGATGGGCTTGGCGCCGGATCCGGTGAGTTCGATACCGTACTTCGGCAGGTACCAGAGCAAGGCGGCCAGCGTCACGTCGGCCAGCGAGAACTCCTCGCTCATGAAGAACGGCATGGCCGCGAAGATCGGCGCGGCGGACAGCAGTTCCTCCTTGAGTTGCTTGCGCGCCCGGGCCACGGTCTTCTCGCCACGCTCGAACTCCGGCAACAGGCCGTACCAGTCCTTCTCGATACGGTAGAGCGCGGTGCGGACCTTGGCGCGGCTCACCGGGTCGACCGGCATCAACGGCGGATGCGGGAAGCGCTCGTCGAGGTACTCCATGATGACCCGGGCGTTGGTCAGCACCAGGTCACGGTCGGCAAGCACCGGCACCGTACCTTCCGGCGACAGGTCGTGGAAGTCTTCCGGGGGTTCCTGCTCGGACAGGTCAATGATCTCGGCGGTCAGTTCCTTTTCCGCGAGAACGATGCGGGTGCGGTGACAGTCCGGCGAATCCGGGCTGGTGAACAATGTCATGACCGAACGACGATTGACGGTCGCCATTGGCGCCTCCCATGGTGCAATGGTTAAAACGCGATGATAACAAAAACCCGGCCCCGAGGCCGGGTTTGCTAGGGAAGGTCTGCACGAATGCCATACCGCTCTGCGCGCCTTGAGCCGGGCAGA
>CAYUAO010000029.1:16425-17876 GCA_964442775.1 uncultured Halothiobacillus sp. | reverse complement strand
ATCTGGGCCCTTGGAGGTCCCGCTTCAGACGTCATCGAATCGTGCAGAGTTTCCCAAGGGAGCATCGACCGGCAAACCTGCAAGCCCCTGCGCCTTGCCTCGGGGGCGTCGGGTTGTGAGTTCACGAAAACGGACGCCCGTTCCGCTCCGGTCCCGGCAGCACGAATCGCGGCGCGTTTCCCCGGGAGACCCGGCAGTGATCACTCGGCGATCGCCACCAGATCCCTGCCCCTTGCCTTGGCGTCGTAGAGCCGGTCGTCGACGCGTCCGAGCAGGGAATCGACCGTGTCGTCATCCTGCAGGCCGGCCACGCCGATGCTGGTGGTGAAGGTGATGGTCTCGCCCTCCGTACCGGTCACGGATGTCCGGCGCGTGGCCTCGCGGATGGCCTCGGCGATCTCGCGGGCGTTGCTCGTATCCCGCCCCGGCAGCACGGCGATGAACTCCTCGCCACCGTAGCGCGCGGGCAGGGTGTCGTCGGGCAGTTCGCGGTCGAGTATCTCGGCGAAGCGCCGCAGGACCTCGTCCCCGGCGAGGTGGCCGTGGGTGTCGTTGATGCGCTTGAACAGGTCGAGGTCGAACAGCAGCACGCTCAGCGGCTGGTCCTTGGCGCGCGCTCGTTCGATCTCCGTGACCAGCTGCTCGGCGAGCACGCGACGGTTGACCAGCCCGGTGAGGTGATCGCGGGTGGCCTCGCGATAGAGCCGGAGCAGCATGCCCAGCTGGGCGACCTCCACCCACACGGCGACACCGGCGATCAGCCCGAGCAGCCAGATCTCGCCCAGCACCTGGACGGAGAACAGGTCGTGGAAGACGGCCTGGGTGACCAGGTAGACCAGCCCGGTGATCAGGGCGTAACCGACCCCCTCGATCAGGGTGAGCGGGAAGATCGCCATGACCGTGACCATGACGTACGGCAGATATCCGTAACCGCCGATGACCGCGGCGGTCTGCGGATCGCCGCCCAGGGCCGTCTCGCCGAGAATGGCCTGCGAGGCGGCGAACATGCAGGCCGGGATGAGGATGAATGCCCCCAGCAGCAGCCGGGCGACGTGCAGCGAGGTCGCCCTTCCGCCGCAGAAGGCCATGAAGAGAAACGCCCCGGCGAACGCCAGTCGGCATCCGAGGATGGGCAGGAACACCTCCTCGGGCAGGAACAGCCAGTCGACCGGAATCCACGCCAGCGCCATCAGGGCGAACACCAGCGAGACGATCCGCTGGCGATAGAAGATGTAGGCCGCCCGCGAGCCGGTGAAGTCACGGGAATGGTGGCTCGCGGTGACGAGTTCGCGCGGTGGCATGCCGAGAAACGACATCCACCCGCCCCGCTGCCGCACTGAAGCCACGTCGTCCATGATTACCGCCCGCCTCTCGATTTGTTTGTTGTGCCCCGTGCCACGACTGCCGTGGCGACCAGCGGACAGCATGCACCGATTGATTTTCCACGTCGA
>CAYUAO010000029.1:0-16325 GCA_964442775.1 uncultured Halothiobacillus sp. | reverse complement strand
TTCGATGAACAGGTTCCAGCTTCTCTACGGTCGCCTGCTGGGCGACGTCGGCGCGGTCTTCTACCTCTCGGTGGTGATCATCGCCGGTTTCGTCGCGGTCGCGGCGATCTTTCCCGACGACGTCGAGCGCATCGCCCAGCAGGTGCTCGACTTCACCGCCCACAAGATGGGCTGGATGTACCTCCTGGCGACCAGCGGGTTCGTGATCTTCGTCCTGTTCCTGGGGCTGTCGAAGTTCGGCGGCATCCGGCTGGGACCCGACGAGGAGCCACCGGAATTCAGCTTCAAGAGCTGGCTGGCGATGATCTTCTCCGGCGGCATGGGCGTGGGGCTGGTCTTCTGGGGCGTGGCCGAGCCGATGATGCACTTCAACGACCCGCCGCTGGGGCTCGACGAGCCGCGCACGGTGGAGGCCGCGCAGACGGGGATGCGCTACGCCTTCTTCCACTGGGGGCTGCACCAGTGGGCGAACTTCGCGCTGGTGGGGCTGGCGATCGCCTACATCCGCTTTCGCCACAACGCCCGCGGGCTGATCAGCGAGACTTTCCGGCCACTGATGGGCCGCCACGTCGACGGCGGCTGGGGAACCGCGATCGACACCCTCGCGGTGGTCTCGACCATCTTCGGCGTGGCCACCACGCTGGGCCTGGGGGCACTGCAGGTCAACAGCGGCCTGGCGCGCTTCGAGGGTATCGAATACGGCACCTCCACGCAGATCCTGATCATCGCCGGGCTGGGCGTGCTGTTCACCCTCTCGGCGATGACCCCGCTCAAGCACGGCATCCGCTACCTCTCCGATTTCAACATGATCCTCGCGATCGGCCTGTTTCTCTACGTGGTGCTGTTCGGGCCGACGGCGTTCATCTTTCAGGAATTCACCCAGACGATGGGCGAGTACCTGGGCAACATCGTGCAGATGAGCCTGGTGACCACGCCCTACTCCAGCGAGGAATGGGTCGAGCAGTGGACGATGTTCTACTGGGCCTGGGGTCTGTCATGGGCGCCCTTCGTCGGCTCGTTCATCGCCCGGATCTCGCGCGGGCGGACCATCCGCGAGTTCGTGCTGGGCGTGATGATCGTTCCCGTCGTGCTGAGCATGCTGTGGTTCGCCGCCTTCGGCGGCAGCGCGATCCACCTGGAGCTCTACGAGGCCGCCGGCATCGCCGACGCGGTCGCCACCGAGGTGCCCGCCGGGCTCTACACGACGCTCGAGCAGTTGCCCTGGGGCAGCTACGCGGGGCTGCTGGCGATCGCGCTGGTCTGCGTGTTCGTGATCACCTCGGCGGACTCGGCGACCTTCGTGCTCGGCATGTTCACTTCCAAGGGCGTGCTCAACCCGACGCGCTTCGTACGGGTTCTCTGGGGCGTGCTCCAGCTCTCCATGGCCGTCGTGCTGCTGCTCTCCGGCGGACTGGAGGGCCTGCGCACGGTGTCGATCATCGCCGCCTTCCCGTTCATGCTGCTGATGGTGCTGATGGCCGTGGCCCTGCAACGCGACCTGAACCAGGAGTTCTGGCAGCGGGAGGAAAAGGAGCGACTGCTCCGCCAACGTGTCGAGGCCCTGCTGATGCGCGAGTCCGAACGCGAGGCCGAACGGGAAGCCGCCGAACAGGTCCACCCCACGGCCCCCGACACCGTGCTGGGGCCCGAGGAGCCGCCGCGGGTCGGACTGGGCGAGCATCGCGAGGGACCATCGTCGGATGCCGACCCGCCGCAGCGGCCCGAATGACGCCGCTCGGGCCGCTGACCAGGGCGCTACGCGTAACTCCGTCGGCCGCACCTACGCCGGCGATTCCGGTCCGTCGGCCACGCCCGGTGCGTACCGACAGGAACGGTTGCGGCCGCTGGCCTTGGCGACGTACATCGCCTCGTCGGCCTGCTTGAGGAGCGCCTCGTCGTCGGCCTCGGTCGCCTGCGGGTAGAAGGTGAATCCGACGCTGGCCGTTACCTGAACGGTCACGCCGTCCAGTCGGCGCTTGCGCGCCGCGGCCTCGACCAGGCGAGCGATGACCGGCTCGGCGTCCGTGTCGTTCTCCAGGTCGCCCAGGATGACGACGAACTCGTCGCCGCTGATGCGGGCGAGCGTGTCGGTCTCCCGTAGCTGGGCGGCAAGATCCCGCGCCACGTCGATCAGCAGCTTGTCGCCCATGTCGTGGCCGTGGTCGTCGTTGACTGCCTTGAAGCCGTCGAGGTCGAGGAAGGCCAGGGCGATACGGCTATGGTTCCGGCGGGCAGCGGCCATCGCCTGGCGCAGCCGGTCGGACATCAGCACGCGGTTGGGCAGGCCGGTCAGGGCGTCGTGGTTGGCGCGATGCTCGAGTTCACGCTGGTAGTTCTTGACGTCGGTGATGTCCGAGGCCAACGCGATGTAGTTGGCTGGATGTCCGTCGGCATCGTGGACGAGGCTGATCGTGAGTCTCTCGGCGAACAGATTGCCGTTCTTGTGCCGGTTCCACAGCTCGCCGCTCCAGTAGCCGGCCGTGCGCAGGCGTTCCCGCATTTCGCGGTAGAACTCCGCGTCGTGGTATCCCGATTGCAGGAACTTGGGCGTGTGGCCGATCACCTCGTCGCGACGCCAGCCGGTCATCTCCGTGAAGGCGGCGTTGACGTCGATGATGCGGGCGTCGAGGTCCGTGATCAGGATCGCCTCGCGGGCATGCACGAACACCGAAGCGGCCAGGTGGAGGTCCTGCTCCATCCGCTTGCGGACAGTGATGTCCTGGTGCGTGCCCCACATGCGCAGCGGCGCGCCTTCCGCCGTCCACTCGAGCACGCGCCCCCGCGAGAGCACCCAGACCCAGTCGCCGCCGTGGTGACGCATCCGCACCTCGGACACGAAGTAGTCCTGTTCGCCGCGGAAACAGGCCTGCAGCGTCCGCTCGGCCTTCGCCAGGTCGTCGGGATGAACCAGCCCTTCCCAGGTGTGGATCGTGGTCGGTTCGAGATCGGCCAGGGCATACCCGAACATCTCCGCCCAGCGCGAATTGACCACGATCTCGCCGGTCTGGATGTTCCACTCCCAGGTACCGACATGGGTTCCCTCGATCACGTTGGCCAGCCGCTCGCGTTCCCGTTTGAGTGCATTCTCGGCCCGTTCGCGTTCGGTGATGTCGTGGACGATGACGAACATCCGCCCGCCGTCCGGGTGATTCGCGATCGGCGTGACGTGCAACTCCACGCGCCGTTTCTCGCCCGTGCGCAGCCGATGGGTCTGCTGGTGACAGTGTCCGCCCCCGGTCCCGCCGTTCGCGATCTCGCTGAACTCCTCCGCGGGGCGGTCCCAGATCCGCTCGACCGGTCTGCCGACCAGCTCGTCCCGCGACCAACCGTAGAACGCGACCGCCGCGCGGTTGGCGTCGAGGATCTCGGCTTTTTCGAAATCGATCAGCAGGAGTACCGAGGCGTTATCCTCGAAAAACCGCCGGAACCGCTCCTCGCTGCGCTTGAGGGCCAACTGACGGTAGACCAGCGCCAGGCTGAGAAACCCCACCAGCACGAGGGCCAGGGCGGCCAGGACCAGTTCGTTGCGATACTGATCCCAGAGTGCCGACCAGGTGATCTCGCCGGATTCGTCGAACGGTGGTAATCCCAACGCGCGGGTGAGCCGCTCGACCGGCAGGTAGTCGGCCGGCGGGCCGAAGCCGGCGATCCCGGCGGTCCGGGCGATGGGATGGTCGGCGTCGAGGGCGAACAGTGCTGCGGCGATCCGGCGCTCCAGCGACTGGCCCACGTGCGGCATGGTCACCAGCGGCCACTCGGGATACAAGCGGGTCGAGATGCGGAACGGGTAGCTGCCCAACCGCTGGGCGTTGATCACCTCGAAGGTGTCGGGCTCGATGTGGCCGCGGTCGATCAGGTCCTCGATCACGCCGGTACGGATGAAACCCGCTTCGGCCTCGCCGTCGAGCACGGCCCGAACCACGGCGTCGTGGCTGTCGAAAAAGCGGAAACTGGCCTCCTCGCGCAGGTCGACTCCCGCCTCGAGTGCCTCGTAGAGCGGCGCCTGGTAGCCACCGAGGTAGCGTTCGCCGGTGGCCGCGATGGTCCGTCCGCGCAGATCGGAAATATCGTCGATCCCGTCGCTGTCGGCTGGCGCGAAGATCACGCCACCGAGGTTGCGGGTCGTCCTCCCCCGGTGCTGGCTGACCAGGGTGCCGAGCACGCCCGAGAGCGCGTTCTCGCTGCGGACCAACTCGTAGTGCGTCGGCGTGGTGAGCAGCAGGTCGATCTCGTTGCGCTGCACGGCGCGGTCGAGGTCCTCGAGTCCGAGCACGCGCATTTGGAAATCCGCCCCATCGACCGATTCGTCGAGATAGTCGACCAGGGGACCTAGACGAAGTTCCATCAACGGGACCGGTCGAACCGCGAACACCCCGACCACCAGGCGTTCCTCGTTCGCCGCGGGCGCGGCCAGCGGCAGCATCGACAGCAGGGCGAGCGCCGCCAGCGCAAGGAGTGCCAGCCGGCCGCTTCCCCCATGCCGGGGCCCGATGCGCAATTGGCGTGACTCAGACATCGCGCGGGGTTCTTGCGGGGAGAAATTCATCGGTGAACCAGTCGGTGCCCAGCTCGTCGCCGCCGAATCGCCGGTTCAGGCCGTTCGCCGCCTCGATCAAACGTGACCCGGGCTCCAGGTAGCGGTGGTTCGCCCGCCGGTCGGGGAGCTGCACGCCGGCCAGCGCCCGGCGGACGTCTTCCGTTGTCACCCCCTGGACGTCCGCTATCCGGTAGAGCGCGTCCTGGCGGTTGAAGCTCAGGTGCTCGAGCGCGCTGAAATGCGCATCGATGAGCCCGGGGAGAACGTGCTTCACGTCGCCGAGCCGGCTGCTCCGAACGGCGAGCGTGTCGAAGATCAGGTCCGGGAAATCCCGGCTGTCGATGAACCGGACCGCCCCGGCATCGAGCAAACTCGCGAGGGCCGGCTCGTAGGTGACCACCGCGTCGACCTCGCCGGCCTCCCACACGGCCAGGTGCCGGTCCGCGGGCACGTCGACGACGGAGACCTCGATGCGGTCCAGGCCGCCCCGCTCCAGTACGTGATCGAGAAGAACGGAACCCACCGCCGAGGTCTCCACCGCGATGCGCTTGCCACGGAGCTGGTCGATCCGCTGAATGGATTCGTGCACGACGACCGCGTCGGCGCCGGCCGAGACGTTGAACACCATCGCCACGACGAGATCGCTGCCTGCCAGGCGGGCACGAATCACCTCGTCGAGAGTCAATGCGGCCGCATCCGCCTCGTCGGCCTGCAGGGCCGAGAGCGACTCGGAGGCGGAACGGCGCCGCGTCAGGCTGACGCTCTCGGGAAGCCAGCCGAAGCGCTCGGCCAGGTAGAGGGTCTCGTAGCCGACCCAGGGATGGTAGGAGAGGCGCAACGGGTCGCCCCGGCGACACCCGGCGATCAACGGCGTCACCACGGACGCGCCCAGGGCGAGCGAACTCAGGTTGAGGAATCGACGACGATCCATTCGTGGGAGGGTCCTTGTCGGTCGCCCGTCAGGCATATCGGCTGCAGCGCACAATTGCGGTGCGCAGTATCGGGCTCACTATAGCAATCAGGCGGGTCGGGACAAGATTCCCGCCCACGAAACGGCCTCGACGCCTGCCGACGCCGGCAACGGCCCATCGCCCCTGCCGCCGGCCCGCGGGCGGGCACAAAAAACCCACGCGCTCGACGTGGGTCTGCGATCGGTGATTGCGACCCTAAGTTCCGCTCTACGGTTCGACGGTGGTCAGGCCGAGGGTATGCCAGACCTGCATCCCGCCTCGATACCAGTAGATCTTGTGGGCGGGGTATCCCATGCCAACCAGGGCCTTGATATTCGTCGGCGACTGACCGCACCACGGCCCGTTGCAGAACAGCACCAGTTTCTTGGCGTCACGGAAGTCGAAGAGCCCGTCCTCCTTGGTCACCCCGAACTCGTCGAGCAACAGCGTCTCGGCCACGAAGGGGTCGAAGGTAGAGGACTCGGGGTGAAGCTGGGTCCAGGGAATGTTCTCGGCACTCGGGATCGTGCCGCGCTCGAACCAATCCGGCGTGCGCGAATCGATAAACACGAAGTCATCCTCGCCCTTCGCGCGGTCGTCGAGCATCTCGAGCAGCTCGATCTCGCCGATGGTGTTCACCCCCGGCAGGATCTCCATGGGCTGGACGCAGAACGGCGGACATTCGCGGCTGGTCTGGGTGTAGTCCTCGGGTATGCGGCCGTCCGGGTCCTGGTCGCGCTCGATCACGACCTCCTTGCCCTCGTGTTCCACGGTGACGGACTCGAGGTCGGGCGTGACCTTGACCTTCATCTCCTCGGCGCCGGCCGCCCCGGCCACCGCCAGCAACGTCGCGCCGATCAACCAGTTGGACTGTTTCATGGCCTGCCTCCCTTTCGCTTCGAGCCTGTCAGGAGTTTAGGCCGGCATGCCGACGCCTGCACCGGAATCGTGCCAGCGGGTTTCCCGGTGATTTCAGACGACGCGACGGACCGTCTCGCCCCGGCCGATGCCGTAATAGTGCCAGCCGGCGGCCTTCAGGCGTTCCGGATCGTAGAGATTGCGCCCGTCGACGATCAACGGCTCGGCGAGCGACTCGCGCATCAGGTCGAAGTCCGGGGCGCGGAAGGCCTTCCACTCGGTGCAGATCACCAGGGCGTCGGCACCCTTCAGGGCGGCATCGCGGGTGCCTACCAAGGCAAGGTCGTCGCGCTGGCCGTAGATGCGCTGGGTTTCCTCCATCGCCTCCGGATCGAAGGCCTGGACCCGTGCGCCGGCCGCCCACAGCGATTCCATCAGGGTGCGGGAAGGCGCCTCGCGCATGTCGTCGGTGTTGGGCTTGAAGGCCAGCCCCCACAGGGCGAAGGTCTTGCCGGCCAGCGCCTCGACGCTGCCGTAATGCGCGACAAGCATCTCGAACGGGCGGCGCTTCTGGCGGCGATTGACCGCCTCGACGGCATCGAGCAGCAGTGATTCATGGTCGACGGCGTGCGCGATACGCGAAAGCGCCTGCACGTCCTTGGGAAAGCAGGACCCGCCGTAGCCGCAGCCGGGGTAGATGAAGTGGTAGCCGATGCGCGGGTCCGAGCCGATCCCCAGGCGCACGTGCTCGATGTCCGCGCCCAGGCGCTCGGCGAGGTTCGCCAGCTCGTTCATGAAGCTGATCTTGGTCGCCAGCATGGCGTTGGCGGCGTACTTGGTCAGTTCCGCCGAGCGCAGGTCCATCACGATCACGCGGTCGTGGTTGCGGTTGAAGGGCGCGTAGAGCTCGCGCATCACCGCCTCGCTGTGCGGATCGCTGGTGCCGACGATGATCCGGTCGGGCTTCATGAAGTCGTTGACCGCGGCTCCTTCCTTGAGGAATTCCGGGTTGGAGACCACGTCGAAGTCCAGCTCGACATCCCGTTTCGCGAGAATGTCGGCCACTACCTGCCGCACCTGGTCGCCCGTGCCCACCGGGACCGTGGACTTGTCGATGATGATCTTCGCCGAGTCCATGTGCTCGGCGATGGTGGCGGCCACGGCGCGCACGTATTGCAGGTCGGCCGAGCCGTCCTCGTCCGGCGGCGTGCCCACGGCGATGAACTGCAGCTCGCCGAAGGCCACGCCGCGAGCCGCATCGGTGGTGAAGTGCAGGCGCCCCTGGGCGTGGTTCTCGCGGACGATCGGCTCGAGACCCGGCTCGTAGATGGGGATGACGCCGTCGTTCAGGCGCGCGATCTTGCCCGGGTCGACGTCGACGCAGGTGACATCGTGCCCCACCTCGGCGAGGCAGGCGCCCGTGACCAGGCCGACGTAGCCGGTGCCGAAAATCGTGACCTTCATGTATCGCTGTTTCCTTCTTCGTTGGTCTCTCCGGCCGCCTCGATCACCTCGCGCACCTCGAGGAACAGGGCCCGGCTGGCCTTGCCGTATTCCTCGCGCGCCGACTCCGCCCGGGCGCCGCGTTGCAGTTGCCGCAGGTGCTGCACGTCGACGGCCGGGTAGCTGTCGACGAAGCGGGTGATCGCCTCGGCGTCCTCGATCAGCGCGTCGCGCCAGGCCTCGGCCTGCATCTGCCGGCGCTGGTTTTCCGGCGAGTTGGGATCGAGTCGGTCGAGTGCGACCTCGATCGCCTCGACGTCCTCCTCGCGCATCAACCGGCCGATGTACTGGCGTTGGCGCTTGGCCGCGCCCCGTGAACGGGTCGCCTTGAGCTTCTCGACCGCGTCACGGAGGCGATCGGTAATCGGCAGGCGATCGAGCGCCTCGGCGTCCAGCTCGGCCAGGCCCACGCCCAGGTCCTGGGCGGCATGCGCCTCGCGCTTGACCTGGGACTTGCTCGGGCCGAGGTACTCCTCGTCGTGTTCGCCCGACGAGTCGGGCGGCAGGTGGTGCTCGGACATGAGTCGCTCCCGGCGATGGACGTCAAAGCCGGGATTCTACCCAATTCCGTGCCGGTGTCGGTGCCCGCCGAGCCCTCGTGCTTCTCGGCAGCCTGTCGGTCAGACGTTACTCGGCGATGACTCGAAGGGGTTGAGCTTCCATATGCGCGCGTTGAGCAGCGCGGCGAAGGCCACCCAGAACCAGTAGGGCACCAGCAGCCAGGCGGCGAGCGCGCTGACCTGCGCGAACAGGATGACGGTCAGGCTGAGCACCATCCACAGCAGCAGGATGTCGACCAGGCCGGCCACGATGCGGCGACGGCCGAAGAACAGCCACGACCAGGCGGCATTGAACACCAGTTGCAGCAGGTAGAGGATCAGCCCGGCGGTCCGCGCGGTCGATTCGTCGGCCATGAACACCCGCCAGGCGGCAATCGCCATCAGGAGATAAAGCACCGCCCAGGCGATCGGGAACACCTTGTCGGGCGGCGTCCAGGACGGCTTGGCCAGGGCGCGGTACCAGCCGTCGGGGCGGAAGATGCCGCCGGTCAGGGCGGTCAGGGCGACCAGGACGATCGATCCCATCAGGATGGCGATGGATTCAAGCATGGAAAGCTCCCTTCACGGTTCTCGTTTGGCGAAAGCCTAGTCGCCGCAAGGGAAACCTGCCGTGACGCGATCGAGAAAGGCTCGCGCTCAACCGGGCGACTTCACGGCAAACAGCTCGGCGACCAGTTCGGTGGCGTAACTCCCCGGAGGCAGGGAGAACGACAGCTCCACCTGGTCGCCATCGAGTCGATAATCGATATCGGTGGCGCGCACGGCGAGCGGCCGCCGGTCGGCTTCCACCCGCCAGTCCGCCAGCCACCTGGTCCAGGTCGTCTCGCCGAAGCGCGCCAGCATCTCGGCGGCGAGCAACTCCTCGCGCTCGGCCACGCCGTCGCCGGCCGGCGAGCCGTTCTCGCCCCACAACGGGCCGGTGGGCATGACGTCGCCCTGCTCGAGACGTGTCTGCAGGGCGGCTAGCTCGTCGGCCTGGGCGAGGAACCGGCTGCGCGAGCCTGCCAGTTGCAGCAGGTCGCCGGGCTCTACCCGCTGGATGCCAACATTGTCCAGGCGCTCGGCGAGCACCCGGTCGAAGATCGCCGAGCGCAGCGTGGAGAGCAGCCAGTTGCGCGCCTGGCGCTTGGGGCGACCGGTACGGACACCCTGCCCCCACTCGACCAGCCCGCGCAGGTTGCCAAAGCCGCGACCGTAGCGCTGCTCGCCAAAGTAGTTGGCCATCCCCCGGCTCGCCAGGGACGGAATGCGGTCCTCGAGATAGCCCGCCAGGTCAGGATCCGATCCACCGACGTGCTCGACGCCGTGCAGCCGCAGGCGGAACCGGTTGGCCCGGTGGGTGCCGCGGCGCAGCTTGCGGTCGTGGCGGTCGAGCGCCAGCAGGCCGACGCCCTCGCTCTCGCAGGCACGCTCGAACGACGCCGGGTCGAAGGATTCGTGCGGGATGCTCAACCACTGCGTGGTGACCGCCTGTCGATCCTTGAGGCCGGAAAACCCGATGTCGCGTGCCCGCGTGCCGGTGACCTTCGCGATCCAGTCGACCAGTGCCCCGGTCGTCATGTCGCGCTTTTCCAGCCGCATCAGCCAGTGGTTGCCCGCCCCGCTCGGGGCAAAGCCGAGCTCCTCGTCGACGCGAAAGGACTCGGGGCTCTGCTTGAGCCCGGCACGCCAGGAAGGCGCCCCCGAGACGCGGGGACGATCCGATCCCGGCGCACCGGGCCAGTCGAGCGGCGGCTCCGCGACGCGGTCGTCCGCGCCCGCCCCGTCACTCACCGACGAGCTCGGCGGTCCAGTCGATCGTCTCGCCACTGAGCAACGGCACCACCACGTCGCCGCCGCAGTCGATGGGCTCCGGCACGACCTGGCCGCGGCGTTGCAGCCGCAGGCGGCGCTCGTTGACCGGCAGGCCGTAGAAGCGCGGGCCGTTGAGGCTGGTGAAGGCCTCGAGGGCATCGAGCCGACCCATCCGATCGAACACCTGGGTGTAGAGCTCGACCGCCACCGGCGCGGTGAACGCCCCGGCGCAGCCGCAGGCGGACTCCTTGGCGCCCTTCGGGTGCGGGGCGCTGTCGGTGCCCATGAAGAACTTGCCCGAGGGATCGACGGCGGCCTCGAGCAGCGCCTCGCGGTGCTTCTCGCGCTTGAGGATCGGCAGGCAGTAGTAGTGCGGACGGATGCCGCCGGCGAGCATCGCGTTGCGGTTGAACATCAGGTGGTGTGCCGTGATGGTCGCGCCGAGCCGTTCGCCCTGCGACCGGACGAACGCCACCGCCTGGGCGGTGGTGATGTGTTCCATCACCACGCGCAGCTTCGGGTAGCGCTCGAGCATCGGGGCGAGTACCCGCTCGATGAACACCGCCTCGCGGTCGAAGATATCGACGGCCGGGTCGACCACCTCGCCGTGCACGCACAGCGGCAGGCCGGTGCGTTCGAGCGCGGCGAGCACCGACTCGATCGCGAGCGGATCGGTGACGCCGTTTTCGGAATTGGTGGTCGCCCCGGCCGGGTAGAGCTTGACCGCGTGGACGTGGGGATCGGCCGCCGCCTGCTCGATCTCCGCCGCCGTGGTCCGGTCGGTGAGGTACAGCGTCATCAGCGGTTCGAAATCCTGTTCCGCACCCACGGCGGCCAGGATCCGGTCCCGGTAGGCCCGCGCCATGGCGACCGTGGTCACCGGCGGCACGAGGTTGGGCATGATGATCGCCCGGCGGCACCGGCGGGCCGACTGGCCGGCCACCGCCTCGAGCATGGCCCCGTCGCGCAGGTGGAGGTGCCAGTCGTCCGGCTGGCGAATGGTCAGTTCATCCACGGGAAACCCTCGGATAAACAGGTCGTTGCTTATACATGCTCATGCAATATCTCATTTAGATCACCAGGAGATGTAGGCATAGCCGTCTTCCTGGTACTCCATCAGCGCCGCGGCGCCCACCTGCTCGATGCGCGCGAAATCGCGGATGTCGTCCTCGGAGTAGCCGACGGTGTCCATGGTGTTGCCGCAGGCGATCCACTCGACGTCGTAGTTCTCGGCGAACCCCTTGACCCGCGCGTAGATCTCCTCGTCCACCTCGCGCTTGGGCTCCTTGGCGAGGATGTGAATGCCCGTGGCGAAGCAGGCCACGGCGATCTTCACGTTACCGCCGTACTTGCCGATCATGGCGTTCATCGAGTTGAGCACGTGGGTCTGGTAGTCGACGTCGCCGTGGTTGAGCTGGTAGATGACCTTGTGCGCCGGCTCGTCACCGGGGAAGAACATCTCGTCGTCGCCCCCCTCGTCCTGCGCATGCGCGCGCGACAGACCGAACGCCGCACCGGCACCGGCGAGCGCGGTCATGAACCGACGTCGATTCCTGAGAAAATCCTGCATGTGTCTCTCCTCTCTCTTCGGCAGGCCCGACCCCCGGGATCTGCCCGCATGGATGCAACAACGATCCGTGACGCACGAATCCTTGACCTATGCTTGTCTCGCGCCCGATTACCTGGCGACCTGTCCGACATGGTAGCGCATTAACGAACGACCGACGGCGGCTCGAGGTTCCGACCCGACCCGCATGAGCACGTAACCACCTCTGGCGTACAGCACCTCTCCCGGCGTGCGCTCGGCACGGTCACGGCGGGTAAGCAACAGGTCACCCTCGCGCACCTCGCGCCGTTCGACCCCCCGTCCTGCGTAGACCCCGAAGCTCGGCATGTTGATATCGCGCATCACCAGCGGGCCCGGCAGGTCACGGGCGATCAGGCCCGCCTCGCGCACCGGCTCCTGCCGCATCTGCCCGACGGCATCGAGCACCAGCACGTTGACCACCAGCGAGCAGGACAGCGCCACCGGTATCATCACCCACGGCAGCGGCCAGCGCCGGGAAACCCCCGCCGCGATCACCAGCGCGAGCGCGCCGCCGGCGATCAGATACCAGGCCGGCCCGAAGACCGCACCCCGGTCGGCCAGCATGCCTCTGACGTGGAAGGACTCGATCCGGTCGAGACTGATCTCCACCAGCCAGGGCAGCAGCAGCACGAGAAGGAGGAACAGCGCGGGTGGGACGAGGTGCAGCCAGCGGTGCCGCAACTGCGGCAGGTGCGAGGCCATCACCAGCATCAGTCCCACCAGACCGGCGTCGAGGTAGCGGGGCGACCCGGTCCCGGAAAACGGGAACAGCAGCAGCGCCAGGCCGAACCAGATCCAGCCGAAGCGGCGCAGTGCCAGCGGCAGCGAGGCCGGCGTGCCGTGGACCCCGCGCCAGTCACTGGGCAGGTGACGCAGGGCGGTGAGCACCGCGCCGGTGAACGGCAGCAGCGCGACCAGGGTTATCAGCGGGTAGTACAACGGCACGCCGGAATGCCCTTCGCTCGGCGCGTCGTGCCGGCCGACGTCGCCATCGGGGAAGAATTCGCCGACGAAAGGCCAACCGTGTTCGATCCAGACCGCCACGGACCAGGGAAGGATCGCCACCAGGAAGATCAGGATGCCCCGCCAGTCGAGCGCCGCACGCCACCAGTCGCGTCCGCGGGCCGTGACCAGGTAGAACGCCAGGCCCGCGAGCGCCGGCACGAACATGGCCTTCGCACCGCCGGCGAGAAAGCCGAGCCCCAGCGCGAGATACGCCCAGCGGACCCAGCGGCGATCGCCGGTCGCCCAGTGGTTGAAGATGGCGAAGAGCGCGCCACTGAGAAACAGCAGCAGGACGGCATCGGGAATCGCCGCCTTGCCGATCACCGTGGTCACCAGCGAAGTCGCCGCGACCAGCCCGACGAAGAAGGCGGGATGGGCGCCCAGGTAGCGGTCGGCGAAGGCGTAGACCAGCCCCACCCAGGCCACCGAGGCGAGCACGGACGGCAGGCGAAACGCCCACTCGGTAAAACCGAACAGGCCGACCGAGGCGGCCTGCAGCCAATGGATCAGCACGGGCCGGATCAGGCCGGACTCGTCGAGATGGGGAGTGAGAAACCCGCCGCGTTCGAACATCGCCCAGGTCGCGCCTGAGACGGCGCCCTCGTCGAGATCGAACAACGGCAGGCTGCCGATCCCCCAGACGTAGCCGATTGCCACGGCCAGGGCGAGGACGAAGAGATGCACGCGACGGGAATTCAGCCGGGCGGTCGACGATTCGGCGGATGGAACAGGCTGGTTCATGAAATGAATCCGGCTGCGGCTTGGTATGTTGACGAGCCCGCGACGGCGGGCGGGCGGGAGTGTACCAGTCACCCAACCGCGGCACGCGCGCGGATCAGTCGAGGTAGAGCTTGTCGGGCGGCGGTCGCCGGTTGATTACCAGGCAACCCGCCATGATGTCGTGCAGCCCCTGCTTTTCCCGCGTGAACGCGATCATCACGAAGCCGGCCAACAGGATCAGGGCGGAGAGAATCTTGCCGAAATGGCGCCCGGTAGCCCGCCAGAAGCTGATGCGCCGTCCCTCCATGTCGACGACCTTCATGCCGAGCATGCGCTTGCCCGGCGTGGCCTGCCAGTCGGAACTCTCGAGGAACGCGTAGTAGAACCAGCCGGTCAGCAGGCCGACCAGATTGCCGAACGGCCCCGCCCACGCCTCCGGCACCCCGCCGGCGACCAGCAACACGACCCCGAGCAAGACCACCACGATCGAGATCGCAATCAGGATCACCCAGTCGATCAGGTACGCGAGCAGCCGCTTCCAGAACCCGCCGTGCCCGTCCGGCGCGACCTCGCGCGCATGCGGTCGATCGACGAGGACGTCCGTTCCCCCTTGCTGCATTCCCTGCCTCTCCGGATTGGATAGTGGACCCAAGGATAGGCGAGCGCCCCGGCCACCTCAACGGCCTCGCCGGCGTTTCGCGTTACCATGACCGGCATTCCCGTCACCGGACGCTCGGACACGCACCCATTTTGATCGATAACCGCCCATGAACCCGTATTCACTCCTCCGCCCCCTGCTCTTCCGCCTCGACCCGGAGACCGCCCACCGGGTGACCTTCGCCCTGATCGACCTGGCCGCGCGCACGCCCTGGTGCGGCATGCAGCGCCGGGATGTGCCGGACGACCCGACCACCGTCATGGGCCTGGATTTCCCGAACCGGGTCGGCCTGGCCGCGGGGCTGGACAAGAACGCCGCGCACATCGCCGGGCTGGCCTGCCTGGGCTTCGGCTTCATCGAGGTGGGCACGCTCACCCCGCGCCCCCAGCCGGGCAACCCCGCGCCACGCCTGTTCCGACTGGCGGATGCCGAGGCGCTGATCAATCGCATGGGGTTCAACAACGACGGGATCGAACCGGCGCTGGAAAACATCGCCTCCGCCACGCGCACCGTGCCGCTGGGCATCAACCTGGGCAAGAACTTCGATACACCGATCGAGGCCGCCCTCGAGGACTACCGCGCCGGGCTGGCCAGCGTCTACGACCAGGCCGATTACGTCACGATCAACATCTCCTCGCCCAACACCGCCAACCTGCGCAACCTGCAGGGCGGCGAGGCCTTCACCGCCCTGCTCGCCGGGCTGACCGGGGAGCGCGAACGACTGCGTGAAGAGAGCGGCCGGCATGTGCCCCTGGCGATCAAGATCGCCCCGGACATCGAGGACGGCGAGTTTCCGGCATTGGTCGACGCGCTGGTCGCCCACGAGATCGACGCGGTGATCGCCACCAACACCACGGTGGCGCGTCCACTGGTCTCGGGCCTGCCGCAGGCCGACGAGCCGGGTGGACTGAGCGGCCCGCCCGTACGCGAGCGCTCGACCGAGGTGATCACCGCGCTGCGCGAACGCCTGCCCGAGGGCTTTCCGATCATCGGGGTGGGGGGCATCGATTCCGGCGCGGCGGCAGTGGAGAAGATCCGCGCCGGGGCCGACCTGGTGCAGGTCTACACGGGTCTGATCTACCACGGCCCACAACTGGTCCGCGACGTCGCCCGCGCCCTGGCCGACGCCGAGGACTGACGGGCGGTACGGTCAGGGAGTGGCGGGGGCTCGGCTCGCGCAGACGGGGCAGTCCGGGTCCTGGCGGTAGCGGACGGTTCGCCACTCGGCATCCTTGAGATCGAACAGCGCCAGGCGTCCGACCAGCGGTCGACCCGCCCCGGCGAGGACCTTGATCGCCTCGGCGGCCTGCAGGCTGCCGATCATGCCCACCAGCGGCGAGAGCACCCCGGTCTCGGCACAGCGCAACGCGTCCTCGCCCTCCTCGCGGTACAGGCAGCGATAACAGGGTGTTTCCGGATCACGGTGGTCGAACACCGTCACCTGGCCCGCCCACTGGATTGCCGCGCCCGAGACCAGCGGCACGCGTCGCTCGGCACAGGCGGCATTCAGAGCGAAGCGCAGTTCGAAGTTGTCCGAGCAGTCGACCACCAGGTCGACACCCGCCACCGCCTCATCCAGTCGCTTGCCCGCCAGTTTCGCCTCGATCGGTACCAGCCGGACATCGGGATTGATCTCGCCTAGGCGGGCACTGGCCGAGGCCACCTTGCTCTGCCCCACCCTGGCCTGATCATGGACGATCTGCCGTTGCAGGTTGGATAGATCGACGTGGTCGAAATCGGCCAGGTGCAACTCGCCCACGCCGCTGGCCGCCAGGTACAGGGCCACCGGCGAGCCCAGCCCGCCCAGGCCGACGATCAGCACGCGCGCCTCAATCAGGCGCTGCTGGCCCTCGTAATCCAGCCCGTCGAGCATGATGTGGCGGCCGTAACGCAGCAGTTGTTCGTCGTTCATGGGCAAAGGGTGATGGGCAGGTGGATCGTCAGGGTGGGCGGCAATGCAAATGCCCGGCCGAGGGCCGGGCATCGTCCGAACGGGCGTATCGGGCATGGACGGCCTGCCGGTGGCACGCCGCCGCCCGGAACGAGCCGAGCGTCGCCAAACCGGCGCCGCTAGCCCGGCCCCTCGGGGCGGGCTAGGGAAACTCTGCACGAATCGATAGTGTCTCTGCGGGACCGCCAAGGGTCCAGATGC